>CAISGR010000001.1 GCA_903884945.1 uncultured bacterium
GCCTTGTCGGCGGCGGCCTTGTCAGCGGCGGCCTTGTCAGCGGCGGCCTTGTCGGCGGCGGCCTTGTCGGCGGCGGCCTTGTCGGCGGCGGCCTTGTCGGCGGCGGCCTTGTCGGCGGCGGCCTTGTCGGCGGCGGCCTTGTCGGCGGCGGCCTGTCCGTCGCCTTGGCCCGCGCCGCCCTCGCCGTCAACCGGGGAAAGGGCAGCGCTCGCCAGCGCGCCATAGGCCGCCGACGCGATAAGCGTTCTCATGTGTTTTCTCGCGATTGAGGTGGGGAAAATCGGCGCGGGCGCGACGACCTAGATGATCGGGACCAACCGCACGCGGACGTTGGCGTCTGAGCCCGCCGCAGCCAGGACGGCAAGCCCGATCTTGGTGTTGCCGGCGCTCGTCGATGTCATGACTTTATTGGTGTCATCCCAGTAAACGAGGTCACCGACCGCGAAGGTCTGCGAGGCTGTTTTGGGGTGGTCGAAGACGCCGGCGACCTCAATATCGACGAGTGCAGCGGCGGGGGCCGTCACGGTCGAGATACCGAAAATGCCACCGATCTTGACGCCTACGCCGGAGGTCACGCCGCCGCTCGGCGCCGAGAGCGACAGGTGGCCGCCATTGGAGATTTTGTTCTTCATGTTGCTAAGCCTCTTGCTGTTTCCCGGCCACAGACGGGGTGACCTGAAGCCGGAAAACAGCAAAGGGCGCCGCTGAGGACGCCCTTTGCTGAACTTTGGCCGAACGGCTTAGCCGTTGACGACACCCGGGTTTTTATACATGCCGCGCGAGTCGATCGCCTTGGCAGCGAAGTCCAAGCGGGCCTTGAACTCCATGCCGTCCACCTCGAACCCGATCCGCTCGTCCAGGAAAACGCCCTCTTCCCCTTCGAGGTAGGCGTATTCGATCGTATCGACCGTGGCCGGATCGGCGATCAGGAACCAGGGCGTGGCGTTCGTACCGCCGTTGAGGCGTTGCTCGATGATCGGTACAAACGCGTCCTGATAAGGGTTCACGTCCGTGCTCTTGGTCGAGTTGACCGGCTTCAGCAGCTGATAGGCGGGAACCCAAGTCGAAGTCCCGCCGAGCAGCCACTTCGGCATGATGTTGATGGGGCGGCCTTCCAGGCCCACCTGGCTGCCCATGGCGATCTGCGCCGCCTGCACAGTCGTCATGCTCACCGCGCCGCCGGCGCCTGCCAGATTGCCGTGGACGGAGCCGAACAGCGGGTTGCCGTCGCCCATATTCGGGTTGGACAGCAGAATGCCGTAGACGGTGTCGGATTCCAGATCGGCGGCGGCTCGCCCGAACATGTTGGGGATGCGCGAGAACGCGTCGAGATCGTCGTTGATCAGGGTCTGACGCGTGATGTTGAAGATGCGACCGAAGGTGGCCAGGGCATAGACCTCCTTACCGTCGGCGATCGTCCCCTGCGTAATTTCCCCACCTTCCGGCACCTGCAGCAGTGCGGGCGCGCCGCCCAACTGCACGCGGCTGATCGGCTTGAAGTCCGGCAGAGTGGACTGGCGCGCCCATGCCGTGAACGTCCGCGGCGCCGTCTGATAGCCGTCGCGCAGGGTCTTGTGGGCGACGTTGGCAAGCACGGACGGGAAGTCGGACGTGGAGTGAGCGCGCAGGCACATGTCGGCGATTTCGCGCTTGGACTTGCCCGACGTCTTTTCGCCGTTCAGCTCCAGATTACGGCGTCCGATCTCCAGCAGGGACATGCCGCGCCAGTGGCCGGCATCCACCGCAGTGTCGAGCGCATTGCTCGGGCGGAAACGGTGCATCAGGGCGGACTCGATCCCGCTGCGCATCTTGTCGCGCTCGTCATGCGTGATGTGCGCGGTCTGCCCGGCGATCGGCGGCGAGGCTGCCCGCTGACGTTCGGTCGCGGCGGTCAGCAGCGCGGCGCGACAGGACTCGACGCTGACTTCGCCCCGGCCGTTCTGCTCGAGCAGTTCGCGACCCCGCTCGGCAAGGCCGAAGGTGCGGGCTTGCTCGACGAAATCCACGCCGTCGATAGCGCCGAAGCGGGTCACCTCAGCAACCGCCGGCGTGGCAGCAGCGGGGTGCGCTGGAGCAGCGCGAGCGGCCACAGGCGCGGGCGCGGCGGCGGCGGGGGGCGTAGCGGCCGGCGCAGCGCCGCCGCC
>CAISGR010000002.1 GCA_903884945.1 uncultured bacterium
ACCCCGACGAGATCATCATCCTGCCCGGCTTCTCGATCACGGTTGGCGACACTGACGAGGAGGCGCGCGCGATCGAGCGCGAGCATCGCCGGATCGACCAGAGCTTCGATCAGGCGCTGGCCGAGTTCGGCCGCGCGTTCGGCTGGCACGACTTCCGCCAATATGATCTCGACGCGCCGTTCCCGGCCGAGACGCTGGAATATGCCAAAAGCAGCTTCTTCACCCAGGCCAGGCACGTCACCGAACTGGCCACCCAGCGCGGCTTCTCGTTGCGCGAGACGGTCGAGTTCTTCCGCGACCAGTTTACGAGCCCGTTCGTGGGCTCGGCCGAGACGGTGGCCGACGAAATCGCCCGCTGGTTCGAAAACCGCGCGTTCGACGGCATCAACGTCCACGCCGGCCACCCAAGCCAGTTCAGGCGCTTCACTGAAGAAGTCGTGCCGTTGCTGCAGGCGCGCGGACTGTTCCGCACTGAATATGAGCACACCACGCTGCGCGGCAATCTGGGCCTGCCCATTCCCACCAATCGCCGCACGGCTCCAGCCGATACGGAACCCATGGCGCGCGATCTGGCCGAGGTCGCGCCCTGAGAGGGAGCGGCGCGGGGGGCGGGGCGCGTGCTGTCCCGCCCCTTCCGTGCCGGATGCGATACTATGGCGCCGGCACGGTATAGACCGGGTTGCCGATCAGCAGCAGCCGCCCTTCGCCGTCGCGGACCTCCGCCCGGATCCAGTGGGCGCGCCCGTCGCTGCGCCAGGGCGCGATCGTCGGCGGCTGGCCCTTGTCGAACGTCGTGCGCCACGCCGGGTCGGCGCGGCCGTCGATCACCAGCTGAACGGTGCCGCCCGGCACGCCCCGCAACGCGACGGCGAACTGGACCGCCGCGCCGGGATGGAGGCGCAGCGTCTGGCCCATCTCGGCATGCTGGCCGCCGGCGGAGGCCGAAAGGTCGAGCAGCCGGTCCTTCGTGCCCTCGACATCGATGAACACCCGGCCCGAACGGATGCCGGCGAGAAGGCCGTGTACCGACAAGGCACGCATGTAGACGACGGTGGTCGGGCTTCCGACGGCGCCGGGCTCACCCGCCGGCCGGTCGGCCTCGTGACTGTCGCTGCCGCCGACGCCGGTGACGTGCCGGCCCATGTTCAGCAGCGTCGTCCAATAGGCGAAGCCCTGGAGCGGGCTGTCGGCGGCGCGCGTCTCGCGCATCGTGCCGCCATTGACGACCTCGACGGAATCCACCGCCCCGTCCGGCAGGTCGTCGATGCGCCAGCCACAGCCCATGCACAGCTCGCCCGAAGGCGCGCCGGGATGGTTGATCGATACGATCCCGCCCTCGCGATGCACGGCGTCGATCCATGTGCGCGCCTGGTCCCAGTGCGGGCCGGTCATGCGGAAATCGAGGAAATCGGTGGGGCCGAAGACGTTGCTATGGCCCCAGAAGGTGGTGATCTCGCGCGCCGGCACGAGCAGCAGCCGGTCGAACGCACCCTGCAGTTCGCGCAGCGCATTGTATTGCGCCGTGGTGTTGTGGTCGCTGAGCGCGATGAAATCGAGGCCGCGCGCCGCCGCCGCCTCGACGGTGCGATAGACCGGGCAGGGGATGCTCGCGCCCGACTGGGCCTTGCACTTCCCGTCGCTGTCGCCGCTGTGCATGTGCAGGTCGCCGCGATACCAGCCGGGTCCGGCCGCGATCGGGGCGTCGGCGAATTCGGTGACGGTCGGCCGGCGCTCGAGGAAGATTTGCGCCGCATAGGCCGCATGCGCGCCTTCGCGGATATTGGGCGCGCCGAGGATCAGCTTCCAGCGCCCGGCCGGCAGCGGGCCGGGGAGATAGCCCGGCGTCGCTTCCTCGGTGCTGAGCGTCATATGGTCGCGCGCGCCGCCGCTCCAGCCGCGGAAGCGCTGCGGGTCGCGCAGCCCCAGGTCGATGACCGAATGCTGCTCCCTGCCGCCATAGGTGAAGCGGATGGTGATCCGCGCCACGCCGGCGGGCAGGTCGAACGGGATCTCGGTATAATGTTCGTGGCTGGCGCGGGTCAGCGTGCCCTTGAGCACGCGCCAGGGCGCGCCTGCGTCCGCCCGCTCGGGCAGCGGGCCCGCCTGGCCGGCCTGCGCAAGGGCAGGCACGGCCAGGACGAGGGAGAAGAGAAGGGCGGAGGCGCGGCGCATGGTCATGGTCAGAACCGGTACATCACGGCCGCGCGGAAATTCCGCCCGATCAGCGGCCGCGCGATGAAGGTGTTGGCGCCGGCATCGCCGTTCTGCAGTTCGCCCGCGCGCGGATTGCCTTCGGTCAGGCCCAGCGAGTTGTTGAGATTGTCGACATAGCCGTAGATCGACAGCCCGCGCGTGATGTCGAACCGCGCGCTCAGGTTGATCGTACCATAGGCCGGCAGCCGCACGGAATTGGCCGTGTCGACATAGCGCGCGCCTTCATATTCCCACGATCCCTGCAGCCGGACGCGGCCGTCGAGCAGGTTGAGGCCCGGCACCAGCCGCAGGCTGACCGTCGGCACGCGGATCAGGCGATTGCCGTCATAGTCGAACGTCTTGTTCGAGGCGTCGACATAGGTGAGGCCCTTGTAGCGCGGATCCTCGAACGTCGCCGTGCCCGACAGGTCGAACCAGCGGACCGGCCGCAGCGTGCCTTCCAGCTCGACGCCGAAGGTCTGCGTATTGGCATAGCGCGTCTCGCTGATCGCCGGGCCGTTCAGGTCGAAGCGATAATTGGTGAAGGAGACATTGTTGTACTTGGTCCAGAAGCCGGTCGCGTAGAGGTCGAGCAGCGGGCTGGAATATTTCAGGCCGATTTCGCCCAGGTCCATCGTCTGGATGATCGGCTTCGCCGTCGGGCTGGTGATGTAGTTGCCCAGGCTCGGCAGCCGGTTGGCCGAGGTATAGCGGGCGAACAGGCCGGCATGTTTGCTGAACTGATAGTCCACGCCCAGCGTCCAGGTCGTGTGGCTGAAATCATTGTCGTAATTGGCATAGACGCCGCTGCCGGTGAGGATCGAGGACGTCGCCGGCGTGCCCAGGTTGACGGTCTTCTTCAGCGCGACGGTGCCGCGTGCGCGCATCGTCTCCCAGCGCACGCCGCCGTCGACGCGCAGCTTGGGCGTGATCTGCCATTCGTCGGACAGGTAGAGCGCGTTGGTCGTCTGTTCGCCATGCGCGTCCTCCCATTCATAGCCATATTTGTAGATGCCATGGTCGGTGAAGGTCTTGACGACGTTGCCCGCGGCATCGACCGCGACCAGGTCGAGCAGCCGGGCATTGTCCTGCACGTCGAGCAGCGCGGTCGAGGAGTAGCGGCTGAAATCCTCGTCGATATGCGCGAAATAATAGCCGAAGCTGATGTCGTGGCTGGTCGAGCCCATCGCGAAGCGGTGCGAGAGGCGGGTGTCGCTCATGAATTCCTTCACCGGCATCGTCAGGCCGCGCAGGCCGCCCACGATCACCAGGCCATTGCCATTCTGGTTGGCGGTGTCGAAGATCTGGCTGGGCGCGGTCGCATAGCGGAACTGCAGCGCGCTGGCGCCCGGCGCCTGGCCCAGCAGCCCCGCCTGCTGCGTCAGCAGGCTCGCCGCGCTTTGCAGCGTGTTGGGGAACACGCCGTTCCGCTGCGTCCTGCTGTCATTGTAGCGGGTCGTGTTGGCGATCTTCCAGTCGTCCCAGGGCTCGAACTCGAACTTGCCGGTGATCTGCGTGCGCTTCACCTGGGTGCCGACGCTGTTGTCGAAATTATAGATGCTGCCATCGCCCTCGATCATGCGAACACGCTCGGTCTCGGGTCCCGCGACCGTGCCGTAATGGCCATCGAAGCCCGGCACCGCGCGGATCTTGCCGTCCGGATAGGTGCGCATCGGGATGCCGGTGTAGAAGCCGACGATATCGTCCATCCGCTTGACATCGAGGCTGATCTTGGCGCGTTCCCACGCGCGCGACACGGTGGCGCGGATCTGGCCGCCGCGGTTGGCGGTGAAGCCGGGGTCGCGCACGCCGCCTTCGGAGCGATAGAAGCCGCCCAGCGCGAGCTTCCATTCGCCGACCGGGGCGCCCGCCCAGAAATCCAGGCGGTACAGGCTGTCGGCGCCCAGCGAGGCCTTGACGAGGCCCTCCGCCTTGTCGCCCACCTGGCGCGGGATGAAGTTGACCGCACCGGCGGGCGCGTTCGAATAGAACAGCGAGGCGGGGCCGCCGCGCACCACTTCGATCCGGTCGATCGTCTCGTCGAGGCGGAACACCTGGTCGGCGTTCAGATAGCCGAGCGCGGGATCGTGCTGGACCGGGATGCCGTCCTCGAGCAGCTGGATCGAGCCGAAGCCGTCGACCGGCACGCCGCGCGCGCGGACATTGCCGCTTGCCTCGCCGCCCGAGGATTCGACCCAGAAGCCGGGGACTGACTTCAGCGCCTCGGTCACGCTGGTCGGCGCCTGCAGGCGCAGCGCTTCCTCGCCGATGCGCGTGACGGAATAGCTCATTTCGGCCTTGGTCCGCTGGCCGGTGCCGGCGCGGCCGGTGACGATGATGTCGCCGGGGTCGCCGCCCTGTGCCGGTTGCGCATCCGCCTGCTGGCCCTGCGCCTCCTGTGCCCAGGCCGGGGCCGTCCCGGCGCACAGGAGGGCGAGCAGCGACGTCGTCATCAGCAATGGCTTCATGATATTCCCCTTTGGTTTCCGATCGCGACCGCCCGGGCCGCGACGGTCGCGACCGGTCGTTCCGCCGCGCGGGTGCGCGACGGTGATTGGCTTTCGGTTGTGCTTCGCCGCGCAGACGGGGCGGGCGGCGCTTTCCGCTATCGCCGGCGGAAATTTTTTTCGGGGAAGGGCGCGGGACGGTCCGGGGCGCCGCGCGCGGCATCGATGGCGGCCCGGTGTCAAGCATCTGTCACACCAGCGCCCTAGGTGCCCCTCATCCGACATCTGCGATGGGGGCGGCGAACGACATGGCCTGGCTGCGTGACATCGATATCTGGTTCGCCGATCGCGTCTTCGTCCATCACCAGCAGACGCATCGCTACGCGATGAGCCTCGTCCGCCAGGCGGACGAGGCGGAGGAACTGGTGCAGGAAGCCTATGCGCGGCTGTTCGGGCTCGACGACTGGGCCGGTATCGCCAACCCGCACGCCTTCACCGTGCGGATCGTCCGCAACCTGGCGATCGAGCGCTTCCGCCGGGCCGAGGTGGTCCGGCTCGATCGGGGCGCGATCCTGCACACGCTCGAAGTCGCCGACCAGGATCCGACTCCCGATGTGGTGGCGATGGACCGTTCCGAACTGCGCCATGTCGTCAGCGTGATGCAGCAGATGCCACCGCGCATGCGCGAGGCGATGGTCTTGCGGAGAATTGAGGGCTTGCCGCCGGCCCAGGTAGCGGAAAGAATGAATATCTCCGTCTCAACGGTGGAGACACACCTGATCAAGGCCCTTCGCCTGTTGACGCAGCGGCTGAACCGGCAGGAAGCACAGGCGAGCACGGAGCAAGCGACTGCATGGGAGAGCAAGGAAAGGCTGGAGCGAAGCTGAGCGAGCAGGCGATCGACTGGCTGGTGGCGCTTGATGGCGGCACCGCCGACGAGCAGGCGTTCGACGCCTGGCGCGCTGCTGATCCTCGGCACGCCGCGGCCTTTGCGCAGGTCGCCGCGACCTGGCGGCGGACGGCGGACCCGCGTCTTCCCGCGCTGCTCGACGCCCCCGCCGAAACCAGCCCGCCGCCCGGGGCGGAAGCCGGCCCGCCTGCGCCGGTGGCATGGTCGCGCCGCGCCGTGGCCGGCGGCGTCCTCGCCGCCGCGCTCGGCATCAGCGGGGCGGGCGCGTTCCTCGCCTGGCCGCGCCGGGCCTATGCCGAGACCGCCATCGGCGAGCGCCGGACCATCCGCCTCCCGGACGGGAGCCATGCGACGCTCAACACGGATACGCGGGTCGGCTGGCATTTCGCGGACGAGCACGAATTCTGGATCGAGCGCGGCGAAGCTGCCCTGCTCGTCCGCGGGGCGGAGAAGCCGCTGCGCCTGTACAGCGCTCCGATCGAGGCCCGGCTCAGCGGCGGCAGCTTCGATGTGCGGCTCGGGCCGGACGGCGGGCAGTTGGTCGTCCTGGCCGGCCGGGCGGCCGCCGTCTATCGCGGCACGCTCGCCGAGACCATCCGCGCCGGCAGCGCGCTGACGGTCAGCGCCGGCGCGGCGCGGGTTGCGGCATGGTCGCCGGATGCGCTCGCCGCCGCCACCGCCTGGCAGAGCGGCCGGATCCTGTTCGATGGCATGCCGCTCGATCGGGCGATCGCTGAATTCAACCGCTATCTTCCCGAGAAGATCGTGCTCGGGGACGCCGGGCTCGCCTCCACGCGGCTCGGCGGCGCGTTCCTGGTCGACGATCCCGACAGCTTCCTGCTCGCCCTGCACGAAAGCTTCGGCATCGATCATCGCCGGGAGGGCGGCCGGATCCTGCTGTTCCGCGGGCGCGGCTGACCGGGCGCGCCGTCGCCATGTGACATGAAGCTGTCGCGCAGGGACGCCACTGGAGTGCCATGCGTCCGATTCGCGGCCTGCGCTTCCTCTTCACGCCCTCGGCCGGCCGTGCCGCGCGCATGGTCGGGGGGCTGCTGTGCGGCGCGGCGATGCTCCTTCCCGCGCCGGTCCGGGCTGCGCCGGCCGAAAGATCGGCGCGCTTCGACATTCCGGCGGCGGATCTCGGCGACGCGCTGAACCGGTTCGCGCGCCAGGCCGGCGTCCAGCTGCTCTACCCCTATGAGGCGACCGTCGCCCGGCGCAGCCCGGCGCTGCGCGGCGCCATGCCGGTTCGCGCGGCGCTCGAGCGGCTGCTGCGCGACAGCGGGCTCGTCATCGCGCGCTTCAGCGACCGCGTGGTGACGCTGCGCCGGGCGCCGGCCGGGGCACCCGCCGGGGCGGTCCGGCGGAGCATCGTCCCGCCACCGGCCCCCGCGGCACTCCCGCCGCCACCCGCGCCCGCCGATATCGTGGTGACGGGCCGCGCCGCCACGGCGCCGCTCGGCGAGACCGAGCTGAGCTACGCGGTCACGCAGATCGATGCCGCCACGCTTGCGCGCAAGGGGCCGCTATCGACCGCCGACCTGTTCAAGCAGATCCCCGGCTTCTGGGTCGAATCGACTGGCGGCGAGGCCAGCAACAATGTCCGCTCGCGGGGCATCCCGACGGACGGCTATTCCTCGGTGGCGCTGCTCGAGGACGGCCTGCCGGTCCAGTATGACGGCGGGCTCGGCTATCTCAACACCGACCAGATCTACCGGATCGACGCCACCGTCGAGCGGGTGGAGGCGGTGCGTGGCGGGCCCTCGGCGATCTTCACGCCCAATGCGCCCGGCGGCAGCATCGATTTCGTCACCCGCACCGGGCTGCGCGGCGCCGGGGTCACGCTGTCGGCGACCGGGGGCGACGCCGGCTATGCGCGGATCGACGGCTTTGCCGGCGCGCGGATCGCGCCGGACCTGGGCGTCTCGATCGGCGGCTTCTATCGCCGCGACGATGGCCTGCGCGATCCGGGCTATCCCGCCGATCGCGGCGGCCAGCTCCGCGCCGGGATCGATTATGACGATGGCCATGCCCGCCTGTCGTTCAACGTGAGGCGGCTCGACGATCGCGTCATCCTCTATCTGCCCGTCCCGCTCCGGTTCGATGGCCAGGGCCATGTTCGCGGCATTCCGGGCTTCGATCCGCTGTCCGATACGCTGGCCGGGCCGGACACGGTCCATATGCGCTTCAGGACGGCCACCGGCTTCAGCGATTTCGATCTGTCGCAGGGCACGCACAGCCGGATCACCGCCTATACGATCGCCGGCAGGCTCGCGCTCGGCGAGCGCGGCGCGCTTGACGTCAGGGCGCGGCTGCGCACCGGCAGCACCTTGCGCAACGCGCTGTTCCCGGTCGGCCGGCCGATGACGGGGGCCGATTATGCCGCCACCGTCCTGCCGCAACTGGCCTCGGCCTTTCCGGGCACGGCAACCGCGCTGATCCGCTATGCCGATACGGGGGCGCCGTTCCTGCCCGGCAGCAACGGTAACGGGCTGGTCGTCGGCGCCAATCTGCTGTCGGTCTGGATGCCGATGCGGGAGGTCGTCGGCGATGCGCGGCTGACGCGCAGTGTCGATCGCTGGGGCCATCACGATCTCGCGCTGGGCCTCACCTATGACGATGCCAGGCTCGATTTCGACCGGACGATGGGCACCGTGTTGCTCGACGTGCGCGGCCGGGCGCGGCGGCTCGACGTCGTGGGGGTCGACGCGAATGGCCGGGAGGTCGGCGCGCTGACCGATCACGGGTTCGTGCGCTACGGCTCGCTGTTCGATGCGGTCGCGCTGCGCTCCTCGAACATCGCCCTCTATCTCGCCGACGAGTGGAAGGTGGCGCCGCACTGGCGGATCGATCTGGGCGGGCGCTGGGAACAGGTGCGGATCGGCGGCGGCGTCGAGGGATCGACGCCGCTCGATCTCGGCGATCCGGCGACCCTGGCCGACGATGCCGTGCTGACGGGCAATGGCCTGGTCGAGCCGATCCGCCGTCATTTCTCCGGCCTGAGCTGGACTGCGGGCGTCAACCTCAATCCGGTGCCGGGCACGGGCCTGTTCCTGCGCTTCACGCACATTGCCCGGCTGCCCAGCGCCAGCGAGTTCACCGCCACGCCGAACCGCACGGACGAAGCCGTGGTCCCGATCGCCATGGCGGAGGCCGGGCTGATCCTGCGCCATCCGCACTGGAACCTGTCGGCCGTCGCCTTCCGCACCCATTTCGCGCGGCTGCCCTTCACTGACCACCGCTTCGATCCCGCCACCAACAGCTATGTCGACCGGACCTCGATCGCCGACACCGCGACCATCGGCCTCGAACTGGCCGGCCATGCCGATCTGATCGGCCCGCTGAAGCTCGATGTGCAGGCCACGCTCCAGGATCCGCGCTACCGCCATTTCAGCTATGTCGAACTGGTCGGCGGCGTGCCCGTCACGCGCAACGTCACCGGCAACCAGCTCATCCGGGTGCCGCAGCTCTCGCTCCGCGCCACGCCGGGGCTCGAGCTGTTCGGCGGCAGGCTGCGCCTCGATACTGAATTCGCGCATTATTCCGCGCGCTTCGCGGACATCGCCAACACCCAGCGGCTGCCGCCCTTCTCGCTGGTCAATATCGACGCGACCGCCAGGCTCACCGACCGGCTGAGCCTCGCCCTCCACCTCACCAACGTCACCAACGCGCTCGGCCTGACCGAGGGCAATCCGCGCGCCGGCTCCTTCGATGCCGGCGGCATGGGCACCAGCTATTTCCTCGCCCGGCCGGAGTTCGGCCGGACCTTCCGGGCAACGCTCAGCCTGTCCTATTGAGGCCGGCCGCGCCCGGAGCGTCACGATGCTGGCGATTGATCCGACGGCGGCGACCAGAAGCGGGAGAGGATGCTGGCGGTGGAATCCCACAAGTGCCGCCGCGCGACCGCGCTGTTCGCCGGTTCTGCCGGCGTCATCGGCCGGGCATTCCTCCCCGCGCCATATTCCCCGTGCGCCGGCCCGGGGCGCGATCATATTGGATCGTGACGGGTCGGGTCGGGTTGGATACGTAGCGCACATGCCCGCAAGCGAATCCGCCGGCCAGAATGGCGTCAGTGCCGACGCGATCGTCGATGCGGCGCTCGACATCATCGTCGCCCAGGGCCTGCCCGAGCTGACCTTGCGCCCGCTCGCGCTGAAGCTCGGCGTGAGCGTGGCGGTCATCTCGGCGCGCATGGGCACGAAGGAGCAATTGATCGAACGCGTCGTCGCTGCCGCGGCGGCGCGCGACGGGCATTTCTTCGATCGCTGGCTGGCTTTCGCCCGCGAGCTCGGGGCAACGGACGCAAGGGCGCGCGCGGCGCTCACCGATCTCGCCTTTCGCGACTGGCTGGCGCGCGGTCGCCGGCAGGCGCTGTTCCTCATCGAACTGGTGCATGATCGCGCCCTTCAGGATGCGCCCTGGCCCGCGCTGGACGCGTGGCTCGACCGGGCCGGCGCCTTCTGGTCGACGCTGCTGTTCGGAACGGATGCGCTGTCCGATCCGGCGCTGGGCTATATCCTGGACGAGGCGGGCTTCGCGCTCGGCTCCGAAGACGATCCCGGCTATGCGCTGCTGCGCCTGCTGTGCCTCCAGCGTTTCGCCGATGGGCTGCTGCCCCGCGACAGCGACCCGGCGTGCACGGCGATTCCGCGCCTGATCGCCATGCTCGAGCCGCACGATCTGCCCAATGGCGATCTCGACGACCCCAAGCGGGGCCGCATCGCCGACAGCGCGGCGCAGATCATCGTCTCGCAGGGAATCGAAGCGGTGACGCATCGCTCCGTCGCGCTGGCGGCGGGGGTGCCCGCCTCCACCGTCGTCTATCATTTCGGCGCGCGCGCTGCCCTGGTCGTCGCCGGGCTGCATGCCGTGATCACCCACTTCCACGCCGAGCGCGACAAGATCCGCGGCGCCGACGGCGTGCCCGGCGACGATGCCAGCGCGCGCGACCTCGTGAAGGCGACCTCGATGATCGCGCTCGCCAGCGTCCGCGCGCCGAGCCTGATACCGCACGCGCTCGACATGCGCAGGCGGCGCGGCGAGAATATCCGCGCCGGCGATCTTGCGTGGCTCGGGTTCGGCCCCGGCGACGCGTTCGACCGTGCCGCGGCCCAGGTCATTTCGATCGCGCTGTTCGGCATGCGGATGGTTGCGATGGCGCGCAAGATCCCCGAGCGCGACCATTATCGCGGCGCCTTCGCCGCGCTGGCCGCCTGGCGCACGGCGGAAGCCGCGGGCCGACCGTCATAGAATCGGCACATCGCCGGCCTAAGGCGCGGCGATGAGATCTGCGGCATGATCGATCGGCGGGCACGGCCGCCCGTCCGGCTCCTGGCACTATCGCTGCCGACGCTGCTTTTCGCGGGCTATGATCTGGCACGTCGCAGCTTTCTCGCGCCCTATCTGTCGGGCGATCTCGGCCTGCCGATCGGTACGGTCGGCTGGCTGGTGATGCTGGCGAACTTCGCCTCGATCCCCGCCGAGGTCCTGGCCGGGGCGCTGGGGGACCGCGGATCGGCGCGGATCGGGCGGCGCGCGCCGTGGATGCTGGGCGGCACGGTGCTGATCATCCTGGCCGGCGGCGCGCTGCTGCTGTCGAACGGCGCGGCCGGCGTGCCGTTCCTCGCCCTCGCGCTGGTCGGGCTCGTCGTCGGATGGGCGATCTGCAACGTCACCCACGGCGCCTGGGCGCTCGAGGCGACCGCCGGTGCAGCGCGCGTGCAGATCTTCGGGCTGCGCACGCTGTTCGGCCTGGCCGGCGGCGTCGCCTTTTCGCTGCTCGCCATGCTGCAGGCGGGGCGCGCGCCATCGTCCTTCGTCGCGATGCTGCTGGCGATCCTGGTCGGCGCGCCGCTCGCCCACGCGCTGCTGATCGCGCGCGCGCCGGATCGCCCCGCAATGCCCCATCGCTGGCACCGCGCGGCCCTGATCGAGCCGGTCCGGCTGCTCTTCGCCAATCGTCCCAATCGATTGCTCGCGGCGCTGTTCGCGCTCAATGGCGCCCATACGGCGATTACCGGCACCGGCTATCTCTACGTCGTCGGCTTTGCCCTCGCGCTGCCGGGCTGGGGCGCGACCGGCATCTTCGTGCAGACGCTGTGCGCGGCGATTGGCGTCGTGGCGACGTTGCGGCTCGGTACGCGCATCCCGCCCGCGCGCCTGTTGCGGATCATCCTGTGGGCGAATCTTCTGCTCGGCGCCGCGCTGATCGCGGTGCCGCCGGAGCGCCCCGCCATCCTGATGCTGTGGAGCGCGCTGTTCGGGCTGGTCTCGGCGATCGACTTCATGGCGCTCCGCGTCCTGCTCGGCGCCCGGCTCGATGCCGATACGGGCGCGAACGCGGATACCACGCGCGCCGCGGCCTATTATGCCGGCTTCCATGTGCCGTTCAACCTGTGCGGCGCGCTCGGCGCCGGGCTGTTGTTCGCGGGATATCACGCGGCCGGATTCGATCCGCGCGCCCCGCGCGGAGCCGAACATGCGTTCCTTGCGGTGCAATTGCTGCCGGCGCTCGCCGCGATCCTGCTGATGGCGATATCGCTCTGGATCCTCCGGATTTCCGCTGCGACGCGTGCCAGGCCGGCGCTGGAACGCCCCCCGAAATGCCTCGCCGGACTTTCCGAAAAGAACTGAACAACTGTAATTTGAGTGTCATGGAGCCGGCCTAGAGGACCCGCAAGGCAGCCGCCGAATCGGCGCGCTTTTTGGGGATTTTCGATGAACGCTTCTTCTATTCGCCGCTTGATGACCGGTACGGCGCTGCTCTGCGGGCTCGGTCTCGGGGCTGAACATGCGTCAGCGCAAAGCACGCCGGCCGACTCGTCCGCCGCCGCGCAGGCCGCGCCCGCCGATGCCGGCCTGGCCGATATCGTGGTGACCGCGCAGCGCCGGCGCGAAAAGGCGCAATCGGTGCCGATCGCGATCACCTCGGTCACCGGCGAAGCATTCGAGAAGACCGGCTACACCTCGCTCACCGATCTCCCCAATGTGGTGCCCGGCCTGCAATATGATCCGACGCAGGGCGCCGCCTTCCAGATCCGCGGCGTCGGCAGCACCTCGTTCGACTTCTCCAACGCCAAGTCGGTCAACGTCGTGGTCGACGACGTCGTGATGGACGCGCAGCGCGACAACGGCCTGATCGGCCTGACCGATGTGGCGCGCGTCGATGTGCTGATGGGGCCGCAGGGCACGCTGTTCGGCAAGAACTCGACCTCGGGCGTGATCTCGATCACCACCAACATGCCTGAACTGGGCAAGCTGTCCGGCACTTTCTACGGCAGCTATGGCGAGCGCAACGATCGCAACGTGAACGGCACCGTCAATGTGCCGCTCGGCAGCAATGCCGCGCTGCGCGTGTCCGGGTTCGATCTGGGGCAGGACGGGGTCGGGCGCTATGTCGTGCTCAACCGCAATCTCGGCCGGGTCGACGAATATGGGGTGCGCGCCAAGCTGCTCTACCAGCCCCGCGACACGCTGGAGTTCGTCCTGGCGGGCGAATATACCCGCCATTACGACACGTCGGTCCGCATCCCGGTCGGCGGGCCGGCCGGCTCGGTCTACGCGCCCTCGGCGGCGATCACCGCGCAGATGATCGCGCTGGGCGTCACGCCCGGGCCGCAGAATGCCAGCAATGCCGACAGCTTCATGGGCTCGATCACCACGGTCAACAAAGGCGGGTCGCTCCACGCCACCTATCAGCTCGGCGAGAACACGCTGACCTCGATCACCGCCTATCGCGAAACCGCTTATGGCAATGATACGCCGGCCGATCTGCTGCCCAGCAATGTCGCCTCCTATATCCCGTTCAACCAGGGCCGGCTGAAGACCAACAAGTTCAGCCAGGAGGTGCATTTCGCCTCGCCGACCGGGCAATTCTTCGAATATCTCGCCGGCGCCTTCTACAACAAGCTCAACGCGCGGCAGACGCAGGTGCAATGGGGCACGCTGGGCGCTCCCCTGGTGTCGGCGGGCGGCGTTCCGGCCGCCACCCTGTACGCGCTGACCGGCGCGAACGATCCGGTGACGGGCAAGCTGCTGGGCAATGCCGTGGTGTTCGACGCGCACAACGAAACCGCGGCGGTCTTCGGCCAGGCCAAGTTCACCTTCTCGCCCCGGCTCAGCCTCACGCTCGGCGGGCGCTACAATTACGACTGGAACAGCCAGGCGATCGGCTACATCAACGTCGATCCGGTGGCGATCACCGGATATTCGCCGGCCTTCGTCGCCACCAGCAATGCGCCGACCGCGGATTTCCGCAGCGGATCGAAGAAGGGCGGGCGCTTCACCTATCGCATCGCGCCGCAATTCACGATCAGTCGCGACGTGATGGTCTATGCATCCTATGCGACCGGCTACAAGCCGGGCGGCGTCGCCTTTGTCGGCAACAAATATGATCCGTACAATCCGGAATCGGTGAAGAGCTGGGAAGTCGGCGTGAAGTCCGAATTCCTCGAGCGCCGGGTGCGCCTGAACGTCGATCTCTATTCCTCGACCTACACCAATTTCCAGGCCACGATCCTGACCCCGGTCAGCACCGGCATCGGCGGCTTCATCCTCGCTTCGGCGATCGGCAACGCGCCGGGCCTGCGCTCGCGCGGGTTCGAGGCGACGCTCGCGCTCAAGCCGGTGCGCGACGTCTCGATCGGCGGCGCCGTCACCTATACGGACGCCAGGTTCACGGACTATGTCGCCAGCCCGACGGCGAACTATACCGGCACGCGCCTGACCAACGCGCCGCGCTGGTCGGTGACGATCAACGCCGATTATGCCGGCCAGGTCGCCGCCGGCCTCAAGCTCAAGGCGCATGTCGATTATTCCTATCGCAGCAGCACGCAGACCGTGACCGGCGCCCTGCTCGGCGACATACTGGCCGCGCCGGTGAGCAATGCCGACGGCACCAAGACGCCCAACGCAAGCTATTCGTTCATCCCGGCCTATGGCCTGGTCAATACCCGGCTCAGCCTCGGCAAGCTGAACGATACGGTCGAGGTCGGCGTCTACGCGCGCAACCTGTTCAACACCTATTATTCGACCGGCTGGCAGATCTACGGCGCGCTCGGCCTGCTGCACTACACCACGCCCAACGCCTATCGCACGGTCGGCGGCTATGTGCAGGTCAAGTTCTGACCCAGGACCCCGGCGGAGGATGCAGCGCATCCTCCGCGCTTCGGGCGCTGCGCAGCGCGGCGCCCTGCCAGAAGGATAGTGCCATGAAGAAGATCGTCCTCGGTCTCGGCCTCGCCGCGACCTGCGCCGTGACCGCAGTTGCCGCACTCGGCGCCAGGGAGCGCGCGCCCGAACTGCGCCTCAACCAGATCCAGGTGCTCGGCACCCACAACAGCTACGCCCAGGGCATCGATCCGCATCTCCTCGCCATGGCCGATGCGGCGATCGGGCCGCAGATGGCCACCTTCGCCAGCCGGATGACGGGCGATGCCAAGGCGGCGTGGGAGGAATATCATCCCAACCCCGGCAGCCTGAGCGATGGCCTGAACTATCGCTTCCCCGCGCTGCCCGCGCAGCTCGACGCCGGCATGCGCAGCCTCGAGATCGATATCAACAACGATCCGGATGGCGGGCGCTACAACCACCCGGCCGGCTATGCCGCGCTGCACGACAAGGGCATTCCCGACAGCGAGGTCCTGCCGCGCGACGCGACCGACATGGACAAGCCCGGCCTCAAGGTGTTCCACGTCGCCGACTTCGACGTGCGCTCGAGCTGCAACCTGTTCCGCACCTGCCTGCGCCAGCTGCGCGGCTGGTCGGATGCGCATCCCGGCCACGCACCGATCTTCATCCTGGTTGAAGCCAAGAGCGATCCGCTGCCGATCTTCAAGGGCGCGACCGCACCGCTGGCGTTCGACGCCAGGGCATTCGACGAAATGGACCGCACCATCTTCGACGTGATCGGGCGCGATCATCTCGTGACGCCCGATCAGGTCCGCGGCCGCTATCCGACGCTCGAGGCCGGCGTGCGGGCGCAGCATTGGCCGACGCTGCGCGCGTCGCGCGGGAAATTCGTCTTCCTGCTGCTGACCGCGCTCGATCCCAAAGCGCTGGCGGCCTATCACGCTGGCCATCCCAATCTCGAAGGCCGCGCCGCCTTCCTGCGCGCGACGCCCGGGCAGAGCTACGCCGCCTTCCTGCTGATGGACAATGCGACGCTGCGCGCCAGGGAAATCCCCGAGCGCGTCGCGCAAGGCTATCTGGTCCGCGCCCGCGCCGATATCGAGACCTATGAGGCCAGGGTCAACGATCCCACCCGGGCGAACCAGGCACTGCGC
This sequence comes from uncultured bacterium, assembly GCA_903884945.1. Classification (GTDB taxonomy): domain Bacteria; phylum Pseudomonadota; class Alphaproteobacteria; order Sphingomonadales; family Sphingomonadaceae; genus Sphingomonas. The sequence continues at coordinate 15,834 of CAISGR010000002.1, forward strand.
AGCGGCGCGCAGATCGTCTCGACCGACTTCTATCAGCCGGGCAATGCCTATGGAACGCCCTATGTCGTTCGTTTGCCGGGCGGCGGCGAGGCGCGGTGCAACCCGGTCAACGCGCCGGCGACCTGTTCCCTGGGGCACTAGGCCCGACCTGACGGAGCCCGGTGCGATGGGACACGGTCGCACCGGGGGGGCTGCCGCAGGCGCGACACGTGGGGCGGACGCTGGTCTTTCCGCGATGGTGTCGCGCGCATTCCCCGTACGTGGCGCAGCCATATGGGGCTGTTCAGGCCGGCTTCGACGGCGGCGGGCACCTTGCGGGTACTGCGGCACGTCAACTGATCGGCAATCCTCGCCCGATGAACTTTGCGTTGCCTCTCCTTGCGCCGCCCATCATGCTCCGCCGCGAGGGAGACGGTAATGCGATTAGGGGTTCGGCTGCTATGGTGCCTGTTGCCCTGCATGGCAGTCGGCAGCGCGTCCCATGGGAACGACGTGCCGGCGCTGCTGGGCGTCTACAAGCTCGACGATCAGCGCCTCTCAGGCGAGACGGCCGTGATCGCCGACGAGGCCAGCTTCAGCGATTTGAACCTCCTCGTCACCGTCGACACAACGGGCAGGGTGATCGCCGCTGAACCGATCGATAATTTCGAGAAGCTCGATCCCGCGCCGGCGCTCGCGCTGGTGCGCGGGTGGACCTTTCGTCCGCAGACGTTCGACGGCAAGCCGGTAAACGTGGTCGGCAGGGTGGGCGTCACCTATCGCAAGCGGCCAATCCCGGCCGACACCGCCGTTCCCTTCCCCGCGGGCAATCCGGCCGACACCCTGATCACGCTGGAGCGCGGCGCGTGCTTCGGCAGCTGTCCCGATTATCGCGTGACGGTGCGCGGCGATGGCCTGGTCGAATTCGATACCGGTGACGATCACTTCAAGGGCACGGCGGCGCAAGTCCATCTCGACTATAATGGCCACAACGTGCTGCTGCCCGGGCGCCACACGGCGCACATCGATCCCGCGGCGGCTGCAGGCCTGATCGAGCGGTTTCGGGCGGCGCACTTCTTCGGGTTGAGGAAGGAATATTTCTACAATGCGACGGACAATCCCACCCAGGTGCTGACCGTCAGGATCGGCGCGGCGAGCAAGACGGTGACGGATTATATCGGCACCTCGGCCGGGATGCCGCAGGAGGTCCGCGATCTCGAGCAGGCGGTGGACGCGGTTGCCGGCACCGCGCGCTGGGTGGACGGGAACGCGCAGACGCTCGACGAACTCGACGCGGCCCATCTCGACTATCGCTCGCGCGGGGCCGTTGCGCTTGCGGCGGCGGCCGCGTCGAAGCTCGGCGGCTATCGCCCGGCCGAAGGCGTCGAGGCGCTGCTCCTGGGGCTGGTGAACCGCGGCGTGCCGCTCGATGCGAGGATCAACGGCCAGAGCCTCGGCACGATCCTGGTCCAGGCGGCCGCGACGGCCGGAAGCGAAGCCCTGTTCGACAAGCTTGCGGGGCGCGGCGCGCTCGCCACGGTGCCGCATGCGATCCTCGACCAGGCGTTCGCCCGGGTCGGCTGCAGCCCCGGGATCGCCCGCGCCCTCGTCAAGGCCGGGGCCGATCCCCATCTCGCCGGCGGCGACGGAACTGCCCTGACCGCCCTGCGCGGGAGCGCGCCGACCTGCGATGCCCGGCCGGACAAGATGCTGGAAATGGCCCGCGCGCTGATCGCGCTGGGCGTGCCGCTGGAAGCCCGGGACACCCTCGGATGGACGGCGCTGATGGGGTGCGATTCGCCCGAACTCGCCCGGCTGCTCCTTGCCAGCGGTGCCGATCCCAGGGCCCGGGACAAGGAGGGCACCACAACCGTGCTTTCTACCGACGATGACCGCGTCGCGCTGATCCTGCTGCGCGCCGGCGCCGATCCGCGGGCGCGGAATGAAAACGGCACGGTTCGCGCGCAGGCGATCAAGGGGCATATGCCCGCCACCCTTGCCTGGCTCGACGCGCACGGCATCCCGTGACGTGCCGGCGGCGCGGCCGGCTGGTGGAGGTTGCTGTGGGGGTAGTGCATCCCGTGCCCGTGCCGAGGCTATGCTCGCGTTCCGCTACGGGGAGGGCTGCTTCCAGAGCAGGAGGAATGAGCGGCGTCGGGACGGACGCTTTCAACGGCCGGCTGAGCTGGCCGGTGTCGACCAAGTCTCGCCGTTTGCGGCCAAGTTGGGAATGACCGCAAGCGACAAGAGCTGCTATTCCAATGGTGCGTCACCCGTCGGAGCCCTGCTCAATCAGAAAAATTAAAGGGGAGCTGCGCGTCAGCAGGCGCAATCGAAGCGTTCGAACGGATCTCCGAACGGATCTATGGCGATGTCGCTTGCAGACGCATCGGTCCCTTCCATTCAATATGAACTCGCAGCCGTGAAAATTCCGGCTGCGAGTTCGGAGAAAGGACGGAGCTCGTCCGTTCAATTTTAGCCGGCGATGTAGCGGGGCGCTGGCTCGCCGGTTTGGGTTGCCGCGAACAATGCGGTTCGCGCCTTGTCGAATTGCTCCCAAAGATCGGCGTCATGGACAGACGGCAAAGTGATCGATTCGCCCTTATCAAATCCCACGAGTCCGGCGTCGACGAGATTTTCTGCTGTCATGACACTGGACTTGTTCAGCGCCGCCAGCGGCACTCCCGACAAATCCCATAGCTCAGTCGCGGTGGACGCCGGCATGACGAGTTGGAGCCGGACATTTGTGCCGGCGAGCTCCTGCTGCAAGCCTCGGCTGAAGTTCATCACATAGCCCTTGGTGCCGCTATAGATCGCGCTGATCGGAAGCGAATGAAAGGAGAGTACCGACGCGATATTGATGATGGCGCCTTCATTCCGTGCCAAAAACTCTGGAAGAATGGCATGGGTCAGGCGCGTCAGCGCTGTGACATTCAACGCGATCATCGCGGCTGCATCTTGAGCTGAAGTCTCCATGACCGGTGCCAGCGTGGCGATTCCGGCATTGTTGACCAATATTTGGATCGTTGGAGTGTCACGAAGCACCTGCTCGACGTGGGCAAGATCGGCTTCAACGGTGAGGTCAGCCTCGACGATTTCGACCTTCGTGCCGTGCGCCGCGGCGAGCTTGTTCGCGAGTGCTTTGAGGCGATCGAGGCGACGCGCAATGAGTATGAGGTCATAGCCTCGCTCCGCCAGCCGTTCGGCGTAAACGGCGCCGATGCCCGCGGAGGCACCCGTCACAAGGGCGACCGGCTTCGGAAATTCAGACATAAAAGCTCCTTTTGGTTGAGTGCCCAACCATATGTGGCTTCGCAAGGGCCCTTTTCAATGGTGAAGGGCTCAACCATCTTGGGTTGATGAAAAAGAATCAGAAATCCGGAAAAGCGGGCGAGAGAGCCGACGGCAGTACGTCACCGCCGAACGATATCCTCGCCGAGCTGGCCTGCACTCACACAGCGCTGCGGTTGGCAGCCAGACGGCTCGGCCAGGTCTATGACGAAGCCGTAGCCCCAAGCGGTCTCAAGGCTACCCAAGTCGGGGTGCTGGGGCAGATCGCTGGCGTCCACGATGTTGGTCCGAGGGGATGGCCAACGCTCCAGACATTGGCCGAGCGTCTGGGAGTGAGCATTTCCGGCCTCACCTACGCCCTCCGGCCACTGACGCGAGACGGATTGGTTGAGCTGCGTCCTGACGCCAATGATCGTCGTACGAAGCGGGCCGTCTTGACATCCTTTGGAGAGGAACGCCTACGTGAGGCCATTATATTATGGGCCGATGCCAATCAACGCGTGGAACACGTGTTAGGAAGTTCAGCAGTGGCCTTGCGTACGCTGGCAGAAGATGTGACTTCGCCGGAGTTCCTAGAAGCTTACGGCACACGCCAGCCTCTTAAGCACCGGCGTTAGCTTATCCAGCCGCTGCCATCCGGCCCATCGTTTGCGCGCGGCCCGGATGCCCGGTTTTCGGTTAGGAGCCGCCATTCCTGTATGCGTGGCGTATGACCGGAAAGTCCCACCTTCGATCGATTGCCGCAAGCGGCGACAGTCGACCAGACCAAGACCTTCCTGTACGTCTAAGCGAACGACAACTTCTGACGGAACCGGCCGTCCGGAGTCGCCGGTATTCCGGTGGGCAAACGTCAAATGTCAGCCGGTTCAGTGTACCTCAGCCTTTCCCCAGAGCGGAAATGTTGCCGCCCGAACGTGACGGCGGGACATGGCTTGCGGAAATCTCGCGGAAATCTCGATCCCGCCGCCCTCTTTCTGCGTTTGCAACGGGGCGGCGGGATTGCGAAGGCGCCTCGGCGGAACGCCTTAGCCGAGGGGCGGGTAGTCGGTGTAGCCGCGCTCGTCGCCCGCATAGTAGCTGGAAGGGTCGGACGGCGCCAAGGCGGCGCCACGATGAAAGCGTTCCGGGAGATCGGGGTTGCTGATGAAGAGCGTTCCGAACGTCACCGCGTCAGCCAGACCCGTCGCTATCGCCCGTTCGGCGCTGTCGCGATCATATCCAACGTTCACGATGAACTGACCGGAAAAGCGCTTTCTTGCTTCGGGTGCCAGCAGCTTGAGGCCGTTCGGAAGTTGGGCCGGCTCCATGAAGTGGAGCATTCCTAGCTTCCTCGCCTCAAGCGCTTCGACGGCAAACACGTACGTGCCTTCCAGGTCGCTATCGCCCATATCGTTGTAGGGGATTCGGGGCGAAAGCCGGACCGACACACGGGACGGGCCAAAGACCCGGATGGCGGCATCGGTCGCTTCGAGCAGGAAGCGGGCGCGGTTTTCAACAGGCCCACCATAGGCGTCGGTTCTTCTGTTGGGCCCGTCTTCGAGGAATTGGGCCGGCAGATAGCCATTGGCACCATGCACCTCCACGCCGTCAAAGCCCGCAACCTTTGCTGCGCGTGCGGCGGCCTCATAGTCCAGGATCGTGCTCTGGATTTCCTCCAGGGTCATCGCCCGGGGGGTGACGGCAGGCTTCGGCCCCGCGGGCGTGAAGACTTGGCTATTGAAGGGTACCGCCGACGGCGCGACGGGCAGGGCTCCGCCGTGAAAGTCCGGATGCGAAGCGCGGCCCGTATGCCAGAGTTGCGCGAAGATGAGGCCGCCGGCTTCGTGCACGGCCCGGGTGACCTTTCGCCATCCTTCGATCTGTTCGTCCGTGTGTATCCCGGGCGTATTCGCCCAGCCGATCGCCTGCTCGCTAATCTGCGTGCCTTCCGAGATGATCAGCCCGGCTGTGGCGCGTTGGGCGTAGTAGCGCGCGGTCAGCTCGTTGGCGACGCGGTCGGGCGACCTGCCTCTCGTCATGGGAGCCATGAAGACGCGGTTTTTGAATTCGAACGTATCGGTTTTCAGCGGGGTCAGCAGGTTGAGATCGGTCATTTGACACTCCAGTTGATTGGGGTGTCTAGGTATATATTGTAGACCTAGCGTCAATTAGGCACCGCCGAGTACCCTGGTAGGGCTGAGGAAACCTGCCATCCGACCTGCCGGGGCCTAATCCGAGCGTTTCCCCACCTGAACGCCACCGAAGGCGTCGTCCGATTGTCGAGCATCGAAGGCCTCGCGCGCCGCGTCGACCTCCGCGAGATAGTCCAGCGTCCACTGGTGCAACGCGCCGAGCGGCTTTTGCAGGGTACGGCCAAGCGCGGTGATCTCGTACTCGACGGCGACCGGTGACAGGGAGACGACGCGACGGTTGACCAACCCATTGCGCTCAAGCTTGCGCAGACATTGTGTCAACGCCTTCTGGCTAACGCCCTCCAATCGCCTGCGCATCAGGTTGAACCGATGCGGCCTGTCGGACAGGACCGCTAATACCATCGCCGACCATTTGTCGGCTATCTGATCGAAAAGGCTCCGGCTGGGGCAATCCGACGAGAAGCAGATCGGATCCAATTCCAAGACGGCGTGCATGTGACATTCCATTCAAAATCCAAGACTCTACGCGCCTTAGTATAAATTGTAAACTTAGTGGCCGGAGCTCCGCCCGTATCTGGAACGTCGAGTTCCTGCCGAGATGAGCACTTGAACTATGATACCGGCGGACTTCCTGCCGATGCCCTATGCGTTAAGCTGCCTGCTCCGGTGGCGGGAGCGTCAGCTCTCACCGAGAGTCGTCATTCAAGTGGCGAGCGGGGAATGACGGCTCTGTCCCACTTCGATCGATTGCCGCAAGCGGCGACAGCCGACCAACTCACGTCGTTCCGATTCGGTGCTGGAAATGTCGGCTTACGCCGGAACCGGCCATTCGCAAGTTTGACCGCTGCAGCCCAAAAATCGCGACGTCCAGCGCTTTTCGAAGCCAATCCGCAAGCCGCCGCTCGCTCACTGAACGCCGACTGAAACGATTTGGTGGATTGCAGCCCGACCGTTTCCGGGCGTGCGGCCAATATACTCTTTTGGGGTGGGATGGCTGGGAGGGCCGCGACCGATATTTCACCGATCCAAAAGCCTGATCCTTCAGATTTTCTCGGTCAGCCCGAAATCCTACTTTTCGCGCTAGCTGATGCCCCTACCATGACAGTCAGTTTGGGGGGGCGTCATGCTGCGAATTCTAATAGACACTTGCGTTTGGCTCGACATCGCCAAGGACTATCGCCACCTTAAAACTCTAGACGTGCTCATCGATCTGATCCGCGATGGCGAGGCCGAACTTGTCGTGCCTCAACAGACGTTGGACGAGTTCGAGCGGAACAAGGAGCGCATCGTCAAGGAGACCAGCCAAGGCATTAGCGCGGTCTTCAGGCGGGTCAGTGATGCCATTCGCCAACATGGTGGGGAGGAAGGCCGTGATGCCTTACTCAAGCAGCTGGGCGACATGGATTACCGCATCGGCAAACAAGGAGAATATGCCAATTCCAACATCGATCGCATCGAGAGGCTGCTGACCAACGGGGTGATCATTCAGACTTCGGACGACGTGAAACTCAGAGCCGCGCAGCGAGCCATCGATAAGCTCTGCCCGTTTCACAAAAACAGGAACAGCATGGCGGATGCCGTGTTGGTGGAAATCTATCGGGACATGCTGGCTGGCAGGGACGACGAAGAACACCTCGCCTTCGTGACACATAACAAGCACGACTTCTCGGACATGAACACGGATGAGCGAGCGCCGCATTCCGATATCGCCGAGCTATTTGCGGCAGAGGATTCCACATATGCCGTCGCTCTTGGGGAGGTGCTGAGCACCTATGCTCCTGACTGGATGGAAGATCTGAAGTGGGAGTTTGAGTATGAGGAAAAGCCACGCAGCTTGAGCGAAATATTGGAGGCGGAGCACCTGCTTTTCCGTCAGGTCTGGTACAACCGCCATCTTAATCTGATGTGTGGCATCGAAAGTGGCGAGATCGAGATCGTGGACGAGTTGGGCAAGACTGAGAAGGGCTATTGCCGTCAGGACCAGATCACGCGCGGCACTTTGGAGGCCGTGTTGGCTGCTGGCGAGCGGGCTAGGAAAGAGGTTGGCGTAGAAAATCTCGGGCCTTGGGACGATTTCGAGTGGGGAATGCTCAACGGCAAGTTGAGCGCATTGCGCTGGGTAACTGGTAGCGACTGGGACTTCCTTGATACGTAGAACGCGCTGCTCGGTTAAGAGCGTGCCGATGCTGGGAGCGCCACCCTGAACTTTGGCTGATCGAGCCCGAGCGGACGACTGAAGTGACGGGCTGGACGGCAGGCTTACGCTCTAAAATTCACGGGTCGCGCCCGTGCCTGCGGCACAGCTCCGCCGCGAGCGCCCACAGGACCCATAAGCAATCCTTGCGTCGTTCTCGTAGGGGGTGACGCGTCGCGGGCGAGCGCTATGGTCTTAAGCAGTGGTGGGGACAGGACGCAGCATGACGGGCGCAGAAGCTAAATACCAAATCCTGCTGAATATCCTCGACCGCATCGTTCGGGGTGGCGCGGTAGCGGGTCAGCGCTCGATCTACCGGAACGCTAGCCAGTCCCCCACCGAGCGTGATCAAGCCCGCGCGCGTGCTTACATCCACCTGTTCCTTGAGGCGAAATACGGCCTGCACGAGCTCGACGAACGCGAGAGGCAAATCACCGACTCGTCCTATGATGGTGGCATCGACGCGTTCCACATCGATCACGAGAACCGCGTGGTCGTGCTCGTCCAATCCAAATTTAGGTCAACCGCGCAGAACTACTCGGACAAACACATTACCATCGGCGAGGTCTCACGGATCGACGCGGACCGGATTCTCAAGGGCGAGGAGCAGGACGCGACCGGCAATAGCTATAGCGGCCACATCAAGGGCCTGCAGCGACAGCTGATGGAGGTGCCCGACATCGCGCGCTATCGCCACAGTGTCGTCCTGCTCGCCAACGTGCGCGCCGAGGAACAGCTAGCGACCGGCAGGCTGTTCCCCGACATGGACGTTGAGGTTTATGACTTTGAGCGGTGCTACGAGGAACTGGTAATACCCGTGCTTCGGGGTGAGCAGACCTACTTCGCCGATCTTCTGTTCAATATCGACATGAGCAACAAGTCGGCGGGCAGCCGGCTGAGTGCCAAGGTGCGGACGGAGCATGGGCTGGTGGACATCACCGTTATCCTTGCTCCAACCATCGAGATCGCGCGGCTGATGTCACGGTATCGAAATTCGATCCTGCGCTTCAACCCTCGCTCATATCTCGAATTCTCGCAGCAGGTCACGAACCGCCAGATTCGGGAAAGCATCACGGATCGTTCGTCGGGCGAGTTCGCGCTCCTGAACAACGGCATCACCATGTTGTCGGACGAGACCTTCGTGTCGGAGCTAACGGGTCAGAAGGAGACTGCCCAGGTCGCCGTGCGCAACCCGCAGATCATCAACGGTGGGCAGACGGCGTTCACCCTCAGCAGGATCTGGGACGAGGCTGCCGACTTCGAGCGCGCCGCTCTCTTCGAGGACAAGGAAGTGGTCGTCCGGATCATCACGTTACCGGACATTGAACAGAAGAAGAGGCTAGCGCTGATAAGGGAGATCTCGTCGGCCACCAACTCGCAGACGCAGGTGGTGACTGCCGATCGCGTGGTGGCCAACGACGAGCAGCGCGCGCTCGCCGAGCGCGTGTTCATGGCCCATGGCTTGCTGTACGAGCACAAGCGCGGGGAATATGCGGACGCGATCCAGAACGGGTTCGTTGGCCGCCAGTCCGTCGTCGAGCGATCACTATTCCTCAGGCTCATGCTGCTCGCCAGCGGACAATACGAGAAGGCGACGAGAGCGAAGAGCGTAAAGAAGGGGGAGGGCTTCCGCGACCTGAATGCGAACGCCGCCACGATCGAGCGGTTCGGCACCGTGCATGCCGTCTACCGCGCCGTCACGAGGGCGGCGCCCCTGCAGCCGAAGCGGATGACGGACACGCTCGCGGTAGTCGAGGCGGTCATGGCTGCGATGGATCTGAAGCTGCTCCCCGAGGTTGCCGCGATCGAGCCATACGTCCTCCAGGTGGAGAAGATCTGGCCGACCCTCGTCGGCTGGGCGCGCCAGCGCTCACACGCGGGCAGTCAAGGTAAACGGCTGCCGGCCCTGAATGGGTCTGATCCGGCAGGCTGGGCCAGGATGGTCAACTGCCCGACCGACATCCGGGCCTACTTCACGAGTTATGGGCTCACCGCACCCGATGAATTGAAGGCAGCGCTTGAGGCCGTGGGCGTCTTGACGGAGTTCGGGCGCAGTGGATATCGTCGAAGGGCCGGTGCGCCCGAGAAGCGTCCGGTCCAGCCTGACCCGGTAGAGCAATAGCGGCAGTTAACTGACCAAGTGCGGGCGTTGCGGTTGCGGGCCTGCGGCCTGTAGAAACTCTTTCGCCGATAGCATCAATCGGCGAGCTTACGGAGCACACAAGCTTCCTTGAGCGGCGACGTCTGAGTCGACGCCGCAGCGAACGCGGCGACCGTGTCGAACCTAATCAACCATTCGATCAGGCGGACTTGAACGACCGCTTATGCCGAGACCCGACGTTTGCCCTCGACACCCCGAACGACGGCTTCGTCCCAAATCCCGTCGTTTTTGCGACAGCGATTCACCCCAACACGAAGGGCAGCTTCCGCGCGCAGCCCACTCCGCGATAAGCCGCAAAAACTGGACCCAATCCCCCCTCGACGTCACCCCCGCCACCCCTATATTCCCCGCCAAAGGAGAAAGGCCGTGCCGACTGCCCTCATCATCGGCGCCTCGCGCGGGCTTGGCCGGGCGCTGGCGGAAGAGCATCTGCGGCGCGGCTGGGCGGTCATCGCCACGGTGCGCGAGGCGGCGGCGCTGGCCGATCTCGCCGCCGCGCATGGCGCGGCGCTGCGCGTCGAGACGCTCGATACGAGGGATGGGGCCGGGGTCGATGCGCTGCACGCCCGGCTGGCCGGCGCCGCGCTCGATCTGCTCTTCGTCAATGCCGGCATTGCCGGGCCCGCCACCCTGCCGATCGGCGCGGTGGAGCCAGATCCCTTTGCCGAGCTGATGCTGGTCAATGCGCTCGCGCCGCTGCGCATCGTCGATCGCTTCGCCGATCTCCTCGCGCCGGATGGCACCGCCGCGGTGATGACGTCCGGCCTGGGCAGCATCGCCAACAATGTCGGCGGCTGGGAGGCCTATCGCATGAGCAAGGCGGCGCTCAACATGGGGTTCGTCAGCGTGGCGCAGCGCCGCCGCGCCGGGCGCCAGGCCTGGCTGATGGTCGCGCCCGGCTGGGTGCGCACCGATATGGGCGGCCCCGCCGCCACGCTCTCGATCGATCAGAGCATCCCCGCGATCGCCGATCTGCTCGCGCGGCGCCACGGCTCCGGCACCACCGCCTATGTCAATTATGACGGGCAGGTCCTGCCCTGGTGATCGCCGCCGCCCGCCCGGGCGGCCGCTGGTGGTTCAGAACCAGCTTGCCCCGGCCGGGCAGGGCGCGCCCGTGCCGGCGCTGGTCGCGCGGCCCTTCTCGTCCTGCCAGGTCGCGGTGCAGGTCCTGGTCGAGGCCAGCAGCGCTCGGAACGCCGCCAGGTCCCGCCGCAGCCGCCCGCGCGTCGTCACCAGCGTGAAGCGCGCCTCGGACGGCGCATCGGCGGCATAG
>CAISGR010000003.1 GCA_903884945.1 uncultured bacterium
CGATCCTGAATATTACGGCTTGCCGCCGGTCTATGGCCCATATCGCTGGGTGCGCTATTACAATGATGCGCTGCTCGTCGATATCTACACCGGTCAGGTCGTCGACACCGTTTACGACATTTTCTGGTAAACCGTCGCATCGAGACCGGGGCCCGGCGACAATATCGCCGGGCCCCTTGTCTTTTGCCCGCGCCGCGGCAGATTAAGGGGCCATGGCGCTGATTTCCATCAAACCGTTCCTGCCGAGAAGACAGAACGCCCCTTCCACCGCCCGCAAGCTTGCCGGCGAGACAGTCTCGCAAAGGCTCGACGCGAACCCGGCGGTAAAGCGGGCGAAAGTCGAACTGGCACAGGTCTATTACCACCCCGATTTCCTCAATCCCGCCCAATGCAACGCGCTGATACGCGCGATCGATTCGGACCGACGCCCCTCGACCTTGCTGTCCGAGAGCGGCGACAAGACCTTTCGCACGAGCGAAAGCTGCGATCTCGACCGCTGGTCGCCGATCATCCGCCCGATCGACGAATCGATCGCCGCGCTGCTGGGCATCGATCCCGCCTTTGGCGAGACGATGCAGGGTCAGCGTTACGCCCCGGGCCAGCACTTCCGGGCACATCACGACTTCTTCAACGAAGCGCAGCACTATTGGGCGGCGATGAAGGCGAGCGGCGGCCAGCGCACCTGGACGGCGATGGTCTATCTCAACGACGTCGAGGATGGCGGCGCGACCTGGTTCCCCTCGGCCGGCTTCCGCGTAGCGCCCAAGCGCGGCCTGTTGCTTGCCTGGAACAACATGAATCCGGACGGCAGCCCCAATCCCCATACGCTGCACGAGGGTACGCCCGTAGTGAAGGGCACGAAATACATCGTCACGAAATGGTTTCGTGAACGGAGCTGGCTGAAGACCGAGTAGGGCCCAGGCCGGTTCGCGCCTTTCGCCCGCCGCCCAAAAGGCGCTACAGCCCGATCGATGCCACCCGTTCTGAACATCTCGCATTCGATCCTCGGCCAACCCTGGCGCTGGCGCGCCCTGGAGACCGACACGCGCGACCCCGGTTTTTCCCCTGACGACCTCGTCACCCAGTTGCTCCTGTCGCGCGGTTGCCCCCGCGAGGCACTCGAGGCACACAAGCTGCCCAGCATTCGCGCCTTCATGCCTGACCCCTCGATCTTCCGGGACATGGACCGCGCCGCCGAGCGGCTCGTCGATGCCGTTCAGTCCGGCGAACAGGTGACGATCTTCGGCGATTATGACGTCGACGGCGCCACTTCGGCAGCTTTGATGATCCTGCTGCTCCGCGATCTCGGGCTTGAGGCCCGCGCCTATATTCCGGATCGCTTGATGGAGGGCTATGGCCCGTCGGGTGAAGCGCTGGTGCGGTTGAAGCAGGAAGGCGCCAGCCTGATCGTCACGGTCGATTGCGGCGCGCAGGCCTTCGAGGCGCTGGAGATGGCGCGGGTGGCCGGCGTGGACGTAATCGTCGTCGACCACCATAAATGCGCCGCGGCCCTCCCCCATGCTCTGGCGCTGGTGAACCCCAACCGCCTGGACGAGAACGAGGGGGCGGCGCACGGTCATCTCGCTGCGGTCGGTGTAGCCTTCCTGCTCGGCGCCGCGCTCGTTCGCCTGCTGCGCGCGCGCGGCTGGTTCGACAGCCGCGCCGAACCGCGCCTGCTCGACCTGCTCGACATTGTCGCACTCGGCACCGTGGCCGACGTGGCGCAGTTGCGCGGGTTGAACCGCGCCTTCGTTTCGCAGGGACTGAAGGTGATGGCACAGCGCCGCAATATCGGCCTGAACGCGCTGATCTCCGCCTCGCGCCTGACCCGTGCGCCAACCTCGACCGATCTTGGCTTCGCCCTCGGGCCGCGGATCAATGCCGGTGGTCGTGTCGGCAAGTCCGATCTCGGCGTACGCCTCCTGACGACCCGCGACCCGGCCGAGGCCGCAAGCATCGCAGCCGAGCTGGATCGCCTGAACGAAGAGCGGCGCGCGATCGAAGGACTGGTGCAGGAAGCGGCCGAGGCCGCAGCGGCGACCAAGGCCAACCGGGCCGTCACGGTGGTCGCCGGACGGGGCTGGCATCCGGGCGTGATCGGCATCGTGGCGGGGCGTCTCAAGGAGAAGTTCGGGCGCCCCGCGATCGTCATCGCGCTCGACGAGGCAGGCGTCGGAAAGGGATCCGGCCGGTCGATTCCGGGCGTGGATCTTGGTGCAGCCGTGCTGGCCGCAAAGGATAGCGGACTGCTCGTGGCGGGCGGCGGGCATGCGATGGCGGCTGGCCTGACGATCGCCGAAGACCAGCTCGACGCGTTCATCGACTTCCTCGAGGAACGGCTCGAAGCCGCGGTGACGCGCTCTATCGGCGATCGCGCCCTGTTGCTCGATGCCCTGCTGACGGCCGGTGGAGTCACCCCGGCGCTGGTCGAGGCGATGGATGCGGGCGGCCCCTATGGCATGGGCTGGCCTCAACCACGCGTGGTAGCCGGGCCGGTCCGGATCGTGAAGGCCGACATCGTCGGCAACGGCCATGTCCGGGCGATCGTCAGCGGCGATGATGGCCGAACCCTCAAGACCGTCGCCTTCCGCCAGGCCGACACGGCACTCGGCGCTGCGCTGCTCGGTGCGCCGCCGCATCGCCGGCTCTGGCTTGCGGGCCGCGCGCGAATCGACGATTGGGGCGCAAGGCCGGCGGCCGAACTACATCTCGACGACGCCGCCTGGGCAGATTGAGCGGGGAACTCGACGCCCCGGATGACCAGGCATGGGCGGATCGGTAACGCAGCGGCTTGACCCGGGCGCAGCATTTGCCTAACCGGCACGCCCACGCCCGGTTCGTCCGGACATGGCCCCTTCGTCTAGCGGTCTAGGACGCGGCCCTTTCACGGCTGAAACACGGGTTCGATTCCCGTAGGGGTCACCAAACTGTCAAAACCCTCATTTTGGGGTTGGTTTGGCGTGCCGAGAGTGAACGCGGCTCGTGATAATTCTTCAAGCATTCCAAAGGGCTGCCTGAATTCTACGGTCAGCCGATCATTGGCCCAGGTGCAGTTCGAAAGTACCAAATTTAGAGCTCGACGCCGGTATTCCGGGGCCATCTCCGCAAAGCCTTTGTGGGCGTTCCTGACGATATCGAGCAGCGCCACGCCATCATCAACATAGGCCTCGTCCGCATTATTGAGGTGCTCGAGTCCTCGGATCGCCCGCGCTCTCTCCTCCCGCCAGGTGGTAGCGATGCGATCGTGAAATTCCTTGGTGATACGTCCATCGATCTTGTCGAGGTAGATGGTGTCAAGACGCTCCTGGAGCTTGTCTGCCTCGGCAGCCAGCCGCGCCTTGGCTTCATCACGCTCGCGGCTCTCGTCGCCATGGCTCTCGCGGAGCGCTCGCTGTACGAGACCGAAAATTTCGTCGTCGAGGCGAAGCCGCGAAAGCATCTGTTCGAAATGAACGTCAAGCGCCTCCTGCCGGACGTAACGCTCAGGGCATTTTCCCTTAAAGCCGGTGCAATGGTAATAGACGTATTTCTGCTTCTTGATCTCCGCGACTATCGCACAGCCGCAATGGCCGCAGGTCATCAAGCCGGTGTAGACGAAATCTTTGGGACTCGCGCGGACGTTGGACGCGCTGCGGCCATCGATGACCTCCTGAGCTAGTTCCCAGGCCTCCAGCGAAATGATTGGGTCGTGCAGGCCTCGATAAAGCTTGCCGTCCCACTCATAGGAGCCGGTGTAGAGCCGATTTCTGAGTATATAGAAAATCGTACTCGTACTGCTGACGAGCTTGCCGCTTCGACGATACCTCAAACCAAGATTGCGCGCCTTCGCTGCCAGTTCGTTGATCGAGAAATTACCAGTTCCGCACAGCTCGAACAGGCGCGCAATGATCGGTGCGATCTCGGGATCGACCTCGATTACCTTCCGCCCCGCATCGTTGCGAATGTTGCGGTAACCGAGTGGAGCGAGAGTAGGCCAATAACCCTGCGCGGCCTTTTCTGTCATGCCCTTGCGCGCTTCCTCCGATAGATTGTCAATATAGTTCTTGGCCATCAACACCTTGATGCCGTGCATGAACTTCTCGGAAGACCTGGACTCGTTGGAAAGGACAACGCCCTCCTTGGCGAGGTGGATCTCGATATCCAATTCGTCGAGCGTCACCCAGTCCTTGAGGTTGCGGTACAGCCGATCGGTCTTTTCGACCAGGATCATTCGGACAGACGGATGGCGTCGTAGATAAGCCAGCATCGCTTCAAATTCGGTGCGGCCAGCCTTCCGTGCAGTTTCTACATCGACATGTTCGGCTACGATATCGATGTCGTGGATCGCTGCGTAGTCTCGGAGAAGTTTGAGCTGGGCAGGAATCGAGAATCCCTCGCGCTCCTGCTCCGACGTCGAGACGCGAGCGTAGAGAACCGCTTTCTTTAATGCGTGGCGGACCGACGCACGTGCCACCGTCCGTCTCAGCTTCGCTCTGGGTTTCACCATTGTTCCACACTTCCTTCTCTGCTCTCAATCACGATCCTTCCCCACTTCCAACCGCGAAACGCGCCTATCGCTGGGGAATTGTGGCTGTGCCGCCGTCCCGTTCTGTTCCCTATTTATTCCGCGACAGCACTGAACCGTCAAGCCGCCGATTCGGCGTAGGCAAAGCGCCTGGCTGGGTTATCGGGCATTCGGGTCGTCATCGCACTGTCTTGAGTCTTGACGGTTGTCGATCGACAATGGTCCGACGTCGGGCGATGGCGAGCTCATAATAGTCGGTCAGGTCGCCTAGCAGAATCCTCGCTTCGTCCTGAGAAACTGGCCGGCCCATCCGTCGTGCGAAGATCGCACTGGCATCCTCAATCAGCTGGCGTGAGAATTTGTCGCGTCTCGCAATGCGAGGTTCCCGTGGATCGTTCTGCGGAGACTTGCCCGCTGAGAATTCACACGCAGACTGAGTAGGCTCCTGATCCGTAGCCTGAGCCTTGGGGTGCAAAGGCGGGTTGGACTCACTACCAAGCGTTCGTGGCGCGGCCGAGGCATCAGCGGCGGTCCCGTACCTCGTGTTCGGAGATCGGGCACGCCTCATCGCCGGACGATGCGTTCATCGTGTAAGGGACATTCGCACTGTCTGAGGTGCCAAAGCAAGGCGCAACCGAGGCGCACGCCCATCGTTAACACGTCGCTGCTCCAATCGATGGAGCTCGGCGGGATGTCTTGAAGCAAGGTTATCGTACCTCGCGTGCCGTCGTTTATCAACAGTTCCCGCGCTCGAACCGACGCACAATGCTCAGCGTGTCGATGATGTCGCGGGCGGTCAGGCGCCATCTTCTTCGCTAACACCCATAGAAAGGCTCAAGCGGCGCCTGCGGGCCTATTCAACGAGATTGGCGAGGTTCTTCAATGATGAATCCATGCCGGCGCGATGGTCAACTTCGCTGATCCCTATAGGGACGTTTTCCGCGGTGAAAGTCACTTTCGTGCCGTTTGCGACCGCCGTGAATATCGCTGTCATCTTCATGGTGCCGGCAAAGGCTGGATCGGCGGACGCGAACTCGACGGCCTCGACAATTTTTTCATTCGGTATCAGTTCGATGAAGCGTGCCTCGACAACGTCGGTATCCTCCGTTGATTTGCCTCGGCCACGCTCGGTCTCGGAATAGACGAGTGTCATCCGATAGCCGCCCCCAACACGGGGGTCGAAAGAGAGGATCTTTGCAGTCATGCCCTTGGGCGCGCGCCATGACTCAACGGCCTCGGCGTCAAGAAAAGCCCGAAAAATGACTCGTGGTGGCGCAATGATGGTGCGAGAAGTGGTGTGAGTTCGAGGGTCTGTCATGAAACCTATTTGATAGAGGGCCGTCGCGTAGCAGCGCCAGCGGACGCTTGAGACACAAGGGACTTGAACCCGTCACTGCCGAACGCTGGTGTGGGAAACATCCGAAACCGGCCTCCGAGCGAGGAAAAACGACGGCCGGCTTTCTTGGTCCAGGCGCGATCGTTGGGGGAGGTGCCTGGGACCAAGAGTCGGTTCAACCGTTCAGCTTGTCCTTCACCGCTTTAGCGGGCGTGAATGTCAGCTTCTTCGAGGCCGCAATCGTGATGGTCGCGCCAGTCGAGGGATTGCGACCTTCGCGCTCCGCGCTGGCCTTCACTTTGAACTTGCCGAAGCCGTTGAGCGAAATCTCCTCGCCCTTCGCCGCCGCGTCCGCAATCGCCGCGAATACGGTATCGACGATTTTCTTGGCGTCGGCCTTGCTCGAGCCGGTGGCGCTGGAAAGATGGTCGGCGAGGTCGCTGTTGTTCATGATTCACTCCTGGTTGTTCCCCTGCTGATCTATCGAGGAGCGGATAGAGCGACAAGCCTGCTGCCACCGCGCCGCTTAATCTTGCACCTCTGACGATACGGAGCGCGCTACCACGCCGAACCCGAGCATTCGCTCCCGCTTGGCCTCGTTGGTGGGCGAGTCGGGCGATTGCGGGGTCGTCGCGACCGAAGCACCGCCAAGCCTAACAGGCCTTTCGGAGAAAATCGCAGGACCAAAACGCCGCGTGAGGTGGTCTGCGACGCTTAGGGCATAGTGCCTTTGGCGCCACGCTGTTGGGCTGTGATAGACCCCGATCGCGGCCCAATAGTCGCCGGTCGACCGCAACGCCGTGAGAAAGATCCAGCGGGCGACGTCGGCATTGAAGCAGGCATCAGATTTGAGCCACGTGCGAACGTCCCGTTCGGGCTGCCGCAGCACGGCCGCGATCTTCGGCACCCACCAGCTGTTGATCTGAAGCGGCCCCAGGTCATGCGACCCGTTCGTGTTGAGGATCTCGGCGCCGACCCAGCCCCCTTCCTGGTCGCGCAACCCCCAAAGCGTTTTTTCCAGCCAACTCTTGCCGCCGGCGGCGCGCGCAATGCAGCGTGCGATCTCGGTGTCCGGAGGTTTCGCCTCCGCTGACAGTGGAGTTGCGGCGGATGCCGCGAACACCACGCCAAGGCAGCCGGCGCGCAGAACCGATTTGAGGCGGCATTGGGCGAAGAATGAGGAGCCGGTGTGGTTCATCGAAATAGTCTCCGTGATCAATGTTCGGGACCGTGGGCGGGGTCGGCATCACGGGTGTCATGTACAGGGGCCGGTGTGGGGTCGGGTCGGGCGTCCGCGCGATCGGCGTCGGCAGGCGCGCGATCGACGACGGATTGCAGGAAGCGGTCGAGGACGTTGGCGATCCCGCGCGCATTTTCGGCAATCCGCTCTGGCAGTCCCCGTGGCGCATTGCCGCGCTGATCGAGTTGTCGGCCAAGGATCATGTCGCGCCGCTCGGAACGCTCCCGATCCTGGTCCGCGCGTGCTCGCTCTATGGGGTCTGCATGGCGCGCCGCGAGACTGTCGCGATTATCCCGGTCCAGCCTTCCCAGCCCTTCCAACGCGGATGTCTTTTCGCCCGAATGGGTCTCGAGCTTCTCGGCGAGGCGCTTCTCATCCTCGGTCCAGAGCTTCACGCCGAAGCGCGCGCGGGTGATCGCCGTATAATAATTCTGGCCGTTCACGAGCCCGGAATTGACCGGCGCCAGCACATACACCCGGGCGTAGGTCTTGGACTGCGCGGAATATACCGTCTCTGCGTATCCGTGATCCCAGTGCTTGTGCTCGGACAGGTCGATCTGCTGCACGCGCTCGCCTCGGTCCCAACGGATCGTGGCAACGGTTCCATCCATCTTTTCGACCGTGCCACGCTCGGCATTCTTGAGATCGAGCGCCTTGTTCACAAGGCGCCACTGGATCCGATCGCCCTCGGCGAGGTCGCGATTCTCGGTGTTGAAGACATTGATCTGCTTGACCTGGCTCTGCCGCGGATCCCAGCGGATGATGCGGCCATTTTCGTCGACCAGTCGCACGACCTGCCGCCCGTTCTCGGCGCGCCCGATACCGACAACGCGATACTGGACGTCGCGCGCGATCCCCGCTCCAAGCTGATCCTTTGTGAAGGTCACCACCTGCCCGCCGGAATAAAAGCGGGCATAATGTTTCTCCTGGTCGGACATGCCGCTCGGCGTCAGGACCTGGAGCCGAGCGTCTTCGGCCGCGATCGCGCTTTCCGATTTCAGGGTTTCGCGAATCTTTGAGTTCACGATCAGCCGGGTGGCATTGTCGAGTACGAGGATGTTGGTGGTTGCGCGGTTTTCAGGTTTCAACCGGGTCCATTCCGCGACCAGCCCTTTCGCTAGGGCCTCGGCCCCCTCCCCGCTCACGACCTTGTCGAGGTGCGACAGCGAGGCGGCATATTCCGCCGCCCGCGCATGCGTGACCGCGGCTTTCATGCTTTTCGTTTGCTGACGCATGGACTCGGTAAGTTGCGCGGTGGCGAGACCGAACCGCTGCATGAGCCAGAAGGGCTTGCCCTGTTCGATCGCGCCGGTCTGCTTGTCATCGCCAAGCAGGATCAACCGCGCTCCGGTCATCCGGCTGATCTCGAGGATCCGGATGGCCTGGCGCGTACCGAGCTGACCGGCTTCATCGAGAAGAAGGACATGACGGTCGGTGATGCCACGGCCGCCGCTGGTGAGGATGCTTTCGACCGTCCTCGATTCAACACCTGCGATCTGACCCGTGGTCGCGGCCGCTGACGATGTGGGGGCCAGCGCCACGAGCACCGTGCCAGGTTCAGCCGCCTGTCTCAGGGTATTCATCAACGTCGATTTGCCGGCGCCGCCGACGCCGTGGATGCCAGTGACCCGGTCCCGCGACAAGGCCGATTGAACGAGGGCCTGCTCCTGATGGGGCGTGAGGCCAGCGGTCTCCAGCGCGACCAGGAGGCGGTCGGCGGTGGCGATAGGTCGGGCATCATCCAGGGCCAAAGCGAGGTGCTGCGACAGCGCCATTTCCTGACGCGCGCTGCGCCTGCTGGTCCGGCCGCGGGTCAGAGTCTGATCGCCCGTCGGCGCACGGGTGACGAGGAGCTTGCGCTTCGACTCATGCTCGGCAAGCAACGGCCGGACATCGGCAAGCCTCACCTCTCCGACATGGCTGGCCAGCGCCAGCCTGTACATGCGGCCGAGATTGTTCACGGCTTCGCGGGTCTCCGCCTGCCGCAGACCGAACAGACTCGCGCGACCGGCGGTTCGGCGGTCGACATCGATGATCGACGTGCCCCGGTCCTCGACCTGCGCGGTGAGTTTGGCGAGGTCCGCCTCATAGGGTTTCGCGCGCGCGGCCCACTGGCTATGGAGCTCGTCGAGTGTCGCCTTCACCTTGGGACCGCGCGTCTGGTAGAAGGATTGGCGGCGCGCTGCCTGGCCGGTTAGCCCGTGTTCTTTAGCGTGGGCATCGATCTGCTCGGCGCGCTGGGAGGTGTCCTTGATGAAATCCTTGGGAACACCGACGATCTCGAACAGGCCGCGCCTCGGATCGAACTCGACTTCGTATCCGATCTGCCGAAGCTCGTGGGCGAGGTCGTTGCGATAGACCTGCCCTGCAACCATCTGCTCGGCGAACATCGCTCGTGTCTCGAGGCTAGCCAAGGACGAACCGTCCTCCCGGTTCGTGATGTTCATCACCACGACATGGGTATGGAGATGCGGATCGAGTTCGCGGCTGGCATGCTCGGTGAAGCGGGCGAAGACCAGGCGGCCGGTGGTCTCGTGAACGATCTGGCCATTGTCGCGTCGGCGCAGCGACGCATGTTCTTCAAGATAATCGAGTGCCGTCCCGACCGCTTTTTCATGCGCCGCGATGATCCGCTCATCGCCCATCACCAGCGCCATGATCGACACCGATTTGGGCGCGTTGACCGCGAAGTCCCAGCCGGGATGATGCTCAATCTCGCCATTGGCGCGGTGACGACCGAGTTGCTGGCCGCCGATTCTTCCGGCCAGCAACTCCTGAAAGATTTGGGGATCGACCGGACCGGATAGCCCTAGCTCATCCGCAATCCGGCCACCCCATTCCGAGTGTTCGTCGCTCCCTTTGGTGTAGTAATCGCCCACGGTATAATATCTGGCGATATTGCCGGGCGTGCCCTTCAGGCGGCGAGGATGGATCATGCCGGGTTAGCCGGACGGGCCGGCCCATTCTCGCGGTCATAGACATCAAGCTCGATCCGGATCCGTCCGCGCTGCGGGGCAAGCGTGAAGGCCGGAGCAGGTGCGACAGGGTCTGTCGGCGGGTTTTCGGCGAGTTTCGGTTCAACCCCCTCCCCCTCGGCGGCCCCAGTGCTGCCGCCCTCGAACAGGTCAGGCGATGTCGGCGGTGGCGGTGGCGGCACCGGTCGTGCAGCCTTCTTGCGTCGCGGCGGTGATGGCGGCTCGGTTGGCGTGGCTTCGGCATGGATAGCGGCGATCAGGGCCTCGCCATCCCGGTCGCGCACCGGCGGCGTATCGCGTTCGACAAAGGCGTCGGCGATGGTCGCGACGGTGTTGAAACGGTCCTGGAAATGCACCACCGGCAAGTTGCGGCCGAACCGCAGGAAACCCGACAGGTTTGGTAGATTGGTCACTTCGGTGTGCATGACCAGCGGGCGGGTCACCTGCATGCGCGACAGGTTCACGCCGTCGCGCATGTCGTTGACGCCGTAGGACATGCCCTCGTTCGCCTCGACCTGCTCGACCTGGCCCAGATTTTCCGAAACATGCTTGGCGGTGGGGGTGTCGTTGGCGCGCAATGCCACCCAGGTCGAGCAATAGCCGGTGATCGCAGCGGCATCCTGGATACCGTAGGTCGCCTCCAATTGCGGGTAGGACTGGAACCCCAGGATACCGCACCCGCCATATTTGCGGGCGCGCGCCAGGAAGTCGGACAGCGATGGCAGTTTCTGGAGCGTCGGGAGCTCATCGATGACGCAATAGAGACGTCGGCGGCGATCCGGCGCCAGGCTCATGATCGCCGAAATGGCGATATCGAGCCAGACCGTGATCAGGGGCCGAAGCGACGGGAGCTGGTCGGCCTTGACGGTGATGAACAGCCAGCCATCCCCCTTTTCGTTCGCCACCCAGTCCCGGATCGACAGTCCTTTGCGGGTGTCGTCGAGATAGGAGAAGCTGCGCATGACGGAGGCAAGTTCGGCCTGGATGCCGGCAGACGTGCGCTCCCCTTCGAGGCTGATGAAAGCCGCGGCGTCGGTACCAGCGGCGAAGGCTGCAAGATCCTTCAGCTTGGACCGCAACAGGCGATCAAGCAGGATCGAGACCAGCATTTGCTTCTGATGCGCGAGCTTGCGCATGACCGCGACGAGCGTGCCGCGGGCGGCCTTCGCCCAGAATGGATCACCCGCCTTGTCGGGGATCGTCGACTCAGCGATCTGGTCATAATGGTAATCGCGCGGGACGTCGCCCCAGGGCGACCAGCGGCTGGTGCGCTTGTCGAGTGGATTGAGGAGCACATCCTTGCCCGGGCGGTAGAATTTCTCGACGAAGGTGCCGGCAGTATCATAGATGATCGCCCGCTTGCCCTCCTTGCGGATGCCCTCGAGCATCTTGACGATGAGGTTGGTCTTGCCGGTGCCAGGCGCCCCGCAGAGCAGCACGTGTTCGGGTTCATAAGCGTCGGGAATGGGGACGCCGCCGATTGAGAAACTCCCCTTGCGCTGGCGGCGCAGCAGCCGCTTGACCTGCCGGATCGTCCCGAAGCGGGCACCGCGCAGATACTCGTTCGACCCGAGTCCCCTGCCCGTCCGCGTGAAGGTGAACCAGGCGAAGAAAAGAGCGAGCAGGGCAAAGGCACCGGCGATCAACGCGCCATGAATGAGGTCGAGCTCGACCTTGTGCAGGGTCTGCTTGGCAAGCTTGGACGCGAGCAGCCAATCGGCCGATGTCCAATATTGATGTCCCGAGGGCGTCTCGAACAACACCGGATCGTTGGTGCCGGCAGCCGCATCGACCTTGAAGCTCGCCTCGACCAGCTTGCGCAGGATGAACAGCTCATAGTCGGTCGACTTTTCGAGCGCGTACCAGATTGTGCCCATCACCCAGAGAACCAGCCCTGCGATGACGGTCTGGAAAAACACCTGCGTCGTCATCCGGACGTTGTGGACGATGGCCTGACCGCCCCGGGTCCAGGAGCCGAGCGTGTCGTTTCGAAAGATGCTCATCGCGGGTCTCCCGCGTCCAGCTGGGTGGGAAGAACCGAGCTGGGATGCCCGAGATACAGGAGGGGCAGGAAGCCGATGGTCCAGGGGATGGTCGGCAGATGCGGCGACGCCTGAAGCACGGCGGCGGGAACGGGATCAGTCCGTCGTTCGTCCCGGCTCATCGGTCGGCCTCCGGGTCGAGCAGCCCCCTCTCCCGCAAAATGCCGCGCGCCTCCGTCATCCCCTTCTGGAGGACATCGGGCGTGCGCTGGCCGATCGACGTGCCGAGGATGGTGAGGATCTGGATGCAGGTCGCGAGGATCTCATCCTGCGACGAATAGATATACCGACCGCGGGGGTCGGCCGCCTGTTCCAGCACCGATCGGACGAACACGGAAAGGGAAAGATCGGCGCCTGCCGCACGCCGACTGAGGCGGTCATGCAGGACGCTATCGACCCGCACGCTTATTCTGATCATGTCGTAGCTCCAGCACTGGGAGCTCGACGGGCAAGTCTTGAAGCATGGGGATCATAGTCCTGGTTCCCCTGTTTTTCAACGATTTACTGTGTCCGACATGTCCGACACGGAAAGGCACGCAATTCCAGCCGCTTGCGCTTGTGGCCTTCATCCGCGGGTGACATGTCAGACGGCGCCGCTGTTCCGCGTCTGACACGTCGGACAGAGCTATATCGTTGATTCATATGAATTATCGCCTCGCAGCACCCGTGCGTACGGTGCATTACAAACGGCCAAGGCCGTGAGTGCTCCCCTTCGCAGCGCTCTGCGCGCTGCGTTGTCTCGACCGGGCATGGGCGGACAATCCCCGGCAGGGGATTTCTTCTTCTCGCCGGCGGCACGCCGGCAAGCTCATCTCGATCGCGCTACCGTTGGTGTGCATGAGATCGATACCCCAAGTTCGGGATTGAACGCGCGCGAACCCAGCTTACAATCCGGGACGGCGGGCAGACCCATCACAAAGGACGATGGACATGCCCAAGATGACGGAACGTGAGCGACTTGCCGACCTCGAAGCGCGACAGCGCAAGGTCGCCGACGAAGTGGAAAGTGCCCGGCGCGCCCTGCGCGATCGCTATGCGGGGATGGTGACCGAACTCCCAATCGAGGCGCTGACCGAGCGGGATTTCAAAGACCTACTCAACCAGGCGATCCGGGTCGGTGGGAGTCAGGCCCTCGCCGCCCTGAAGGCGCTGCCAGTGGCAGCGGCCGAACCAAAAACTCGCCCGAAGGGTGGCCCAGCGACGAGCATGGCGTAGCCACGCGCAGGAGGCCGACAGCACGCTGTCGCACCGCCCCGCGCCGGACCCGATCTCTGATCGGGCTCCCGCGCGGGGCGGTTCTCTACGCCAACAAAAAAAGGGATCGGCCGGGCATCATGCCCAACCGATCCCCATCACGATCTCAGGCGACAGCGCCGGCTGTGCGCTGATCCGAGAGCCGGAAGAAGTGCGCCGGCACCCGCTTGTCGCGGACCATCCGGGCGAGGTGCGACTGAAGTCCTGACCCCTCGCAGACCAGCGCTTCGACGGGGCGCAGTGCCAGCAGCCGCTCGTTGCGGGCGAACCCTGCCCGCTTCCCCAACCGTGCGTCGAGCGTGAAGGCCACCAGCTTCACACCCGACCGCGCCGCCCATGCCGCCGCGATCGCGTCGCATCCCTTGTTCTGGGCGGTCGTCGCCAGCACCATCGCCGGGATCCGGGCGTGGATCGCGTCGAGCTGATCCCACAGGAGCTGATGGTCCTCCCATTGCTGGCCGCCCGAGAAGATCACCACCGGCCCCTGCGGCGCGTGTTCCTCGATGCGGCGCTGGCGGCGTGCGGCGAGGAAGTCGGTGGCGGCGATGACCGAGGCGGTCCGCTTTCCCGACACCAACGTCGCGCGCGGTGCCGACCATGGCCGGCCGGTTTCGGCATGATACATCTGCGCCGCGTGATCGCGCATGCAGGCGACCGCATCCCGGGCTTCGTCCAGCGACTTGCAGAGCGTCTGGGCCTCCTCCAGTTCGCTCGTCGCGACCTCGCTCCCGTCGGCGGAGCGGATCAGTCCGTTGACCTGCTGCGCCGCGCGATCGGCTTCCCCGTCGAGCTGGTCGGCGACCTTGTGGAAGCTGTGAACGATGCCCCAGGCGAGGCGGTCGGCGATGCTCTCCAACCGGGTGTCGCGCAGGACGTCGAACAACGTCGTGATAAGGAGTTCGGTCGCGCGCTCGGCCTCCAGCGGATCGGGCATGCC
>CAISGR010000004.1 GCA_903884945.1 uncultured bacterium
ACCCCACATAAGCCAAGTCTACCAAAAGATTACAGGTAGTTGTTTCGCTTAAAGCGGGGTTCCGCTTTCGGTTCTGACTTTCAGCCAGCATGGCCGCTGTCAGATCGGCATCCACTTATCCCCGCTGCTCAGATTTCCCGAGCCGTCTCTCTCCTCGATCATAAGGCAAACCGAGACGTTAGGCTCCACCGTGCGGCGGTGGAGCAGTTCGACTCCGCGCGGAACGCTGGTGACGCGGTGCTTGTCGTTGGAGCACGCGCTTTGCCCGGATCAGTAGCGGAAGGTGAGGCTGGTCATCCCGTAGGTTCCGCCCTTGGGATAGCCCGCCTTCTTGAGAACGTCGCCTGCGAAAAGGCGTTCGGCCTCCAGGTCCAGCGTCAGATTGGAGGTGATCGACCAGCTGGCCGTCGCGCGCGCATAGGTGCCGACGTCGGAGCCGCGGACGTTCTGCGTGCCGGCATAGGGGCGCATCAGGCCGCCGTAGATGGCGTCGTTCTGGTTTTGGCGGTGTAGGAAGGCATAGTCCAGGTTGATCGTTAGGCCCTGGACTGGCGCGATCGCCACCGCCGGCGCGACGACCACGATATTGCTTTGGCTGAGCAACAGCCCCTGGCCAAGATAGCCCACGCTGGCATAGAGTTGATTAAAGCTGCGGATGGACCCGCGCGTGCCATAGCTGTTGCCGCCAGACGCGAGATCGACGTGGCCGCCTGCGCGGACGCGAACGCCGTTGCCGTTATAGACCAGCATGTTCTGGATGAAGGATGCCGCCCACGCGTCCACCTTTCGGCCGTCATGCACGCCCGTCTGCCGGAACGCGGTCCAGTCCCACTGGACGGGGCCGCGATTGCCCCAGACGCGCGCCCCCCACGTATCGCGGCGGCCCGGCGCGGCGGTGGAGCCGGCTGCATCGCGGATGTTGGTTACGCGATAGAGGAAGGGCTCGACGAACAGGTCGCCCGATGCCTTGTCGTTGAGCACAGCGATGCTGGCGTTGGCGCCCTTCAGCTGCTCGTCATGGTTCACCGTTTCGTCAAACGCGCCGGATCCGGGCCGAGTGACCTTGAAGTCGAACGCGCCGACGCGGAACTTGCGATGATGCGCGTACAGCCTGACGCCGTTCCAGGTGCGGTGCAGGTTGGGGCCGTCGCTGATCGAGATGATCTGCCGCGGGCCATCCGTGAACTCCATCCGGCCGGCCATCACGCCCACCAGAAGGTCGTCGCCGACATAGGTGCGCGCCTCGCCGAACAGCTGCTGCACCGAGAGGTCGTTGCGATAGTTGGCGGGAACCGCGGTGCCGCGAAAATTGGGCGTGTAGATGTCGCTCTGCCCCCTGATCTGCGCAGTGCCGAGCTCGCCATAAACGCGGAAATGCTGGCCCAGCCGCAGATCGCCGCCGACGATGGCGCGAAACTCGGTCTGATGGAAATCGTTGCCGCGGATGAGCGCTGCATCGCTGTAGGCGTCGACGCGGGTGCGCAGCTCCGAACTCAGCGTCAGCGTCACATCGTCGCCGATCAGCGGCATGGCTTTCAACGGTAGTGCCTTACTCTGCGCCTTCAGCTTTGACCAGTCCTCCGCCCAGCGGCTGATAAAGTAGCGCTGGCCGGCCGGGGGGCCCCAGCCGGCCGCCTGGATGGGGTAGGGATCGGACAGGGCGGTGGGGGAGTTGGCGGCATGTTCGCGCACCTGCGGCTGGAGCAGTGGCGGCAGGTTCTCCGGCGTCGCCTGCGAAACCGTCTGCGCCCACGCGCCGGACGATCCGCAGACCAGCGCGGCGAAGGCGGCCGCATGGCGCACCCCAAGCCCGCGGCGCTGCGTGACGCGGGACTCCAGAAGACGCACAGGGTGTTGCCCGCGGGAGGAAGCGGCAGAGCGGCCCGCTGGACCATTGATAGGGTTCATAGCGAGTTTCCGAATGAGAGATCGAACACAGTTACCGTTCGGACATGAACCAGAAACAGTTGCGTCATGGCGAGGCACTGGGCGCGCCGTGCACTTCGTTGCCGGGACTACAAGTTAAGAATCGCCTTCAGGTCCTCGCCCGACACGGTGGGCTTGCGCGTGCTGATCGCGGTGGTGCTGCCGCCGCCAAGGTAGCGGTCGGCCACTTCCTGCGAGTGCAGCATCTCGCGGCCGCGGCCGGCGTAGGCTATGCGCCCGTTTTCGAGCACATAGCCGCGGTCAGCGATCGAGAGCGCCGCGCGTGCGTTCTGCTCGGCCAGCAGCACGGAGACGCCCTTGTCGCGCAGGCTGGCGATCAGCTTGAAGATCTCCTGCACTAGCAGCGGCGCGACGCCAAGCGACGGTTCGTCGAGCAACAGCAGCCGCGGCGCGGCCATTAGCCCGCGGGCGATGGCGAGCAACTGCTGCTGCCCGCCCGACATGCTGGCCGCAGGGGCGCCTTCGAACTTGCCGAGCGCCGGGAAGAGCGCGCGTACTTCCGCGAGCCGCCCCGCGTCGCCGCCATCGGTGATGATGTGGCCGCCGAGCATGATGTTGTCGAGCACGCTCAGCCCGCCGAACACCTGCCGACCCTCGGGAACATGTGCCAGCCCCATCTTCAGCCGCGCCGACACCGGTCGATTGTCGATCCGTTCACCTAGGAACAGGATCTCGCCAGATGTCGGCGTCATCAGGCCCGACAGCGTCTTCATCAGCGTCGACTTGCCGGCACCGTTCGCGCCGACCAGCGTGACGATCTCGCCTTCTCTCACCTCCAGGTCGATGCCGTGGAGGACATTGTCGCTCCCGTAGGATGTGCACAGGCGATGGACGGTCAGCATCAGGCGGCAACCTCCGTACCGAGATAGGCTTCGATCACGAGGGGATCGGCTTGTACCGCCTGCGGATTGCCGGCCGCAATTAGGCTGCCGCTGTCGAGGACGATGACCTGATCCGATACCGACATCACCAGCGGCATATTATGTTCAACCAGCATCACGGTGATGCCGGCCTCGCGCACGGCGATCAGCACGTCCGCCAGTTCCGCCGTCTCGCTGTCGTTGAGGCCGGCGGCGGGTTCGTCGAGCAGGAGCAGCTTCGGCGACGCCATGAGCGCGCGGGCGATCTCCAGCAGCTTCTGCGATCCCATCGGCAGCTCGACGGCGTTCACGTCGGCGAAGGCGGCGAGCCCCAGCTTCTCGATCAACCGGAAGGCGCGCGCGCGCACCTCGGCCTCGGCCCGGCGACTGCCAGGCAGACGTAGCGCGCTGCCGATCACCGACGATCGCATGTGCCGGTGATGGCCCACCAAGACATTCTCGAGCGCAGTGAGCCCGGGGAAGACGCGCGCCGTCTGGAAGGTGCGAATTAGACCCTTTTTCGCCATGCGTGCCGCGTCGACCTTCGCCAGGCTGCTGCCAAACAGTGTCGCCTCGCCCGCGTCGGGCTCAATCAACTTTGTGATCAGGTTGAACAGCGTCGTCTTGCCAGCGCCGTTCGGGCCTATGATGGCGGTGATGCAATGCTGGGGGACGGAAAAGCTGACGTCGTTGGTGACCTGAAGTCCGCGGAAGGATTTGCGGAACCCGGCGATTTCGAGCGCGGGAAGGCTGTTTGTCATCATGCGTTCTCCTCCGGAGGAACGCCGTCGGACGGCGTGCGGGACACGGGCGGGGCGTCGCTGATCCGGCGGTTCGTCACCAGCGGCGCCAGCAGCCCGATCAGGCCGCGCGGCGAGTAGAGGAAGACGGCCACTAGCAGCCCGCCGGCGAGCAGCGTCTTGTAGGCGGCGAACGGCTGGAAGAGCGTGGGCAGTAGGGTGAGCAGCAGCGCTCCGAGCAGCGGCCCGAACAGCGTGCCCTCCCCCCCGATTACCAGCATCGAGATCAGCTCCAAAGACCTCGACGAGCCCACCATGTCAGGCGAAAGGAAACGGAAGTTGTAGGCGTAGAGGCTGCCCGCGAGAGAGGCGAGGCAGGCGGCCAGCACGAACACCGCGATTTTGGTGCGTACGACGTCGATGCCGAGCGCGGAGGCGGCAAGCTGATCGGTGCGGATGGCCGACAGGGCACGGCCGAAGCGCGAGCGGATGATGCCGGACAGTAGCAGGAACACCACCACAACTACGCCGAGCACAAGATAGTACATCGACACCGGTCCAACGAAGTTGAAGCCGCCGATCGAGAAGGGCGGTACGCCCGACAGGCCCGACGGTCCGCCGGTCAGCCCCTCGCCGCCGATCGTGCCGGAGTCCACCAGCAGCCCGAACGCGAGTGTGGCAAGCGCGAGATACAGTCCGCGCAGCCGCAGCGTGATCACCGCGAGAATGGCGGCGAACACCATCGACACCAGCAGCCCGATCACGATGCCCGCCACCGGTGGTAGCCCGAAACGGGTGGAGGCAATCGCTGCCGTATAGCCGCCGAGCGCCATGAAGCCGGCCTGACCGAGACTAATCTGGCCGGTATAGCCAGTCAGCAGGTCGAGCCCCATCAGCGTGATGTAGAGGATAAGCGCGATCGTGACCGAGGGCAGGATCCCGCCCGGTGGCAGCACGGCCGGCAGCAGCAGCAGGATGGCGAGCACGGTGGCGAGCGCCACATTGCGATCGCCTTCGGGGATGCGCAGCGTCTTGCGGTGCACACGCACCTCGTCGCGCACGTCCTGGCGGCGCGCTTCGCCCTTGCCGAGAATCCCCTCTGGGCGGAAAATGAGGATCAGCAGCAGCAGCAGCAGCGTCAGCGCGCTGCTAAACAGCGAGCTGACGTAGGCGGTGCCGAGCTGGTTGAGCACGCCCAGCAACAGCCCGCCGACCACGGCACCCGGCAGTGTGCCAATGCCGCCAATCGCCACGGCGACGAAGCCGGAGATCGCGAAGGCACGCCCGCTGTCGAACTGGAGCGAGGCGGCCGGCGCGAACACGGAGCCGGCCAGCGCGCCGATTCCGGCACTTAGCACGAAGCTGGTCAGCATCACGCGGCCAACATCGATGCCCATTAGCCGCGCAGCGGTGTAATTCTCTGCCGTTGCCAGCAGCGTGCGGCCATAGCGCGAGCGCAGGAGCAGGGTGAGGCCCGCAAGCGTTATCAGCGAAACGCCCGCGATCCAGACGGCCTGGGTGGGGATCAGGAAATCGCCGATCGCCCAGGGTCGCTCGCTGGAGAAGGAGGGCAGCGAATACGGCTGGCTACCCCACAGCACGATCACGAGGCCTTCAATCGCGGTGAGAAGGCCGGCGCTGAGCATCAGCATACTGCCCGGCGGCAGCTTGCGCGTGCCGGGAACGAACACCACCGCCGCCACCACGGCGGCAAAGGCGGTGGAGATCAGGACGGCGAGCGGCACCGCCAACCAAGTAGGCAGGCCCCACCAGCGTTCCGCCGCAAAGCTCAGCAGCGCGCCCAGCAGGCAGAAGCCGCCCTGCGCGAGATTGACGACGCCGGTGATCCGGTAGGTGAACGAGAAGCCCACCGCGATCATGGCATAGATGACGCCCTGGACCAGGCCGCCGAACAGGATTTGCGCGAACTCAAGCATGCCGGTTTCCCGCCTGTCCATTCGCTGGCTGTCCGTTCGCCGACGGTCCATTCACGGGCTGTCCCGTCGTGGAACGCCGGTCGCTCGTCTGCCCCGCGGGCGTCTGGAGGGTGCCGCCGGGGCCGCTTACCGGCTCCCAATAGTTGGTCGCCGGGTTCCACCGGTTGACCACCACGCTCTGTAGATCGAGGCCGCGCTGCGGCGTCACGTTCATGTCGTAGGTCCCGCTTGTGCCGGGGAAGTCCGAAAGGGTTTCCAGTTTGCGATTGAGCACGTCGGCGGTCATGCCCGGGCGCAGCGCCGATGCCACGACGAGCGCGGGATCCCAGGCGAGCACGGCGGCGAAATCGGGGCGCTGGGTGGCCGGATAGGCTGCCTGCAATTCGCGGCGTGCCTTAACCACCGCCGGATGGGCGGGATCGTTCGTCATCATCCAAGCGGGCGAAGGGATCAGCAGCTCGTCCGGCAGGATGGCGCTGTATTGCTTCATCTGCGCCAGCGTCATGTTGCCGTCGGTTGTCGCCACCGGCACGTCAAGGCCCGCCTGCACCAACCCCTTCAGCACGATACCAACCGCGGCACCCGTACTCCAGACCACGATCGCGTCGGGACCGCGCGCTTTCAGATGCTCAATCTGTGCCGAGGCGCTGATGTCGCCGGGATTGAAGAAGACGTTGTCGACCAGCGTCAGCCCCGTGAGCTTCGAATCCTTGATGAGATCGGGCAGCGAGCGGCGCGCATCCTGGCCCGTGGCGTCGATGCTGGTGATCAGCCCAATCCGCGTCAGCCCGCGCGCCCGGAAATAGGCGAGCGTCGCCGCCATCAGGTCCTTGGTCGAGCTGCTCGACGTGAAGACGCGGCTACCCGGCTCCGGATGGATGCCCGGCGATAGGCAATAGAGAACGGGACCATCCTTAACCAGCGGCGCCATCGCCTTGCACATGCCGACCAGCGCTGAGCCGAGAATGACCGACGGGTTGGACGGCATTATCTGGTTGACGAGCTGGACCGCGACCTGCGGGCTTGACTGATCGTCGAAGAATGAGAATTTGACCGGCATCGCGCCGGGTATGCGCCCGGCGCGGGCTTGCGCCTCGAAGCGCTGTAACGCCTCCTGCTCCGCACGCCCGAGGAAGGAGCCCGACCCGGTCAGCGGAAGGACCACGGGGATGGCGAAGCGATCGGCGATCGCAACCTTCTGCGGGCCTTGTGTGGCGGGTTTATAAGCTGTGCTGAAGCCGATCAGGCCCAGCGCGACCGCGCTTCCTAGCGGGAAGATCCACCGTCGATTCAAGGCGTGCGATCCATTTCAGTTACCTCATCCATGCGGCGTGCTTCTTATTGTCGGGCCGTCACGTCCGCCGGGAGCAGCCCTGGGGCTCGTTCTCAGTGGCAGCGCAAAACCTGATCCTTGCGCGACAATTACTTCGATATCGCAGTATCGTGAATGGCTAAATTGTCGCTTGAACGCGGTAAGGGCTCGTTTGGCCGCAAAGTTGCATAACGTTATGACCTTGATTCCATGACGCTGCTGCCCCGTCGCGGAAAGCGTGGGCTTCGACTCGCGAACGCATGTCGTTCTTTTCGCTGTTCGCCGCTCGGAGCATCCCTGCGCTTGACCCAGGCAATTCTACTCGAAGTGAATCGACGGCCGGCCGCCGGTACGATCTGGCGTACCCGACAAGCACCGGAGCGCGCCTATCCGGCGGCCCTGCGGGATCGGCAGGTGTGCCGGCAACAACACAGCACGAAGAGGCCGACATGGATCCAGCAGATGTGATGATCGTAGGTGCGGGCCATGCCGCGCGCAGGCCACCGTTGCGCTGCAGCAGCGCAAGCTTACAGGCCCGATCGCGATCGTCGGCGAGGAGCCGGAAATCCCGCATGAGCGGCCGCCGCTCTCCAAGGACTATTTCTCGGCCGAAAAGATGTTCGAGCGCATCCTCATCCGCCCCGCCACCTTCTGGCGCGAGCAGTCGATCGCGCCGGTGACAGGCGCACGGGTAGTGTCGGTTGATCCGGAAGGGTGCACTGTCGCGTTCGAGGATGGCGGCACGCTCCGCTACGGTAATCTCGTGTGGGCGACCGAAGGCCACGCGCGTTGGCTGACGTGCGACGGCCATGCGCTGGCCGGCGTCCACTCGGTCCGCTCGCACGCCGATGCCGACCGGATGATCGCCGAGCTGCTGTCGGTGGAGCGCGTGGTGGTGATCGGCGGCGATTTTCGGGCTGGAGGCCGCCGCGGTGCTAGCCAAGCGCGGCAAGTCGGTGACGGTGATCGAGGCGCAGGATCCGGTGCTGGCACGTGTCACCGGCATGGCGCTCTGGCGCTTCTACGAGGCGGAGCATCGCGCGCATGACGGAGACATTTCGCTGGCGACCGCGGTGAGTTGCATCGAGGGCAACGATCGCGCGACGGGCGTGCGGCTGGCCGACGGCAGCCTGATGCTCGCCGACATGGTGATCGTCGGCATCGGCATCGTGCCCGCAGTCGAGCCGTTGCTCGCGGCCAGCACAGAGGTAGCTGAGGCGTCGCGGTGGACGCGTTCTGCCGCACCTTGCTGCCGCATGTCTATGCGATCGGACACTGCGCGCTGCACTGCAACGCGTTCGCCAGCGGCGCGTCGATCCACCAGGAATCGGTGCAGAACGCCAACGACATGGCGTTCACTGCCGCGCGCGGTCGCGGGCGAGCCCGTGCCCTATCATGCCGTGCCGTGGTCATGGTCCAATCAGTACGACCTGCGCCGTCAGACGGTAGCGTTGTCGACGGGCCATGATCGCAAGGTACTGCGCGGCAACCCCGCCGACGCAGCTTCTCAGTCGTCTACCTCAGGGACGGCGGGGTGGTCGCGCTAGACTGCGCAAACGCCACCGAGGATTATCTGCAGGACAAGGCGCTGGTGGTGAGCGGCGCGACCATCGCCGACGATCGTATTGCTGACGCCAGCGTGCCGCTAAAGGCGATTATCGCGGCCTAGGTGCGCGACGGCGCGGCGGTGTCGCCAGCTCAGCTCAGCTCTTCATCCGCGATCGCCTGATCAGGCAAAGATTCCAGTTCGTCCTTCAGATTGGCCGACATGCGCCGCAGCACCGATGCGCAGATCGCGATCTCGTTCGGGTCGATGCCGGCCTGCGCCACGCGATTGATGTCAATCGCGTACTGCATCATCTTCTGCTCCAGCGCGCGGCCCCGATCTGTCAGGCAGATGCGCAGCTTGCGGCGGTCGCTGGTGTCGCGCGCCCGTTCGACCAGACCCTGCGCCACCATGCCGTTGATCATGGTGACGGTGGTGTTCTCGGCGACGTTGGTCATGTCGCTCAGATATTTTTGTGTAACGCCCTCGCCGATCCACAGCACGCGCAGATAGTACCAGAAGCCCGTCTTCAGGCCATGTTTGCCGAGATAGGCGCTGAGCAGTCGATCGAACCGGCGATGGCAGCGGCGAACCTGGTACCCGAGACTTTTCTCGGGATCCAGTTGCGGGATAGAGGCGGGCATCTGGATCTCCATGGCGTTCGGTGAACCCTCCATCGCATCCTCGCCCCGCCCGCGGCAAGCCGGCCGCGCCGAACCACCCGTGCCGGGCGGCTCTTGATGGGTCGCCCGCGCGTGCTGTCAGATGCGGAACGCGGCGAACGTTTCCGGTGCGAACATCTTCCCCACCGTCAGCTGGCGCGGCGAGAGGCCCTGCTCGTGATGATAGCGCGTGAAGGTCTCCAGCACCTTACGGTTCTTTTCGATGCCACAACGCCACCGCTTCGCGCATGAACTCGTCCGCGAACTGAACCGCCCCGGGTCTGCCGGAGGCCTTGGGTTGTGAGTCATGCTGCCATATCGATGTTGTCTGCAGCAGCATAATATTGATCTTCGGCTTCGGCAGGCGGGATGTTCCCGATGGGCTCCAGCAGCCGACGATGGTTGAACCAGTCGACCCATTCGAGCGTGGCGTACTCGACGGCTTCGAAACTGCGCCAGGGTCCGCGCCGGTGGATCACCTCGGCTTTGTACAGTCCGTTGATCGTCTCGGCCAAAGCGTTGTCGTAGCTGTCGCCGACACTGCCGACTGACGGCTCGATGCCGGCCTCCGCGAGGCGCTCGGTGTACTTGATAGACACGTATTGCGACCCGCGGTCGCTGTGGTGAACCAGGCCGCCACGGTGGACCGGCCTTCGGTCATGAAGCGCCTGTTCGAGTGCATCTAGGACGAAGCTGGCATGTGCTGTCCTGCTGGCACGCCATCCGACGATTCGGCGAGCGTAGGTGTCGATGACAAAAGCGACGTAGACGAACCCCGCCCAGGTCGCGACGTAGGTAAAGTCCGACACCCACAGCATGTTCGGCGCTGGGGCGTAGAACTGCCGGTTGACGTGATCGCGCGGGCACGGCGCCGCTTTATCGCTGATGGTCGTGCGCACCGGCTTGCCGCGGATTACCCCCGCCAAGCCCATCTCGCGCATCAGCCGTTCCACGGTACAGCGCGCGACCACAAAGCCCTCCCGCACCATCTGCCGCCAGACCTTGCGCACGCCGTAGACCGCGAAATTCTCTGCGAACACGCGAGCGATCTCGGGCTTGAGGATCAGATCCTCACGCGCCCGTGCCGACAGACGCGATGGATCCTGTCGGTGCGCCACGTGCTCGTAGTAGGTAGATGGGGCGATCGGCAGGACACGGCAGATCGGCTCGACCCCATAGGCATCGCGGTGATCGTCAATGAAAGCGATCATCGCCGGAACGGGCGGTCGAGCTCCGCCTGCGCGAAATATGCCGACGCCTTACGCAAGATCTCGTTGGCTTGCCGCAGTTCACGGACCTCGCGCTCCAGCGCCTTCATCTTGTCGGCCACCTCGGTCGGAATACCGCCGCGCTTGCCGCTATCGACCTCGGCCTTCTTCACCCACTCATGCAGCGTCTGCGGAACGCAGCCGATCTTCTCGGCAATCGATACCACGGTCGCCCACCTGGACGGGTAATCCCGCTCGTGATCGAAAACCATCCGCACCGCTCGCTCGCGGACTTCGGGCGCAAACTTGTTGGTCGTCTTGCTCGTCATGGCTCCACCTTCTCAGGAGTTGGAGCCTCCGACAAACCCGGGGCGGTTCAAACCGACGCTTCGTCACACTCGCCATCATACACCTCCTGGCTCCACAGAGCCTATCATCGGTGTCCGTCCAAGCGAGGGAAGATCAGATGGTTTGATCTTCGGTAAATCGGCCTCGCCGCATCACTCGTTTCCATCTGACGAGCTAACTTACTTATGCAATCAGTTCTGAACAGCAGATTAAGTCATATGCGCCGAAGCGAACTCTTCGCGGAGCGGGGTTCGCAATCAAACTACCGGTAAGGTCAGATCATCAGTTAAGAGCCGACAAGCGAAGGACTTCGAGGTCGTCGTTGATTCCCTTGCGAACCTCGCGCATCAGACTCTTCTGCAGAGCGGTCAGCACCTTATTGCTTCGGTAGACGAGGAAGATGGTCAGCCCAAAGTCGCGAAACGCCGGGATATCCAGCGCGACGATCTCGCCGCGCTTGATCTCCGTCTGGACGGTGCTCGCCATCAGAAAAGCGATGGCAGCATCCGCCATAACCGCCCGCTTCATACCTTCGGGATGGCCAAACTCGGCAACGACGTTGCGCCGAGTAATGCCTTGGGCTCTTAGCTGATCTTCCTCCATCGCGCGGGTGGCGAGACCGCGCGGCGCGGTGACGAACGGCACATCGCTGATCCGCTTCAGGTCAAGCTTGGTCTTGAGATGACGACTGCCCGCCTTGGCGACGAGCAGCAACGGCTCCTGCCACAGGCGCTCGACGACGAGCTCCTCGACGCGCTGTGAGGGGTCCAGCAGCAACACCCCGAAATCGCACGATCCACTGCGTACCATCTCGGTAGCCTGTACCGGGTTTGTTGTATAAGTGATGATGTGGGCATGCGGATGGCGGAGCTGGAAACCCACCGTGACATCGGGAAGCCGGTATGATCCGATCGCCATGGTCGAAGCGATTGTCACGGTGCCTGCAAGACCATCCTTGAAACGCGTGATATCATGGGCAAGTTCTTGGCCGCTGCCGAGCACCTCCTGCGCCCAGGTATAGACCCGCTCACCCGCGTCCGTGGGGGCGATCGCGCGCCCCTCGCGTCGGAACAGGGTCGTCTCGAGCTTGGCTTCGAGCTGACGCATGTGCGCCGTGACTGCAGGCTGGGCGATCCCCAATCGCTCAGCTGCCTTGGTCACGCTGCGCAATTGCACGACCAGACAGAACACCTCGAGCTTATACAATGTAATGGTGCCGTCGATTCTCAAATTAGCCCTCCCATGCGCCGCGTATCGCATAACCTAGAGCTTATGTAAAAAAACTGAAACGCTATTGGACCTCGCCGTACTATTTCTAGCATATTTAGAATGGAAACTAGCCGGCTTCACTCAGCTGCACGGCAGGCCACTGTATAGGAGCGGGAATGGAGCCGGCACCGATCGCCTTGTGACAGGCAGATGAATAGGCCAACTTTCAACTAATCGGAACCTCATGTCTCGCAAGAGTCACAGGACCGTATAGAACGCTATTTGCGCTCCGATTGCGTCTGCTAATGATGCGCTAGATGCGGAAGGTTGCAATTTAGCCGCGCTATTTCCAATCCCCTGTCTCATCGGGATCAATCTATCGGACCTCCATTGTCTACCTCATCACTTATTGGTGCGACATCAATTCGGTAACCTGCTTCTCAAAAGGCTTCGGCATACAGTCTTGCGCGTTTCCGACAGTTGATATTTGGCGATAAAACACAGCTTCATGGAGTAATTATGAGCGAAGAGAATCTGCCTAGCGCACGTCTTCAAGACCTCACCGACCGGGTTGTAATCGTTACCGGATCTGGCCAAGGCATAGGGCGTCATTATGCCAAGGGCTTGGCCAGTGCAGGGGCCATTCCAGTGATCGCCGATCTCGACGAGGCCAAGGCACAATCGGTCGCAGACGAGGTCAGCGCACTCGGCATTGACGGACTTGCGGTCCGATCCGACGTCTCGGAACCGGCGTCGGTCGAAGCGTTGGTGGCGGCGGTCATCGAGAAATATGGTCGTGTCGATGCGCTTGTGAACAATGCCGCGATCTTCTCGACACTGAAGATGCGACCTTTCGAGGAAATTCCAATCGACGAGTGGAATCGCGTCATGTCCGTTAACATCACTGGCCAGATGCTTTGCGCTAAGGCCGTGCTTCCGCATATGAAGAAGGCTGGATGGGGCCGTATTGTCCACATCTCATCGGCAGCGGTGAAGATGGGCCGTCCGAACTACCTCCACTACACAACATCGAAGGCCGCCGTAATCGGCATGACCCGTTCGATGGCGCGCGAGGTGGGTCCGTTCGGTATTACCGTCAACGCCATCCTACCCGGCGCGACCTTCACCGAGGTGCCCCGCGAGACCGTGTCGCCGCAACAAAAGGATTCAATCATCGCGATGCAGTGTATCAAGCGGTCACAAGAGCCCAACGATCTATTGGGCACAGTGCTTTTCCTTGTCTCCGAGGGCGCCGGTTTCCTGACGGGACAAAGCATTACCGTTGACGGTGGAGCCACACACAACTGACAACTCGACTTAAAACTGACTTGTTAATGATCCGAAAATCGGACGGTAAATATTGAGGGAGAGGATGATGGAAGGACTGAATAAAGTCGCCTCGAAAACCTGGTGGCGGCACCGTCAGATCGTGGTTTGCGCGGTTGTTGCGACAGCTTTGTTTGGAGGGCAAGCACAGGCAACAGAGAAGGGGTTGACGCAATGGGCGCAGGGTGTGCAGACGATTGTGCCTGCGATCCTGCCACCCCCCGGTGACACTGAGTTCTACAGCTATCTACAATATTACTCGGCCGACCGCTTCAACGATTCCCATGGCGATCCCGCGATTTCAGACTTCAAGGCGAATATCATTGGCGCCGCCCAGCGAGTCGTTCACACTTGGAAACCAACGTTGGGTGGCTGGAACCTAAGCAGTGGCGTGATGCTCGCGGAAGCTAACGTCAAGCT
This sequence comes from uncultured bacterium, assembly GCA_903884945.1. Lineage (GTDB taxonomy): Bacteria > Pseudomonadota > Alphaproteobacteria > Sphingomonadales > Sphingomonadaceae > Sphingomonas. Next base: position 13,516 of record CAISGR010000004.1, read on the forward strand.
GGAAGCCGCTGGAGTTCGCAGCAACTACACTGGCTTGACCTATATCTATATCACTCCGCTATACCTTACTCGTAATACAAAGACGCTTCATCTCTTGGCTGGGCCGGGTGTCTATTTACCGCTAGGCCCATACAACAAGAACCGTCTCGCCAATTCAACCAACAACTATACAAGCTTCGGCCTAGAAATTGCCGCGACCTGGATGCCGAATGAACGAGTCGAAATATCAAACGAGACCAACTTCACGGTCAACGGCACTAATCCCGATACTCACTATCGCTCTGGCACTTACATGATCTCAGACTTTGGTCTGAACTTTGCGCCAATCAAGAATCCGAAATGGTGGGCGGGCGTCAACGGCTTCTACACCAAGCAATTCACCGACGATACAATTCGTGGTGCCAAGGTTGGGGATGGTTTCAGGCTCGAACACTTCGCCATCGGTCCGCAAGTCATGTATTATGCAACTCCAGCTGTCGCTTATGCTCTGAAGTATCAGCACGAGTTCATTGCTCATAACGGTCCACAGGGTGATCGCTTCTGGTTCGAGGTCGTTGTTCCGCTCGGCCATTCGGGCAGCAAGTGAAGCGCTAGACCCTACATCAAGTCGCGTAGTGCGAGCGTGATTTTCCATCCACGACGAGGACGCCTGCGTCCCGAATTAGGAAACTGACAGGATGAGCTACGTTATCGGAATCGATACCGGAGGCACCTTCACCGATGCATTTCTCGCCAGCAGCACGGGCGAAATCGCGTCGACGAAGTCGCCCTCTACCCCGCCCGACTTCTCCCAGGGTTTTTTGAACGTACTCCAAGAGCTAGCCAACAATCGCAGTATTGCGATCGAGGATTTGCTGGGTGACACTGACTATATCATCCATGGTACTACCTCTACTCTGAATGCGGTGGTAACTGGCGACGTTGCCAAGGTCGGCTTCCTGACGACGCGCGGCCATGCCGACAGCATCGTAATCATGAACCTTGAGGGTCGCTACGTAGGCCTCGATCCGACTGACATCCAGAACATGCCGCGCACGAACAAGCCGGCGCCGTTGGTCCCGCACAGCCGCATCCTCGAGATCGACGAGCGCGTGGACTATAAGGGCGCCATTGTAGCCCCGCTCGATGAGGAAGGCGTGCGCGCTGCCGTCAGGCAACTGCTCGACGACGAGGTAGAGGCGATCGCGGTTTCTTTTCTTTGGGCGTTTCGCAATCCAACGCATGAACTTCGAGTGCGCGAAATCATCCGAGAGATTGCACCAGATCTCTATGTCGCGGTCTCGCACGAGGTAAGCCCGCGAATTCGTGAATATACGCGCAGCGCGACGACCATCGTCAACACCCAGGTCGGCCCACGCCTCGCCGGCTACTTAGGCCCGCTCGAACGTAGCCTGCGTGAGAAGGGTTTCAAGGGCTCGCTTCTGATCATGCAGGGTTCGGGGGGCTGTGTGCAAGCTTCGGACGCCCCCAAGCATGCCGTTAGCACGCTAGGTTCGGTGCTCACCGGCGGCGTCATTGGTTGCGTTCGCCTCGCCAACGCGCTTGGCCACAAGAACGTCATCTCGACTGACATGGGGGGCACGACCTTCCTCGCGGGCTTAGTGCTAGAGGGAAAGCCCGTCACCACAACCACCATGGTGCTCCACCAGCACCAGATCAACACGCCGATGGTCGACGTGCACACGATCGGCGCCGGTGGTGGCGCGATCGCCTGGATCGACGGTGGCGGTAATCTCAAGGTCGGACCACGCAGCGCCGGCGCGCGTCCAGGCCCGGTTTGCTACGGCGAGGGCGGGACCGAGCCGACCGTGACCGACGCGGACCTTGTGCTGGGCATCCTAAACGGCGACAATTTCCTCGGCGGTCGTAAGACGCTGCATAAGGATCTCGCCGAACAGGCCATCCGCACCAAGATCGCCGATCCGCTAGGTCTGACGGTCGAAGAAGGCGCTGCCGCTATCTACGCGATTCAAAATGCACAGACCGCTGATCTAGTGCGCAAGGTCGTCGTCAATAGCGGTTATGATCCGCGTGACTTCGCGCTCTATTCGTTCGGGGGCGCCGGTCCGGTCCATGCGGCGAGCTACTCGTCAGATCTTGGCGTGATGGAAGTCGTCGTGCCGCTTGGCTCGACCTCGGCGGTCTTCTCTGCCTATGGCCTTGCGACCTCTGACATCATCCTCACAGCGGAAGCCTCGGACCCAGCGAATTTCCCAGTTGATCTGGTGAACTTCAATGCGACCTTCGCGCGTCTCGAAGCTGACCTAACCCAGCGCCTTAAAGCGCAGAACCTGCAGTTCGACAAGATCCTGTTCGAACGCGAAGCGGAACTGCGCTACACGATGCAGATGGCGGAAGTCGCCACTCCGGTTCCGTCGGGCGACCTCGATGAGACCGGAATTGAAGAGCTGGGCAGGACCTTCGAGGCACTTTACGAACGCATATACGGTAAAGGCTCTGGCTTCAGCGATGCCGGCATCCAGCTCATCACTTACCGCGTCCGCGCGATCGGCGTGCTGCCGATTCGGCCGGAGTTGCCCGACCTCGAGACAGGTTCGGACAACCCCGAACCGTCGAGCCGCCGCAAGGTGTTTCTCGACGTCCGCAGGGGTTGGCAGGATGCGGCAATCTACGACTATCTCGACCTTGGCGTCGGCGCGATCATCGCCGGTCCGGCGGTCGTCGAAGCACCTACGACCACGGTAGCCCTCCCCGAAGGGTGCGCAGGCAAGGTCGACCGGCTCGGCAACCTTGTCATCACCTACACCACCTTGGCCTGAAGGACTGAACCATGCCGCTCATTCACATTGCGGGCTCCGAACGCTTCGCCACCAAGCTGAAGCCCGCCGCCCAAACCACCGCGCTCGCCAAAGGTGTACGTTTGCACTCTGTGACCGATAGCGACGTCGAGGCGGTCGATCCATTGACCTATGAGGTGGTTCGTCATCGTCTCGCGGCGATTGCCGAAGAAATGGCCGATGGCCTAAAGCGGATGTCGGGCTCTGTCGTCGTTACCGACTGTAACGACTTCGGTTCGACCATTCTCGACGAAGTCGGTGATGCCGTCGTCGTTGGCCTCTACAATACCCAGCTTGCCGCCTCCGTGGACATGGCCGTCAAGTGGACGCTGGAAAACCGCTCGGACCGCCCGGGCATTCGCGCCGGTGACATGTTCATGTGCAACGACCCTTGGGTTGGCGGTGGCATTCATCAGAATGACGTCACCGTGCTCGCGCCGATGGTGCATGATGGCGAGGTATTCGCCTGGACCGCGATGACCTGCCACCAGGTCGACCTCGGCGGCGTGTCTCCCGGAAGCTGGTCGGTTGAAGGTAAGGACGTGTTCTGGGAATCAACCCCGATCCCGTCGGTGAAGATCGTTGAAAATGGCGAGATCCGCCCGGACGTCGAGGACATGTACCTGCGGCGCTCGCGCGTACCCCGTCTTGTCGCACTCGACCTGCGCGCCAAGATCGGCTCGAACAACATCGCTCAGGAGCGTATCGGCCAGCTCATAACTAAATACGGCGCTACAACGGTCAAGGCTGTCATGAAGCGGATGATGAACGACGCCGAAGCACGGCTGACCGCGAAGCTCGCCGAGCTCCCCGACGGCGAGTGGCAGGCAGTAGCCCATCAAGACTCATTCCGTACAGGCGATCGCGACATCTACAAGATCGTGCTCAAGATGACGAAGAAGGGGGGGCGGCTGCTCTTCGACTTTACCGGTACCGATCCTGAGGCTGAGGGTTTTGGCAACTGCACCTATGCGGGCCTGCGCGCCGGTGTCATGCCGATGGTTATGTCATTGCTATGCGGTGACATCCCTTGGTCGCCTGGCGGCCTCTATCGCTGTATCGACATCATCTCTGAGCCTGGTACGCTGAACAATTGCAACTTCCCAGCTGGCATCGGCAAGGCATCCGTCGCCTCCTGCTGGGCGACACAGAACGTCGTCAACGAGTGTATAGCAACCCTGCTTGCTATACATCCCGAGCATCGCAAGTCGCTGATGTGTGTATGCTGCGGCACTTGGGACCTTACGCTGCTCGCGGGTCTTGACCAGCGCAGCAACCCGTTCGTGACGATGATCTGCGACTCGATGGCTGGCGGCCTCGGCGCGCGTGTCGATCAGGACGGTGTCGACACCGGCGGCGTCGCCACCATTCCGATGGGGCGCGTGGCCGACGTCGAGATCAATGAGTTCAGCTTCCCGATGCTCTACCTGTGGCGTCGCGAAGAGACGGACTCGGGTGGCCCCGGCCGCTTCCGTGGTGGTGCTGGCGGTTCGAGCTGCTTCATTCCTTGGGATTCGCCGACCGGCGACGTCCATATGGTAATATCGGCGACCGGCAAGGCTTTGCCCCAGGCGACCGGCATCTCAGGGGGTTATCCTGCGGCCACTCAGTATGATGTGCTTCTGCGCAATACCGATGCGCTGAGTATGCTCAAGGCTGGCCGCATACCGGCCGCGCTCGACGAGGTTGGCGGAACCACCAACGTGCTGCAGTCGCACCTTGAGGACAAATTGGGTGCTGCCGATGTCTACTACACCCATTGGCAGGGTGGCGGTGGCTATGGCGACCCGCTGCTGCGCGACCCGGTCTTGGTCGAACGCGATGTTCAGAAGCGAAAGGTGTCTCTTAACGCCGCTGCTAAAGTTTATGGCGTGGTTCTCGATCCCGACGGCTTGGTTGACACCGACGCCACAGAGATTCGTCGCCGCGCCATTCGCCGCGAGCGCCTCGACTTGGAACCCTACGAAGCGAACGGAGGCGCGTGATGAAAATCGACGACAATCTTGAAATCAGCAGCAGCGGTTCCGTCATCTGTTCGCATTGCGGTGCCGAAGTCGGATCGAATGCACAGGATCCTCACGGCAAGGCGCTCCGCCACGAGCGCCCTTCAACCGAGGACGAGCCCGGTGTTCATGCCGACCCGGCGCGCTTTACCGATCGTCCGATCGTGATCCGCCAGTTTGCCTGCCCCAGCTGCTTCACGCTTCTCAAGACGGAAATTGTGCCCGGCGACGAGCCGGATTTCCGACACTGGAAGCTTGCGGCGGGCTAACGAGCTCGCCGTCCCTTCCTTCTCCACTGCCCAAGGCCAGGAGCCTCCAATGTCCAAGCGTCAGGTGTATTCGGCTGAGCTATTAAGCCAGCTGCCGGTCAACCGTGGTCTATATTATGGCGGGGAGTGGCACGATGCCGTCTCGGGTGCCAAAGAAGAAATCTTCAGCCCCGCAACCGGGGACAGCTTGGGATTTGCCGCTTGGGCGCAGGAGGAGGATGTCGACGCGGCCGTTGTAGCCGCACTCGAAGGCTTCCAGACCTGGCGGCGCACCCCGCCGGCAGAACGCGCCGCGGCACTCCGACGCGCCGCCGCCGTCATGCGCGATCACAAGGAAATACTCGCGTTGGTCGATGCCATCGACGGCGGCAACCCCGTCGCGGAGCTGCGCAAGGACGTTGATTTCTCGGCCGCAACGCTTGAGTATTTCGCTGGCATCATGCCATCGCTCAAGGGCGAAGTGCTGCCGATGCCCGATGGGCTGCTCAACTACACGCTGCGCCAGCCGCTCGGAGTCGTCGCTCGTATCAGCGCTTTCAACCACCCGATGATGTTCGCTGCAATGAAGATTGCAGCACCACTTGCGGCCGGCAACGCCGTCATCGTCAAGTCGCCTGACCAAGCGCCGCTCTCGACGCTCAAGCTGGCCGAAATCTTAGGCCCGCTCTTTCCCCCGGGGGTGCTCAACGTGCTGTCGGGCAGCCGGGCATGCGGCGAGGCAGTGGTTAAGCATTCTGGCGTCGCCAAGGTCGGCCTGATCGGTGCGGTTTCGACCGGTCACGCTGTGCTGAAGGCTGGCGCGGACACAATGAAGCGTGTGACGCTGGAACTCAGCGGCAAGAACGCGTTAGTCGCCTTCCCGGACGCCGATCCGGTCAAGGTCGCCGACAGCGTCGTCAAGGGCATGAACTTCGCGTGGTGCGGCCAGTCGTGCGGATCGACCTCGCGCGCGTTTCTGCATACCGACATTTATGATCAGGTCGTCGAGCTCATCAAGGAACGGGTGGAGGTCTTCAAGCCAGGCCTGCCGACCGATCCCGCCACCAATATGGGAAGCCTCATTAATGAAACCCATTTCAACAAGGTCACCAGCTATATCGAGGCCGGCCACGCCGATGGCGCGAGGCTGATTTCGGGCGGCAAGCGGCCCGACGACCCCGCGCTCGCGAATGGTTGGTACGTGCTTCCGACCGTTTTCGCAGACGTGACGCCTGGCATGCGGATCGCCGACGAAGAGATTTTCGGGCCGGTGCTGAGCGTAATGAAATGGTCTGACAAGGACGAGATGATGGCGGCAGTCAACGCGCCCAACGTCGGACTGACCGCATCGGTGTGGACCAACGACCTCGCCGAGGCGCTACAGTTCGCGGCGGACGTCGAAGTCGGCTATGTTTGGGTGAACAACAGCAGCCAGCATTTCCTGAATGCGCCGTTCGGAGGCATAAAGCAGTCGGGCTTGGGCCGTGAAGAGTGTCTGGAGGAAATGCTCGACTGCACCGAAATCAAAAACGTGAACATTACTATCAAGCCATAACCTGATTATGCGGTGGCATCTTCGGTGCCGGCCACACGTCGTCGCTTATACCGCCGCCGCATAGTCCTACCCGAAGAAGTCAGCAGTGCTGATCACAACGCTTAGGACTCAATGTCGGCGAGCGCGGTTCCCGAGCAACGTTCGCCCTCCAAGTAGTGGCGTTGCGCGCTGCGACCTCTCGCTGGCGCGTCGTTGGGCGATCGAGCGACCCTAAAATTCCGTCTATCGATCGCGGCCGAGCCTCGGCGGCTAAACGCCTCGGAATGCGTCCAATCGCGCTCTGTGCGACCACGTTCCCCCTTAAGCCAGGCTTCGCGCACCAGCGTCATTGAGCCTAGAGGATCCCTTCGAGGCCAAGCTTACGGATTCTACCTTTCCTCTATCGAGCGCTTTGTGTCTCTCTCGGAACATATTCAGGAGCCTGTGGTCGCCCTGCGCTCGCGCCGGTGATCACAGTGAGAAGTCGCATCCTCTGCCAGGTTTTTCATTGCCGGAAACGTTCAAGCTGCGGTGGCCTCACGCGAATGACAGCGGTCATCGCGATTGATGACGTCCATGTCTATCAACTAGGTGCGGCTCGGGCCCAGCACGATCTCGGAAAAGTGTTGCCCCTTTCTTATGGGCAATGCGAATACATGCATGCGATTTCAGCGAGAATGGAAGTTGTCGGACAGCCCGGCCTAGCTCGATCCGGAACGGAGACTTGGCTATCAAGTCCGGCGCTGTCACCTTCAATTTGACCACCTACTTAGTGCGAGGCTGGTGAGGCTTGATCCAAAGACTGGCTTTTGTTACTATCTGCGTGTGCTGTTGATACGCGATGGCGTCACGCATAAATATCTGAATGACATGACCAGCGTCACTGAGAACACCACGGTGTCGATGATCAGTTCCATGATCCAGAAAGGACTTGTCAAGGCCACCCGGAATACGGTTGATAGCCCCAAGATCAGGGTCACCCTGACCAACCAAGGTCGAGCGCTGCAAAGCGATCTCATGCAATATGCCATAGATATTAACCGGACGGCGGTGGCCGGCATCGATCCAGCCGAGATCGTGACTTGCATCAGGATGCTTACACAGATGTCCGTCAACCTTGCCGCAGAATTCGATAAAGTGCTCAATGCATCCGACAAAAGCCGTTAAAGGCCTCGGTCTAAGGGGCATACATGTCAGCGAAGGAATGGTAGACTGAAAGCACGGCCGCTCCTTCAGATTGAGGGGGGCCTGGGCATCCCCTCAATCTCGGCCAGCTTTCGCTTTTAAGGCCTTTGTAACCTCAGATTTTAAATTCCGCGAACGTCTCCGGCGCGAACATCTCCTCGATTGTCAGCCTGCGCGGAGAGAGTCCCTGTTCATGATGATAGCGGGTGAAGGTCTCGATCACGTGGCGGTTCTTCTCGATGCCGTATGGCCACCACTGATCACCGAGTGTTGCGATGGTCTCCTCGACGGCCGCAATCTGCCAAGGCAGCATCGTCTTCAGCGAAGCGGATACGCGCAGCTGTTCGTAGGTCAGCTTCTGGGCCTCGGCGAATGCCTTGTAGAGCGCTTGCGCAATCCAGCGATTCTTCTCGTACACATCGCGCCGGATGGCGACGACATGCATGATAGGGAAGATGTTTGTCTTGGCAAAGTAGGCCTTTTCGACCTCGACGAAGTTCGGAAAGAGGCGCCGCACATTGTGCGGTTCCGAATAAAATGTCGAAGGCGCGCGAGCGGTGTGCAGCGCATCGATTTCGCCATCGGCCAGCATCCGTGTCAGCGTCTGGGAAGGCCCGATCGGCTCGACCTTGAACTTGTCGGGTAGGTTGAGCTTGAGCTTCTCCTCACGGCCCGGCTCCTCCTCGCCACCCGTGACGTAGGTAACTGAGGCGGGATCGATGCCATATTCGTCCTGAAGGATGCCGCGGATCCATACCGGCGCGGTCATCTGGTATTCGGGAACGCCGATTCGCTTGCCTACAAGGTCGGATGGCTTTTCGATGCCGCTCTTGGCCGACACGAAAATGCAGGAATGGCGAAAAAAGCGTGACGGAAAGACCGGAATGGCGACGAAGCTGGGATCTTCTCGGCCGAGGGTCACGCAATAGGAAGACATCGACAGTTCGGCGACATCGAACTCGCGATTGCGTAGCATGCGGAAGAACGTCTCCTCGACGTCCAGCACTTGGAAATTGAGATCGATTCCGTCGGGACGCACCGTTTGCGACAGCAGCGCCTCGGTACGGTCATATCCCCAACAGGCGAGCGAAAGATTCAGTCTATTCATGCGGTTACATCCTCCATAGCATAGGCGATCATGGTGCTGGGAGCGACCTCGCTACCGGCGCGGCTCGACTCAAGCAGGGCGGCACAACATGCCATCGTCTTCACGCCCCAGCGGCCATCATGGATGGGCTGTGCTAGGCTAAGCGCGCCCTCGACGAATTCGTCGATGACTTCGCTGCGCGGCAGGTGTGGCGGGTCGAGCGCGAGAAATTCGCGTCGCTCGTCGCCATAGATCATGATGCCTCGGGGCAAGAGCTTGAGATCTGCGCGCTCGCAACTGACCAGGATGAAGCCGAAATGCTCGTGATGCGACGCCGCTGGCTCCAAGGTCGAGGCGCCGTCCTCGCCATAAGTCCGGCGCAGCTTGGCAGCGCCCTCATCAGTCGGATCGAGACTCTTGAGCGCGCGTCGCGCGTCGCCGTAGCGCTCTGGATCCTTGTCGCGGCCCAACTCGGAAATCCAGCCTACCAGCTCATCGGAATCGTAATGTGCGTAGCCGCTATAGGAGAGTGCCGCGACCGCGCCGCCCTCAAACCCCAACATCGCGATATAGGCCCCTTCGCTCGGTCGGCCAGAGTCCCAATTGCCTGCTACCGCGCGCACGAACTCCACATCCCGTCCGACCAGACGTCGGACCACGTCTATCTGATGGGCCGCCTGACTGTAGACCACACCGCCGCCGAGGCTGCTGTCGAGTTCTTCGGGCCGTCGCGGGCGATACATGAAGTCAGTAAAGTTCATCGCTGTGATCTGCCGCACGGGACCAAGATCTCCACGCGCAATTAGCTCAGCCGCACGGCGCACGGGCGCGTCGAAGCCATGACTTGGTCCGACCAGCAGCAACTTGCCGGACCGGCGAGCAGCCGCTTCCATCGCGAGGCAGTCCGCTATCGAGATTGCCATCGGCTTCTCGACCAGGACATGCTTGCCCGAGTCGAGCGCTGCGATCGCCTGCGTGGCGTGCAGCTCGTGTGGCGTCGCGATATAAACTGCGTCGAGGTCGGCCTCAAGAAGATCCTCCAGGCTGTCATAGGCCTGGGTGCCAAATTCGCGCATGAACTGCGCACGCGCCGAGGCGCGCAGATCGAATGCCCCGGCCATGATGACCCGCGGGTTCGCGCGCAATGCCGGGAGCGTCAGCATGAACCCACGGCCAAGGCCGACAATGCCGATCCGAAGTGCCTTCATATCCATCCTCAATGTGCGTCGACACGCGTTTCGAGTGACCCCGCTTGAAAAGGGCAATACTTCGATGTAGAAGCATTTTCAAGGAGTGGATGAATTTCGCTCCGTGACACAGTCATATTGTGATGAGGATCGGCGATGACACCCGAACAGAATGACCTTCTCGCCCGCGTCGAGGGCGACGCTCCAATGGGCAAACTGATGCGCCAGCACTGGATGCCGGCCTGCATGACCGAAGAGGTGGCAGAGCCCGATGGTACGCCGCTGCGCGTGCGCCTGCTCGGAGAGGATATGGTGGTATTCCGGGACACCGAGGGCCGAGTGGGCGCGCTCGACGAGCAATGCCCCCACCGCCGCGCGTCGCTGGCCTTCGGCCGCAACGAGGAATGCGGCCTTCGGTGCCTGTATCACGGATGGAAGTTCGACGTGAACGGCGATGCGGTCGACATGTCGTCCGAGCCTGTAGATGCCAAGCTGCGCAGCACAATGAAGACCAAGGCCTATCCGGTCGAGGAGGCGGGCGGCTTCGTGTGGGTGTGGATGGGCGATCCTGAACAGGTCATGCCGTTTGACAAGCCCAACTGGGCGACCGTTCCCGACAGCAAGGTCAGCATTGTAAAGATGCATGGTGCGTGCAACTGGGCGCAAGTGCTCGAAGGGTCGATCGACTCGGCACACAGTTCGAGTCTACATTCGTCAAATATGCCGACCGCGACCGAGGTCAGTGGCTCGACCGCGACAGATACGGCCTGGCTCCGACCTTCTGCCGACAAGGCGCCACGCCTCGAAGTCCAAAAGACCAGTTTCGGATTCCGCTACGTTGCGATCCGCAAGCCGATCGTTGATGCGAACACGACCGACTATATCCGTATGACGCTTTATGTGGCGCCCTATACAGTTCATATTCCATCGAATGACCAGTATCATCTCAGCCAGATGCTGGTTCCGATCGATGACGAGAACACCATGTTCTATTGGGTCGCCTGGCATCCGGAGAAGGGAATATCTAGCGATGCCTGGCGCAAGTTCTGCGGCGCCGAGATCGGCAAGGATGTCGAGCCGATCACGTTCAAGAAGGTGCGCAACGCCGAGAACAACTATCTACAGGACCGCGAGGCGATGAAGGCTGGTGATTTCACCGGAATCTACGGCATCCCGACGCAGGATATGGCGATGTGGGAATCGATGGGTACGATCGCCGATCGTAGCGACGATCGCCTGGGTTCGAGCGACAAGGCAATCTTCACCTTCCGCACTCAGATGTACCGTGCCGCACAGGCGGTGGCGAAGGGCGAGCCGGCGATAGGCACGACCGAGCCGCACATCCCTCAGGCAAAGCTCATGTCGTTCGAAGGGATCGTGCCCAAGGGCACTGACTGGAGGCTGCTCAACGTTTCCGACGAAGAGCGAGCCACCTCGCAGAACGAGGTGACGTCGAGCGACACGGATACGCTCAAGGTGATGTCAGCCTGATGTTGTCGCCACAGCAGGTTGCCGGGCTGGATGCGGAAGCTGCCGGCCAATTCGTTCGGGCTGTTCTGAAGGAGGATCTGGGCGTCGGTGGTGACGTCACGACCGCCTTTACTATCCCCGCAGACGCACGGCTGACCGCGATGATCCAGACCCGCGAGCCGATCGTGTGTGCGGGCATCGATCTGGCCCAGGCGTTTTTCGCGGCGCTCGATCCCGGTGTCCAGGTTGAACGGCTCGTCGAAGACGGCGATGCGGTGGCCGCAGGCGGCCCTGTCATGCGCATCGAGGGTGTGGCGCGCTCAATGCTGTCGGCCGAGCGCTCGGCGCTTAACACGCTCCAGCATTTGACCGGCATCGCCACGCTCACCCGGCGTTATGCCGAGGCGATCGATGGCACGTCGTGCATTCTGCTCGACACTCGCAAGACCATTCCCGGCCTGCGTGCGATCGAGAAGTACGCAGCCCGCATGGGAGGTGCGCATAATCACCGCATGCGGCTCGACGACGGCATCCTCATCAAGGACAATCATGTCGCGATCTGCGGTTCCATCCAGGCGGCTGTGCGGGCCGCCAAGGCAGGCAAGTCGGCGCTCGAAGTCCAGGTCGAAATCGATATGATCGACCAAATTGAGCCAGCCTTGCAGGCGGGTGCTGATCGTCTGCTATTTGACAATATGTCGTTGGAGATGCTGCGCGAGGGCGTGGCACTGGTCGCGGGGCGGGTCCCGATCGAAGCGTCTGGCGGCGTTCGCCTCGATACCATTCGGGCGATCGCCGAGACCGGCGTGACCTATGTCTCAGTCGGCCGTATCACGCAGAGCGCGCCGGCCGCCGATATCGGGCTCGATTATACTATTAGCGTTTGATCGAAAGCGAGGCGGACGCGGCGTGGTGTCCGACTCGCTTTCCCATCGGAGATCGGAGTCGAATATGGTCCAGATTGTCGTAACCACCCGAGAGGGCGTCGCGCGCGACATTGCGTCCGGCACCGATGGATCGGTGATGGAAACGATCCGCCATGCGGGATTTGACGAACTGCTCGCACTTTGCGGTGGTTGTGCTTCGTGCGCGACCTGCCACGTTTATGTGGACGAGGAATTTCTTGACCGGCTGCCGCTGATCACCGACGACGAGGTTGATCTGCTTGATTCCTCCGACCATCGCCGTCCCAATTCCCGTCTGTCCTGCCAGTTGCCGCTGACCGAAGCGCTCGAAGGACTGCGTGTCACCATCGCACCGGAAGACTGATCATGGCGGCTGACCGATTTAACGTCCTCATCGTCGGCGCGGGCCACGGCGGCGCGCAGGCGGCGGTCGCACTGCGCCAGCGCAAATTCGAAGGTTCGATCGCGATTATCGGCGAGGAGCCCGAACTCCCGTATGAGCGGCCGCCGCTCTCCAAAGAATATCTCGCCGGCGACAAGAGCTTCGAACGCATCCTGATCCGATCTGCGGCCTTCTGGGGTGAGCGCAACATCACGATGCTGACTGGCCATCGCGTTGTCTCGATTCAGGTCGATGCCAAGATCGCGACAACCGCAGTCGGGCTCGAGGTCGGCTACGACACGCTAATCTGGGCGGCAGGCGGCCATCCCCGGCGGATGTCGTGCGACGGGCATGATTTGGTCGGGGTGCATTCGGTGCGCAGCCGCGCCGACGTCGACCGCATGATGAACGAACTCGACACTGTCACGCAGGTCGTGGTGATCGGTGGCGGCTATATCGGTCTCGAGGCCGCCGCCGTCCTGACCAAGCTCGGCAAGAACGTCACGGTGATCGAGGCGCAGGAGCGCGTGTTGGCTCGCGTTGCCGGCGTTTCTCTGTCGCACTTCTACGAAGACGAGCATCGCGCCCATGGTGTCAATGTCCGGCTCGGACAGGTGGTGGAGAGCATCGAGGGTCATGACGGGAAGGCCGTTGGCGTCCGGCTAGGCTCGGGTGAAGTCCTGTCCGCCCAGATGGTGATCGTCGGGATCGGCATCATTCCCTCAGTCGACCCTCTGCTCAAGGCCGGTGCCGACGGCGGCAACGGTGTCACCGTCGACGAATATGGCCGCACGACGCTTCCCGACATCTTCGCGATTGGCGACTGCGCGATGCATCCAAATCCCTTTGCAGGCGGCCTACCGATCCGGCTGGAATCGGTGCAGAACGCCAACGACATGGCGACGACGGTGGCGCGTGCGGTCACAGGCGACCTTGAAGCTTATCACGCGGTCCCCTGGTTCTGGTCCAATCAATATGATCTGCGTCTGCAGACGGTGGGCCTTTCGACCGGCCATGACCAGGAAGTGCTACGCGGCGATCCTGCGACCCGGTCCTTCTCGGTGATCTATCTGAAGAAGGGTCGTGTAGTCGCCCTCGACTGCGTCAACGCCACCAAGGACTACGTTCAAGGAAAGGCGCTCGTCTTGGGCGGCGCGGTCGTTGCGCCCGAGCGCCTCGCCGACACCGCGACACCGCTTAAAGCCCTGCTGGATGCCTGAGCGGTAGCTCAAAGGCTGCTCGGCAAGCTAGGATCCGCCCGACTCTATGCGCAGCGTGACCCTAGCGTTGTTTAGAGGAGGGGAGGGGGAGAAGCGTGGAACTCCAGTCCGCGACAGGGCTTCTCGCTATCGTCCTGCCGCGCCATCGTTGAGGGCCATACCAATCGGGATAGATCGGCTTTGCGGCAGGCAAGGGCCGGGGCGCGCGCATCGATGCCGGTTGCCGAGGAGCTGAAAGCGATCCTCCGTCGAGCGGCAACGGCCTCGCTCCCATCTCCTTTCCCGGCGTTCGTGCAACGATCCGGTGAACAGGCTTGCCAGACGACAGGCTTGGTCCCCCTCGTCATGGAGGGTTTCGCAGCATCGCTACGTAGCGCATTCTTGCGCTCGAAGCGCCAGCTCACGTCGAGACGTTTCGGCGTTCGAGGATCGCGAGCAGATGCGCAAACGCTGCGGTGAATTCGGCTTTTCCTCTCGGCGAATCAACAGCGCTAGGTCACAAAGAGGCGATAGGCTGATCAGCGCAGGCAGGGCGGTGCCGACACATTGCGCGGCGATCATCATACCCGTTCGACCACACGGGCGGAGCCCATGCCGACGCCGATGCACAGCGTCCCAAGGCCGCGTTTGCCGCCTGTCTTCTCCAGCTGAAGGGTGGAGCGGACGCCGCCGGCGCCCCGCAGGAGCGTGTCGGACATTTTGGGAAGGGTGTCGCCCAACCTCGTGCCCCAAAGTGTTGATGAATGAGAAATCGACTATCCCGGTCTCCAACCCTATTCTAGACGGGCTCGTCAGGGATCGCGCTCGTGTCAACCAGGATGGCGACGGGTGACGCTGGCGGCAACGGTTCGGGATACGATTGCGCTGCTGCGGCCTGAGGGAAGACGGCGCACGACAGCGTGGCGAACGCGAAATAACGGATCAAGAAACATCTCCTAATTGTTTTTCTACCGGCATCCCGGGCGATGCAGCCGGCGCTCCAGACTTGGAGCGAACGGTTCTGCGTCATCGGATCGGCAATGCGGCGGTTAAATCGGTTCGTGAGCAACCGAGCGATTGGTATGACCTTTTTGCCGCACGTACACACAGTCGTAGGTTGGCCCCCATAAACAATGAGGGTGCGACATTGGAAAAGCGGGATTAAGAAAGACGGCGTGGAGCATCAGCGCTGAGATTATTTCGTGGAGTGCGATTGAGCGCGAAATGCCAGCGGCGGCAGGCCCACGCGTTGCCTGAAGAACCGGCTGAAATAGGCCGGGTCTGCGAAGCCCAGCGCGTAGCCAATCTCCGCGATCGACAGGTTGCCGTAGATCAGCGCGCGCTGCGCCTCTAGCACGCTGCGCTCGTCGAGCATGTCCCCGGGTGACTGATGTACCACGGCCTCGCAGGCTGCGCGAAGACGTCGCGACGAAATTCCCAACGCGCGGGCATGCTCCTCGATCGGCTCACGCAGGCGGAAACGCTGCTCGATCCGTTCGCGCAGCCTCGCAACCAGCATCGCCTGAGGTGATGCTGGCCGAAGGGCGTCCCCGTGCGCGCCCATGATGGGCGCGTTTGCGGGAGAGGGCGAAATCCTACGCTCTCATGACCGTCATTTTGGAAGCGGAGCCGCACAGAACCTACACCAAAACTGAGGTCCGGTGTAATTGAAACTGATGATGCACCTGATGGGTGTGCCGCGAGCCGATCGACGACGATTGATCATGCTCTCATCCGCGGATTGACTACCGCATTTCCCATTTCCGTCGTGGGCCTTCCTCTCTCTAAGCACGGGCATCGGTCGAAACCTGCCCCAACGTACGCCGAGGGTTACCCATCTTGCCTGGTCTTCGCGGCACGCCCATCAGGTCCAATAACTTGAGATGCCGTCGTCATGCGGGCTGCATACGTCGCCCGATGTCCCAGACAAATCCCACCAATTCGCGAGCGATCGCCGTGATGACCTTCGGCAAGGGCTTCCCGGACGCAGCCAACATCCGGTAGCGCTGGCACAGTCGGACTTGTGCTTTCCAGGCGATGGCTTTGACTTCATCCGGCAGTCCCTCGACCCGGGCTCGATAGCGGCGTTCTTCCCGCGCTGGCAGTCGATAGGACCAGGCCGCCTCCACCAACATTGCTCGCGCTTCGCGGTTGCCGGTCTTCGTTATTGCGCCTCGGCGCGTCCGGGCACCACTCGACGCTTCAGACGGGACCAGCCCCAGCCAACCCATGAGCTGTTTTGGGGTATCGAACCGACCAAGGTCGCCTATTTCTGCAACTAAGGTGGCGGCGACAATCAAGCCGACACCCCGCAAGGCCTGCAGAGCCTGAACCAACGGCGCCAGCGACCAATAGGGCAATGCCTCCACCAGCATTGCATCCAGTCGGTCGCAGCGCTGCTGTGCTTCCTCGATCCGGCGGATGCTCTCGCCGAATACGAATTGCTGGTGAGGTGCATCAAACGCCTGCTCACCGAGCCAGCGCCAGTGCGCCTTGGTCCAATTGGATCGACCGGCGAACTTGCGCCCATGGCGCAGAAGGAAGCTCAACAACATCTGCCGGCCAGCAACCAAATCGTGTTTCGCCTGGCGTCGCCCACGAATCAGATCACGGATAGCCTCGTGTGCCTCGTCCGGGACCCAGATCGCCGTCAATTCACCAGACCGTAGCAATCGGGCGAGCGTCATCGCGTCACGTCGGTCGGTCTTTATCCGGTCCGCAGGTTTGCGCGGCATGACCGATGGCGCAATCACGCTACATTCCGCCCCCAGATCGACTAACTGACGATGAATTCCGTAGCCACAGCCGCCTGCTTCATAACAGAAATGCAGCGCGACATCCGGGCTGCTCAGTCGGGCCACCAGACGCCGGATCGAATCCTGCGTGTTGGGTATGGTCCCGTAGAACCGGATTTCTCCAGTCCGACCGTCATCGGCGAGCGCAACTGCAATCGTCTCTTTATGGACATCGAGACCGACAAACTTGCTGATCGACATTGTCCTTCTCCTTCCTGACAAGCTGAGCTTACGCCCCACCTGCCTCGAAGCGCGAGGCGAATGACGGTCATTGGGTCTAAGGGTGCCCACGCGGGAACTCAGGAGCCAAGTGGGCAAGGCTTCAGGCTTGCATAGTTGCGGACACGTTCCATAGTTTGCCTATCATATGGCTCGTAGCCGATGCAGGGCGCGCGCGGATCTCGTAGCATTACCGCTTCACGTTCCAATGCCTCGAAATCCTCCCTCGGGCCAATGGCCTTGTCCACAAAACTCTGCACCATCTGACCTATACGGGCATCGTCGTCTGGATGTTCGCCAGCATCCCACAGAGCGATCAACCCGTTTTCCAACCCGATACCGGCGCTACAGAAGCGATGGCCGCTCGGATCGGGATCCGAACAGGCGCGGTTGGCGCGGTCCCGGTCAAAGTGAATTTTCGAAACCACATCATATTTTGTTTGGCCGGAGCCGGCCAATCCCGTGTGGCGATAGACTGATAACGCTTCGGGTTTGAGCAACGCAATTTCACGAGGAAGGCTTCGATACAGCGGCGTGTAAGCACTTTCGCAGATCGAGCGCGACCATTGCCTGGTCAGTAGCGGACATATTTCACGCGACTTGAGCAGTTCTCCTGTGGGCCCATACACGCCGATCCAAACCGTAAAGCCGTCAAACGGGGGTGATTCAAGATATCCTCTCTCACTATCGCGCCATGGTCGATGAAAGGCGACGCGCGGCAGAATAAAGCTTTGGCCGCCAATATCGACGCGAACATCTTGCGCCATGCTGACCGGATCAATGTCCGGGATATCCTCCGAGCAACTGCAACTGGGTAACAAAAGCATGGCCGCCACGATGGAAAACCGGTGTCTCCATTGCTGCTTCCGTTCGGCAAACACCTTCATCTATTCCTTTCCCAAGCCGAGGACGCGCTTGCCGTAGTCCCTGAGTTCGCCCTTGGGACCGACATAGCGGTAGAGGGTGACACGCTTGATCCCAAGTTCCTTGCAGAGGTCGGAAACCGACGTGTCGCGCTGGGCCATAGCCGCCTGGGCTAGACGCACCTGAGCCTTGGAGAGGGCGAACTTGCGGCCGCCCTTGCGGCCCCGCGCGCGGGCGGCGGCCAGACCGGCAATGGTCCGCTCGCGGATCATGTCTCGCTCGAACTCAGCCAGCGTGGCGAATATGCCGAACACGGCTCTGTTGCAAAGATTGGCGGCAGTCAGAGGTAGGCTGTCGCTCTGCGCCGATCAGGCGGCTGCTGCGAAATGGTGGTTGAGCATGCCCATGGCCTCCGTCAGCGCCGAGG
>CAISGR010000005.1 GCA_903884945.1 uncultured bacterium
CGCGCCATCTCGGCAAAGGGCAGGACGGTGGCGAACAGGGCCGCGACCAGCAGCGAGCCCTTGCGGACCCGCTCGATGCTGCGTCCGGCGCGGATCAGCCGCGAGGCGACGGTACCGGCGACGAGCGACCCGAGCGCGCTGCAGCCATAGGCGATCGCCAGCGGCGCGCCGAGCGCGACACCCTCCAGCCCGAAGCTGCGATGAAAGAAGTCGGGCATCCAGAACAGCATGAGCCACCAGGTCGCATCCGACAGGAACTTGGCGATCGCGATCGCCCAGGTCCGCCGGTCGGCGAGGATGCTGCCGCCGCGCGGCGCCGCACAGCGCGCCTCCGCGGGATCGCGATCGCCCGCGAACCGGACGCCGCGCGCCGCGACCAGCCACAGCGCGGCCCATACCAGCCCAAGCCCGCCGCCGATGAGGAAGGCGGCCCGCCACCCCCACAGCGCCGCGACGGTGGGGATCAGGAGCGGCGCCGCGATCGCGCCGAGGCTGCCCACCGTGTTGGTGATGCCATAGCCGAACGATCGCATCGACGGCGGGAAGATCGCCGCAATCGTCTTGATCGCCGCCGGCGTGCCCATCGCCTCGGTGGCGCCGAGCGCGACGCGGCACAGCACGAAGGTGCCGAACCCGCGCGCGAAGGCGTGCGCCATCGCGGCGAGGCTCCACAGGGCGACACCGATGGGATTGGCCCATTTCGCGCCGAGCCGATCGACCGCGAATCCGGTAAACAGGAAGGCGACCGCGGCCGAGCCCTGGAACCAGGCGGCGAGCGTCCCGTAATCATTGTCGGTCCAGCCCAGATCCGCCGCGATGACGGGCTTGAGCACCGCGATGATCTGCCGATCGACCAGGTTGAGCAGCGTCGCCGACATCGCCAGGACGAACAGCATGTTCCGACGTGCCGGCGACAAGCCAGCCGCCGCCGACATCGTCACGAGCGATCAGCCAAGGGTCACCTGATCGCCACCCTGCAGCAACGGGATCGCGTTGCGGCGCAGCTGCTTCGTGCCGGGATTGAGCATCGCCTCGGACGTATATTGGGCAAGATAGACGCGGCGCGGGCGCTCCGTGCGATTGGCCCCCGTCGCATGGAGCAGCAGGCTGGAAAAGGCGACGATATCGCCCGCCTTCGCCTCGACCACGATCCCTTCGGCATCGGCCGGCGCGCCGACCAGATCGTTGCTGCCGGGCTGCCGGTCATGCGGCAGGATCCCGTTGCGGTGACTGCCCGGTATCAGCCGCACGGTACCATTCTCGACCGTCGCATCGTCGAGCGGGCACCAGCACGTGACATAGGGTGCGTGATCGGCCGGACCGCCATTGCCCACGACATAGCCTGAATCCTGATGCCAGGAGAAGGGCAGCCCGCCTTCCGGCCCCTTCACGACATATTGATCGAAGAAGAAATAGGCGGTGTCGCCGAGCGTCGCCCGGCAGACATCCGCCATCGTTTCGCTGAACAGCATCCGCCGCAGCACCGGCGCCACGCGCTGGCATTCATTCGCGAAATAGCGCTTGCCGCGATGGCTGATGCCGATCGTATCGACGCCCAGGGCATCCATCCGCGCATCCTCCCGCGCGACGAACGCATCGCATTCGTCGCGCAGCAGAGCGAGCGCCTCACCGGCCAGCGCCCCCGGGAACAGGGCATAGCCCTGTTCCGCAAAGTCCCGCGCCTGTTGTTCGAACCGCATGATCCCAAGCCTCCGCTCAGTAGTTGAACCGGACGACAGCGCCGAAATAGCGATCCACGTCGCGCGGCAGCAGATAGCGATAGCTCCCGCCCGGCCCGCCCGAGGTGATCAGCGTCGCATAGCTCTGGTCGGTCAGGTTGCGGCCGACGAAATTCACCCGCCACACGCCCTTGGGATCGACCAGTGCGATATTCGCGTCGATCAAGGCGTAGCCATCGATCGTGATCGCATTGCGCACGAGCTTTTCCGCCGCGGTGCCGCCGGCCTGGAGCGACGACACCTGATCGCTGGTCAGCGAGATATTGCCGCCCAGTTCGAGATTGGCGAAGCCGCCCGTCTCGATCTTCCATGTCGCGCCGATATTGCCCTTCCAGGTGGGCGCGAGCGGCAATTGCTCGCCACGGCGAGTGGTGGCGGTGGCCGGTGCATTTGCCGGGATGTTGAACCGGTCGATCTGGGCATCGGTATAGGCAATCCCCGCAGTGACGGTGACGTTGCGCACCGGACGGATCACCGATTCGACTTCCACGCCCTTGGTCGAAACGTCGCCCGCATCGGTGAGCTGCGTCACGACCGATCCGTTCAAATTGACGAAGCTGTTGGCCTGGAAATGCTTGTACTGGGCATAGAACAGGGCAGTGTTGAGCGTGAAGCTGCCATCCGCCGTCTTGAACTTGGCGCCGACTTCATAGGCGTTCGAGGTCTCGGCCGGGATCGGCGCGAGTTGCCCGTCATTCTGGTTGAAGAAGGTGTTGAACGCGGGCCCCTTATAGCCCTGGCTGAAGGTCGCGTATCCCATCAGCCCCCGGGCCAGATCGGCCTGGACGCCGAGGCGGCCGGAGAAATCGCTGTGGCTGGTCTTCAGATTGTAGTTGGCGCCGGCATTGGCGAGGCCCGGGCCGCCGCCATTGGTGGCCGGCGTCCGCCGGTTGAACGCGGTCACCTCGTCATGCGTGTAGCGGCCGCCTGCGATCAGCCGCAGCCAGTCAGTCGCGTGGAAGGTCAGGTTGCCATAGGCCGCGACGTTCCGGATGGTCGATCCGAAGGTCCCCACGGCGCTCGGGAAGGTGAGCGTCGAGGAGCCGACCGCGCAGGGGGCAAGCCCGGGCGCTTCCGCCGGCAGGGTCGTCGCCGAGCAGACGATATCGTCCCGCTGGAAGGTCCGCTGCGCCTTGGCATCATAGTAGAAGCCGCCCAGGACATATTCGAAGGTCTGGTTGCCGGGCGAGGCGAGCCGGATTTCCTGCGTGAAGGTCGTCGCGGGCTCCGGGCCGTAGTCGTTGAGCTGGTTGCCGCCGCTGATCGCATAGACACCGCCGATGAAATCACCGTCGCGGCTGCCGAAATTCCAATAGTCGCGATAGGCCGTGATCGAGGTGAGCGTGCCGGCCGAGCCGACATCGAGATCGGCCTGAAGCGAACCGCCCCAGCTCGTCTCGCGCGTATAGGTCAGCGTGTTCTGGCGGATTTCACGGGTCTCGTCGCCGGCGAGCCTGACACCGGCCAGTGCCCCGGCCAGCGCCCCCGCCGGCGCGGTGCCGATGATCTCGGCACAGCAATCGGCGCTGGTGTGGCGCCAGTCGCCGATCAGGGTCAAGGTCAGGGCGTCGGTCGGCCGGGCGACGATCATGCCGCGCACGCCGTAGCGCTCATACCCGTTGACCGTCCGGTTGAGCGTCAGGTTGCGGATATTGCCGGCATAATTGTCATAGGTCGCAATGAAGCGGCTCGAGACATTCTCGCCGAGCGGGATATCGATCGCTGCCTTGGCCTTGTATTCGCTGTCGGTGGTGGCCGTCGCCTCGACATAGCCGGCCAGCGTGTCGCCGGGCTTCTTCGTCACGATGCTGATCACGCCCGCCGAGGAATTCTTGCCGAACAACGTGCCCTGCGGCCCGCGCAGCACCTCGATCCGCTCGACATCGTAGAGATCCCCGAACGCTTCGCCCGAGCGGGCATAGGTGACGCCATCGACGACGAAACCGACGCTCGGTTCGGCCGCGATCGAGAAATTGATCGTACCGACGCCGCGCAGGAACAGCGACGAATCGATCGTCGTCGGGCTGTCCTTGAAATTCAGGCTGGGCACGAGTTGCTGCAGCGACTGGATGTTCACGCCGCCCCGCGCCTCGAACTGCGCACCGCTGACCACGCTGATCGCGGCCGGGACGTTCTGCAGATTCTCCTCGCGCTTCTGCGCGGTCACGATGATGTCGCCGCGATCCTCGCCATTGTCCGACCGGGCGGCGGGCGCCGCCGTGGTACCGCTGTCCTGCGCGCAGGCGGGCGATGCGAAAGCCAGGCCCAGCACAGCCGCACCGGACAGGTAGATTGCCTTGTTCATGATCCCTCCTCTAAATCCCACTCGTTAGGTGGATATTATCATTGCGGGCGCCTTGGCAGCGCTGTCAGACTTTATGCGGGCAAAGCGCAGCTTCGTCAGACTCCCATCTCGCTCATCTCGACGACGCGCTTCTCGCGCGCGCTGCGTTCGGCGGCGGCGCCGATCGCGACGGCCATCAGGCCGTCCAGCGCAGTGACCTCGACCGGGCCCTGCCCGCGCACCG
Source organism: uncultured bacterium (assembly GCA_903884945.1). Classification (GTDB taxonomy): domain Bacteria; phylum Pseudomonadota; class Alphaproteobacteria; order Sphingomonadales; family Sphingomonadaceae; genus Sphingomonas. The sequence continues at coordinate 4,268 of CAISGR010000005.1, forward strand.
CGGCGTTGAACTTCCGGTGCTCGTAAAAGGTCGAGCCGTGATGGCTGCCGGCGTCCAGCGCCGCTGCGTCGACCTCGACCACGCGGCGCTCGACCCGCTTCGGGTTGCGGAAGCCGACGCGCGGCGAATAGACGATCGCGCCTTCGGGGATCAGCACTTCGAGCCGCGCCCTGTCACCGACCGCGGCGATCTCCTCCTGGTTCTCGGCGCCGTCGGCGAACATCGAGAGATCGAGCATGGCACGCACGCCATTGGCGAAATCGACCGTGGTGTAGCTGTTGTCGATGATGTCGGGCCGCTCGCCCCGATAGGCTTCATCGAGATGATTCACGTCCATCGCGCCGGAGCAATAGACCCGCACTGCCTCGGCCCCGACGATCAGGCGCATCAGATCGAAGAAATGGCCGCATTTCTCCACCATCGTGCCGCCGGTGTTGCGGTTGAACCGGTTCCAGTCGCCGACCTTGGGCAGGAAGGGAAAGCGATGCTCGCGGATCGACAGCATCTGCAGCCGGCCGATCCGCCCGGCATGGATCTCGTCGATGAACTCGGCCGCGGGCGGCATGTAGCGATATTCCATCGCGGTCCAGAACACGCGGTCGCTCCGTGACGCCCGATCGACGATCCAGCGCGCATCGGCCATGGTAGTGGCAAGCGGCTTTTCGCACAGGATATGGAGGCCGGCGTCGAACAACGGCTCGAGCACGGCGCGGTGCGTGAAATTGGGCGAGGCGACGATCACCGCGTCGCACAGGCCGCTCTTCGCCAAAGCCTCGGCGCTGTCGAACGCAGTCGCCGCCGCAGCGGCATCGCCCAGCGCACCGCGCGCCCAGGCCAGCGAGGATTCGGTCGGATCGGCCAGGGCGGTGACCACCGCGCCCGGCGTGATCTTCAGGTTCTCGATATGCTCGACACCCATCATCCCGGTGCCGACCAGACCATAACGTACTTGCTCTCCCACGCGTCCCGCCTCTATGTATGACAGCGATGTCTGAAATCCATCTTACACAGGATTCCCGGCCGCTCGGCAAGAGCGGATTGACGGCAAGCCCGATTGCCTGGGGGATGTGGCGCTTCGGTCACGCCGGCGTCACCGCGGGTCGCGCGCTGATCGAGGCGGCCATGGCGGCCGGGGTCACGCTGTATGATACCGCTGACATATATGGCTTCGACGGTACGGGCGGGTTCGGCGATGCCGAGGCGCTGCTCGGCCGGATCTTCGCCGAGGCGCCGGGGCTACGCGCGCGGATGATCCTCGCGACCAAGGGCGGCATCATGCCTCCCCTGCCCTATGATTCGAGCCCGGCCTATCTGCACCGCGCGCTCGAGGCCTCGCTGACCCGGCTCGGCGTCGAGCAGGTCGACCTGTACCAGATCCATCGTCCCGACGTGCTTGCGCATCCGCAGGAAGTGGCGCGCACGCTCGAGGACATGGTCGCTTCCGGCAAGGTGCGCGCGATCGGCGTGTCCAACTACACGATCGCGCAGACCAGCGCGCTCGCCGCGCTGCTGACGATCCCGCTGGCGAGCGTGCAGCTCGAATTCTCCCCGCTGGAGCTTGCCCCGATCACCGACGGGCTGCTCGACCTGGCGATGGAGCGCGACGTGGCGGTGCTGGCCTGGTCGCCGCTCGGCGGCGGGCGGATCGGCGATCCGCAGGACGCGCGCAGCCGCGCCGTCGCCGCGGCGCTCGACCGGGTGGCCGAAGCGGCAGGCGTCTCGCGCGCGGCCGCGGCCTATGGCTGGATCATGGCGCATCCCGCCCGGCCGATCCCGATCGTCGGCACGCAGAATATATCGCGGATCGCCGAGATCGCCGACGCCTTCAAGCCGCGCTGGACGCGGCAGAGCTGGTACGACGTGCTGGTCGCGTCGCGAGGAGAGAGACTGCCATGACGCACGCCCCCTGCGAGATCAGCTGGTTTTCGGCGCTGTGCGACGACGATTACGAATTTCTCGGCGTGCCCGACGCCAGGCTCAAATCGAGCTGGGAACATTGCCGCGACATCGTGCTGCAGGCGGAGAGCGGTGGCTTCGACAATATCCTGCTGCCCTCGGGCTATGCGCTGGGCATCGACACCACCGCCTTTGCGGCGGCGATCGCGCCGATGCTGCGCCGCCTCGCGCTGCTGATGGCGGTGCGGATCGGCGAGACCTGGCCGCCGCAGCTCGCCCGCCAGATCGCGACGATCGACCGGCTGCTGGGCGGGCGGCTGCGCGTCAACATCATCTCGTCGGAAATGCCGGGCGAGCAGCTCGGCTCGGCGCCGCGCTATGCCCGCACGATCGAGGCGATGCAGATCCTGCGGACGCTGCTGAACGGCGAGCAGCTCGATCATGACGGCACCTTCTGGAAGCTGAAGATCGATCCGCCGCGGATCGGCACCGTCTCCGGCAAGGCGCCGCTGCTCTATTTCGGCGGGCTTTCCGAGGATGCGCGCGAGGCAGCGGCCAGGGGCGCCGACGTGTTCCTGATGTGGCCCGACCGGCAGGAAACCGTGGCGGCGATCATTGCCGACATGAAGGCGCGCGCCGCCAGGCATGGCCGCACGCTGCGCTTCGGCTATCGCGCGCATGTCGTGGTGCGCGAGACCGAGGCGGCGGCGCGCGCCGCGGCCGACCGGCTACTCTCCAGGCTGGATGCGGCCGAGGGTGCGGCAATTCGCGCGAAATCGCTCGATGCCGCTTCGGCAGGTGTTGCCGCGCAGGCCGCATTGCGCGAGAACGCCGCCGATGACGGCTATGCTGAACCCCATTTGTGGACCGGTGTCGGCCGGGCGCGGTCGGGCTGCGGCGCGGCGATCGTGGGCGATCCCGACCAGGTGCTCGCCAAGCTCAACGCCTATCGCGACATGGGGATCGAAGCCTTCATTCTCTCCGGCTATCCCCATGCCGCCGAGGCCGATCTGTTCGCCCGGCATGTCCTGCCGCATATCGAGCACGCGCCGCTCGGCTGAGCGACCTTCCATCATGAGGAAACCGGCATGATCGATCTGACCGCCCGGATCGAGCGCCGCCGCGCGCTCTCGCTGCTGGCTGCCGGCGGCGCGGGGCTCGCGGCCGCCCCGCTCTGGGCACAGGCGCTGGTCGACCTGCACCTGCCGGGCGGCAATGGCGCGCGGCCGCTGGTCACCGACTTTCCCGGCAAGGGGCCGATGATCCTGCAGCGCAGCCGCGCCCCCCTGCTCGAAACGCCGATGTCGGCGTTCGACGGCCAGGTGTTCACGCCCAACGACCGCTTCTTCGTGCGCTGGCATTATGCCGATATCCCGACGGCGGTGGACGTCGCCCGCTTCCGTCTTTCCGTGCTCGGCGCGGTGAAGAAGCCGATCCGGCTGACGCTGGCGGAGCTGCTGGCGATGCCGCGGGTGGAGCTCGCCGCGATCAACCAGTGCTCGGGCAATTCGCGCGGCTATTTCGAACCGCGCGTGCCCGGCGCGCAATGGGGCAATGGCGCGATCGGCAATGCGCGGTGGGTCGGCGTGCGGCTGAAGGACGTGCTCGACCGCGCCGGGATCGCGCCCGGGGCAGTGCAGGTGCGCTTCTCCGGCCTCGACACGCCGCCGCCGGATGCGCCCATCTTCGCCAAGTCGCTCGACCTGGCGCATGCGATGGACGGCGAGGTGATGATCGCCTTCCAGATGAACGGTGCGCAATTGCCGATGCTGCACGGCTTTCCGCTGCGCCTGATCGTGCCGGGCTGGTATTCGACCTATTGGGTGAAGGCGCTCGACCGGATCGAGGTGCTGGCGACGCCGGACACCGGCTACTGGATGGAAAAGGCCTATCGCATCCCGGCCACGCCCGGTGCCAGCGTGGCGCCGGGCGCGACGGGCTTCCCGACCGTGCCGATCAACCGCATGGGGCCACGCGCCTTCATCACCAATATCGCCGATGGCGCGCGGGTGACGGCGCAGGCGCCGCTCGAGCTGTGCGGGCTGGCGATGGGCGGCGCCTCGGGCGTCGCGCGGGTCGAGCTTTCGGCCGACCGGGGCAAGAGCTGGACGCCGGCGCGGCTGGGCCCGGACCAGGGCAAATATGGCTTTCGCGCCTGGGATGCCGTGACGCCCGCCCTTGCACCGGGCGAGCATGGCTTCGCGGTACGTTGTACCAGCGCGGCGGGCGAGACACAGGCGTTCGAACCGATCTGGAACCCCGGAGGCTTTATGCGCAATGCGATCGAGACCGTGACGGTGCGCGCGGCATGAGCCGCCCGGCGCACCGCGCGACCGGCCTGCTGGCCGTTGCCGCGCTCACCTTCGCGGGCGCCGCGCTCGCGCAGCGGCAGGCGCCGGCCGTGCGCCAGGGCGGGATCGTCCTCCAGTCCGCGGCGCTGACGCTGCCGGACGACAAGGCGGCCTTCCCGGAGGGCGCCGCGGGCGAACTGGTGGCGAACAATTGCACCGGCTGCCACTCGGCCGAGATGATCCTGAACCAGCCGCAGCTCGGGGCGAAATGGAAGGCGACGGTCGAGAAGATGCGGACGGCCTATCACGCCCCGATCGCGCCCGAGGACGATGCGGCGATCGTGGCCGCGCTGACCGCGATCGAGGCCGGGCATCGCGGTTCGTGACGCCGGGCGGCTGCGCTCAGCCGCTCGACAGCAGCGATCGCTCGACTGAGTAGCACGCCTCGCGCGCGTCGCGGACCGGCGCCTCGGCGACCAGATCCAGGAAGAGGCTCCTGAGCAGGCGTTCGCCGCGCAGCCATGCCGCGGTGCCGTCACGCCGCCCGAAGGCGCCGAGCGACGTCCCCCGCACGAACTGGCTGCCCCAGGCCCGCGCCAGCAGATGGGCGCCGTCGCCGATCCGGTCGGGCGCGCCGACGACGATGGTGGGGAAGGGCAGCAGCGTCCTGGGGCTGGCGAGCAGGCCGGGCGCCTGTTCGGGATCGTCGCCACAGCCCGGCGCGACGAGCAGCGCGCCGGCTACCGAGGACAGGTAGAAGGCCGGGGACAGGCGCGCCCACCAGGCGACGGCCAGGCAGCCGATCCCGTGCGCGACGATCACGGCGGGGGCGCCGGCACGATGCACGGCATCGTCGAGCTGCACGGCCCACAGGTTGCGGCGCGACGCGCTCCGCAGATCGAGCTCGATCCGCGCGCCGGCGCGATCATGGAGGCGATCGAACGGGGCGGGCGCGGCAGCTTCGGGCTGAACAATGGTCAGCACGAACGGGGCACTGGCATCCGACGGCATCGCGCATCCTCCCGGGAATGGGGCCAGGGGCGTGGCGGCCGGCGCCTCGGGCTTGCTCGTCACCACGCCGATCCGAAGAGCATATGTCGATTCCGCCCCGATACAATCCACGATGCCGGCACGATGCGCCAGAATGGTCTTCGCCTGCGCCGCCCGCCCCGGAAGAAAGGCGGCCCGGCACGAGAGCGCCGGGCCGAAGGTTGCGTTCGTGCAGGGAGCATTCAACGCCCCACCCTTTTAATTCCGATTGTTTTGATGGGATATAGAGTTTCGCTTGCGGCCGTGATAGCCGGGCTTCATCGCGCGCGGGGCACGGGCCGGAGCCGACAGAGAAAAGGCCGCGGCACCCGGTGGTGCGCGGCCTTTCCTGCCCGATGCCGTGATCCGGCCGGGCGGCGATCCGGGCGCCGGGGCGCCGCCTCACCTCAATTCGTGACGGCGTTTCCGGCGTCAACCGGCGCGGACGCGTTGTCGAGCTCGTTGCCGGGAGCGGCCGACTCGTCGACGACGTTGGTGTCGAGGATCGGCGCTTCGCTGTTCAGCGCGACCTCGTTCGCGGCGGCCTGATTGTCCGTCGGCGCGGGCTTGGCGCAGGCGGCGAGGCCCAGCGTGGCGGCGGCAATGAGCGGCAAGAGTGCGAACTTCTTCATGGACGGTTCTCCGTGGTTGTCAGGACATCATCGCGACCTTCATTGCCGCCCGCAGGCGGCGCCCGTTGTGTCCGGGGCGCTCCATAGGAAAATTCCCATCGGGTTGATAGGAGAAAAATCGCGCCCGGCCGACCGCGCGGCGATACAAAGACAGTGGTCGCGAAAAGCTTAGGTTTCTTGCGGCGTGGGCGCGTTTCAGCGCAGACAGCGCCTTTCGGCTGCCACGAGGATCGCAGGTGAGTCTGGTCGACATCAATCCGCTCTATTCGCTTGCGGGACTGGCAGTCGGCATTCTCGTCGGCCTCACCGGCGTGGGCGGCGGTTCGCTGATGACGCCGCTGCTCGTGCTGGCGTTCGGCTTCCACCCGGTCACGGCGGTCGGCACCGACCTGCTCTACGCCTCGGCGACCAAGACGGTCGGCACGGCGGTGCATGGCTATAGCGGCACGGTCGACTGGAAGGTGGTGCGGCGCCTCGCGACCGGCAGCGTGCCCGCCACCGTGGCGACGCTCATGCTGCTCAGCTATGCCGGCAAGCGTTTCGAGGGCACCGAACACGTCATCACGGTGATGCTCGGCATCGCCCTGATCGCGACCGCGATCGCGATGCTGTTCCGCCGCCAGATCCTCGCCTATTTCGCGGGCGGCGTCGACGGCCTCGAAGGACGCACGATCGCGCGCATGACCGTGGTGCTCGGCGCAGTGCTGGGCGTGCTGGTATCGCTTTCCTCGGTCGGCGCCGGCGCGATCGGCATGACTGCCCTGCTCGTCCTCTACCCGCATTTGCCGGTGAACCGCCTGGTCGGTTCCGATATCGCCCATGCCGTGCCGCTGACCCTGATCGCCGGTGCCGGCCACTGGGTGATGGGATCGGTCGATTTCCACCTGCTCGCGTCGCTGCTGATCGGGTCGGTTCCCGGCATCGTGATCGGCAGCATGGTCTCGACGCGCGTCTCCGAGCGCGTCCTGCGCCCGATCCTGGCGGGCACGCTCGCGATCGTCGGCGGCAAGCTGATCTTCTGAGGCGCGCTCAGGTGACCCGTTCGCGCACCTGATAGCGCGGATCGTCCCAGGCGCGTGACGCCATGACCGCCCCGAGGATCGCGACCGCCCTCCAGACATCGGCGAAGCTGGTGTAGAGGGGGGTGAAGCCGAAGCGGACCATGTCGGGCGCGCGGAAATCGCCGATCACGCCGCGCGCGATCAGCGCCTGGCAGATGCCATAGGCATGATCATGCGCGAGCGAGACATGGCTGCCGCGCTCGGCGAAGCGCCGCGGGGTGACCAGCGTGAAGCCATGCGTCGCGCACAGCGGCTCGACTTCGCGCAGGAACAGGTCGCTCAGCGCGGCCGCCTTGGCGGTGATCGCCGCGCGATCGACGCCCGCGATCAGGTCCACGCCGCTCTCAAGCGCCGCCATCGCGAGGATCGGCGGGGTGCCGCACAGGAAGCGGTCGATGCCCGGCGCGGCCTCATAGCCGTCGACAAAGTCGAACGGGCGGGCATGCCCCATCCAGCCCGAGAGCGGCGATCGCAGCACGCCCTGCAACCGCTCGGCGACGAACAGGAAGGCGGGTGCGCCGGGCCCGCCATTGAGATATTTGTAGCCGCAGCCCACCGCCAGATCGGCATCGCACCCGTTCAGATCGATCTCGATCGCGCCGACGCTGTGGCTCAGGTCCCACAGCACGAGCGCACCCCGCGCATGGGCGGCGGCAGTGATCGCGGCCATGTCGAGCCGGCGTCCGGTCTTGTAGTGGACATGCGTCAGCAGCACGACGGCGGTGTCCTCGTCGATCGCGGCGGCCAGCCGCTCGACCGGCACGGTCTCCAGCCGACATTCGGGCAGCAACCGCTCGACACCCTGGGCGACATAGAGATCGGTCGGGAAATTGCCCGGCTCGGACAGGATCTTGTTGCGCCCGCGCTGATGCCGGCACGCCGCAGCGAGGAGCTTGAACAGATTGACGGAGGTGGAATCGGCCACGACCACTTCCCGCGGACCGGCGCCGATCAGCCCGGCGATCTTCGCCCCGATCCGCTGCGGCGCGCCGATCCAGTCATGCGCGTTCCAACTTGTGATCAGGCCCCGGCCCCATTCGTCCGTAATCGCCGCCGCCACCCGCGCCGCGGTCGCCCGGGGCAGCGCGCCCAGCGAATTGCCGTCGAGATAGATCATGCCATCGGGCAGCACGAACTGATCGCGCAGGTGCCGCAGTGGATCCAGGGCGTCCGCAGCGCGGATCGCGTCCGGGAGCGTCGGCGCGCCGTTCACAGCACGATCCGCACATTGAGCAGTTCGGGAAAGAAGACCTGGTTGATCACGGCGGCGAGATAGGGAACACCCGCGCTGCCGCCGGTGCCGCGCTTGAAGCCGATGATCCGCTCGATCGCCTTGAGGTGCCCGAACCGCCAGATCTGGAAGCGCCCTTCGAGATCGACCAGCTTCTCGGCCAGATCGTACAGGTCCCAATAGCGATCGGGATCGGCATAGATCCGTGCCCAGGCTGCCTCGACACCGGGCGACGCCTGATAGGGCTGGGTGAAATCGCGCTCCAGCGCGTCCGCCGGCACGCTCAGCCCGCGCCGCGCCAGCAGCGCAATCGCCTCGTCGTACAGGCTGGGCCGCGCCAGCGCGTCGCGCAGCAGCGCCTGCAGCTCGGGCGCGCCCTCATGCACATCGATCATCCGGGCATTCTTGTTGCCCAGCATGAATTCCATCAGCCGGTATTGATGCGACTGGAAACCCGAGCTCCCGCCCAGCGACGCGCGCATCTTCGAATAATCCGCCGGGGTGATCGTCGACAGCACGTCCCAGGACTGGATCAGCTGCTGCTGGATCAGGCCGACCCGCGCCATCATCTTCAGCGCGGGCGGAACACGGTCAGCACGGATCGACTGGCGGGCAGCCTCCAGCTCGTGCAGCGCCAGCTTGATCCACAGTTCGGACGCCTGGTGGATGACGATGAACAACATCTCGTCATGTGCATCGGAGAGCGGGAACTGTGCTCCAAGGATCTCGGGCAGGCGCAGATAGCTGCCATAGGTCGGGCCCGAACGGGGCGGGGCGGGCTCGGGCGATTCTCTGGATTCCATCGCGGGACGATAGCAAGCTTTGCGCCGAACATTGTTCCCTGATTGCACCCGATGCGATACGATTGCAGAACGAACGTTCTCCGGGAAGTAGATTCAACAGCATGGATGCCATCGATCTCACCCTGCTCGAAGCGCTGGAGCGCGACGGACGACAATCGTTCGGAACGCTGGCCGAGACGGTCGGCCTGTCGAAGACGCCGTGCTGGAACCGCGTCCAGGCGCTCGAGCGATCGGGCGTCATCCAGGGCTATGGCGTCGAGCTCGACCTGCGCAGCCTCGGTCTCGGCGTCGTGGCGCTGGTCCAGGTGATGATCGATTTCGCCCGCCGCGCCGAGTTCGAACAGGCAGTGCTGGAAAACCCGGCGATCCTCGAATGCCATACGACCGCGGGCGAAGCCGATTATGTGCTGAAGGTCGTGTGCAGCGACGTGGACGATCTCGACGACCTGCTCCGCTACAACCTGTCGCTGCTGCCCGGGCTGCAACGATCGACCACGATCATCTGCCTGAAGACAGTCAAGCAACGCGGCTCCCCGATCGCCGCGGCACGGCGGGTACGCGCGGGCACGAGACGGAAGATCGGGGACCGGTGAGGCACTTGGGGACAAGGAGCGGGCCGCCGGCACCACGCCCGTTCCGGAACGCAGGCGGGCAGCCGATGGAACCTTGGTCACCGTAGAAGCGTAACACGGGTCGATCCCGCGTCACGCCAGGTCGCAGGCAAGAGGGAGAGCGCGGGTGTTACGGTCAATCCTGGTGCTGACGGCGCTATCCATGCTCGCAACCGGGTGCAGCCATTCGGTCCGCTCGCCCGCCCCGCCCAGGGTGGACAGCGCGCCGGATTTTCCGCTCCAGACCTCGACCATCGTGGTCCCGATCTCGGGCTCGCTCGATGATCTCCAGCGCGCGCTGGAACAGCAGACGCCGCGCCGGCTGTGGCGCATCGACAAGCAACTCGACACCTGTGTCGCCGCCAAGCGCGTGGATATCGGGATCGCGAAGGTAAAGGTCCTGCCCAATCTCGGCTGTCGCGTCGTCGGCGAAGTGCGTCGCGGGGCCCTCGTCCTTGGCGGGAGCGGCGACCGGCTGACGATCACCATGCCGATCCACGCGACGATCGCCGCGCAAGATGTCGGCGGAATCATATCCAAGACCGCAACCGGGGATGCCGTCGTCCACGCGGTCGCGCGGCTGTCGATCACGGGCGACTGGTCGCCCACTGCGAAAGTCTCGATCAGCTATGACTGGACGTCACCGCCGGGCATCGACTTTCTGGGCCGCAGGATCGAGTTCGCGAGCAAGGCGGATGCCCGCCTGAAGCCGGTAATCGCGAGCCTCGAACAAAGCCTGCCGCGCGAACTGGCGAAGCTCAGATTGCGCGCAAAACTCGCGGACGCATGGGAACAGGGTTTTACCTCGATCATGCTGAACCGGGAACGCCCGCCCGCCTGGATGCGCGTGACCCCCAAGAGCCTGGGCTTTGGAGGATATCATATCGACCGGCGCCGGATCGAACTCGTCCTTTCCGCCGACGCGCTCACCGAGACCTTTGTCGGCGATCGTCCGGCGGATCCGGTCGCCACGCCATTGCCGCCGCCGGCGAGCACCATCGGCAAGCGCGGACTCAATTTCTTCATCCCCGTGCTCGCCGATTATGCGCAGCTCGAGCCAGTCGTTCGGCGCACCCTGCTGAAGCGCGCGAAGAAGGGAATCACGCTCGCCGGCATCGGCCCGGTCGATGTCGAGTTCGGGAAGGTCACGGTCTATGCCACCACGGCGGGCCGCCTCGCCATTGGGGTCGTCGCCAGGGCAAAGGCCCGGGATCGCTCCTATCTGGCGACCAAAGGCGAGGTCTGGCTGACGGCCATTCCCTATAATGCGCCCAACTCGCAGATGGTTCGGGCACGCGACGTGGCGATTGCGACCGATACCGACAGCCAGATCACCAATCTGCTGATCGCCCTTTTCAAGGACAGCTCGATCCGGGACGACATCGCGCAGGGCCTGAGCCATGACTTCGCCCCGGATTATGCCAAGGTCCTCGGGTCAGCCCGCAAGGCGATCGGCGCGAAGCGCCAAGGCGACTTCCTGCTCTCCGCCGATGTCACCAGCGTAGCGAACGGCAGGCTGGCAGTCACCGGCAAGGGGTTGTTCCTTCCGGTACGCGCCATGGGGCAAGCGACGATATCGTATCGCCCGCGATAAGCGTCGCTTCAACGCCGACGATGCAGGGCGACGGCTCGTCGTCGTCAGGAGTGGCTGAACGGAATATTGCCGACGGCCACCACACCAGATCGGCCGCAGATGGACCGGCGAGGGAACTTCCGGGGCTGAAGCCTGGCGGACAGCGCTCGGCTCACCTTCATCCCATTCCCAGGAACGCCCGCATTTCATCGTCATTCAAAAGATGGTCCGCGTTAGCGTCAGCCAGCTTGAACCGGTCGGGGACGGCCGCAAGAAATGCCTCCCTCGTCACATACCCCTCAGAGTCCGTCTTTGCGCTGGCAAAAGAGGCCCGCATGAAGTCAGGCAATGTCTCTCGCTTTATCCTCCCGACGCCGGACTGGTCCACGAAAGTCCATCCCGTCGCTGAAAAGGCAGTCGCTTCGGTCAGGTCCACCCTGCCGTCGGCATTGGCATCCGCGATCGCCATCGGATCGAAGTCCTGGCCATAGGCCGGCGGGGCAGCCCCCGCGAGCATCAGTATCGCGGCTGCGGCATAGGCACGTTTCATAGCATTCCTCTCATTTCCGGCGTGCGTCAGCTCAGCAGGATGCGGCGCACCGCGCCTTCCGGATCGTCCTCCATCCGGCAGCGATCGTCGAACACCATCGTCTGGCACCGAACGGGATCACTTGGCGCCCAGGCGAGGCCAGGCTGGCTCGGGTTGCCGGTGCGCGCGAAATTGGCCCAGGCCCGCGCCATCCTTGTCGCCAGCGCACGGGCCTCGACCGTGTCTCCCGTCCCCTGTTCGCAGCGCTTCGTGTTGTCGAAGCAAAAGGCGAGCTCGGCCGTGTGCCAGGCGCCCGCCACGCCATCGAGCTGCGGCGACTGCCACTGGAAGTGATATTGATAGACGGGGGCAGCGCGCTGATCATGTTTCAGCTTCACCATACGCTGCACATTGTTCCGGCCGGTGATGCCCTGAACCCCATAGGACAGGGTTCGGATCGATTTCTCCGGATGCGCCTTCTTCATGGCGTCGATCAGTGCACTGGCCTTCCCGGCACCGAATTGCTCCGAAAGCTGCTTGCGCCACTCCGCCTCCGTTGGATTGGAACTGTAGCGCATGCCCTCCTCGCTGACTGCGCCGATCAGCATCGGCACGTCCCGGGAGATCTCGGGTGCAACGTCGAAGAAGGAGCGCAGGTTGATGATCCGGCCATCCATCGTCGGCCCCCAACCCACGCGCGGATCGGCTGGCGGCGACGCCGCGGGGCCGGGAATGCCCCGCGCGGGGCCGTTGATCCTGGCGGCCACCCTGTTTCCGGTCTCCACCAGCTTCGCCCAGTCCATCTTCTGCAGCGCCCCGATATCTTTCGGCCCGATGCCCAGTTCCGCGACGACCTGACGGGAAAAATCACGCGACTGCTCGGCGCTCGGGATATTGCCGCCGCCGCCCGACTGGACTGCGGCGCGGTGAATCAGCCCGGCAGCTGCCGGTATGCCCAGGAGCGTCGTCACCTTGGACCCGCCACCCGATTGGCCGTAGATCATCACCCTGTTCGGATCGCCGCCGAAATGCGCGATGTTCTCGCGCACCCATTGCAACGCAGCGACAAGATCGGTCATCCCGACATTGACTGAATCCTCATAGGCCGCGCCGCCAATCTCCGCCACATCGAAGAAGCCGAGCGCGTTAAGGCGGTGATTGACCGAAACCTGCACGACATCGTGGTTACGCGCCATTTGCGCGCCCTCGTGGGACGGCAGTTCGTAGGACGAGCCGAAAGCGTATCCGCCGCCGTGGAAATAGACCATTACCGCCCGGCTACCGCTCAGCGAGGGAGTCCAGACATTGAGCTTGAGCATGTCCTCGCCCATGAAGCCATCGTCCCAGTCCTGAAGGAACGTCTGCTCGATCGCGCGAAAATTATGCAGCGTCTGTGGACAGTTGGCGCCATAGACAAGCGCCGGATATTCCTCGGTCCACGGCTTCGGCGCCTTTGCCGGAAGCCAGCGGTTCTCACCCCCCGTATCCTGGCCGTAGGGAATGCCCTTGAAGGTGAAGACATCGCCGGCGACATAGCCGCGGACCTTGCCATATTGTGTCCTGGCCACCGCCGAGCGCGGCGTGGAGCAGCGGCCGGGCCCCGTGTGCGCCGCAGTCTTGACGCTGTCGGATGCCAGAGCCTCTGCGGGCAATGCGAGCGCCGCCCCAGCCGATACCGACCCGATCAGGGCAGCGCGGCGATTGAGCAGCACGGCTCTTTTTCGTTCGTCCGCCATCATTCCTCTCCCCATGGCTTCCCTGTCTCCTCGGATGAATCCGATGGCGGGCGACCTTATTATATAGTCGGACAATATAGGATTCCAGTCACAAACTGGCACCAAGATGGCGCGTTCACGCATCTTTCCGTAGATTCGCACGGGTACAGGTGCGGACGGCCTTCGCACCGCTGAATACCGCGCCGGACGGATCAGCAGCCACGGCGATGGCGCACGGCATTACTCAGACAAAATGGATCCATGCTTTGGCCAAGACGCCAAGAACCGCAGCCTGAAAGACGCAGGGCGGGCGGATTACGCCATGGGTCCGCGCATGCAATGCGGCATCAGGGGAGAGTGGCCTGCCGCCCCCTCCGACCCGGCCGAAGCGGTGCGTCAGCGCCTCTTTTCGAACATCAGATGCTGGCTGAAGAACGGGATCACATGATCCTGGAAGCGTAACGCGACGTTGCTGGTATGATCGCCCGGATAGATCTCAAAGTCGTTCGCGATCCCATAGCTGTCGAGCACCTTGTGGAGCTTTTCGGCATCGACCTGCAGGCCGTCCCGGTCCCCCACGTCGATCGCGATCGCACGATATTGGCGCAGGTTGCCGATATATTGGTCGACGAACGAGAGCGGCGCATTGGCCGCCCATTTCGCCAGCACCTCGGGCTGGACGGCCCCGTCCTTTACCGGGAGATCGAGATAGAGCGGCGGATTTTTCGGATTGGGGGACCAGGCGGCGGCGCTCGCGAGCTGCGCCCTCAGCGCGAAGGGCAGTTTCGCGGAATCCTCCGGTGTCCTGACCGCCGCCAGCGCGGCAGCTGCCTCCGTGCCGAACTGCCCGCCAGATCGGGCCGAAAGGCAGCAGGGGCTCATCATGTAGAGCGCGCCGAACACGTCGGGATGCTTCATGCCAATGCGGCTGGTGCCGTAGCCGCCCATCGAGTGGCCGGCGAGCCCCCGGCTCTCCCGTACGGCCAGCGTCCGGTAATGCGCATCGATATAACCGACGAGATCGCGGGCGACGAAGGTCTCGAAATCGCCAGTCGTCGCCGAGCCCGAGTACATCGAACCATTGTGGATCGTCTTACTGTCCGGAAAGACCAGGATCATGTCCTTTGCGCCCTTCGCGAAGCCACCCTCCACGGTCTGGGGAACATGAATTTCCTTGGTCCATTGACCGGCACCGATCGAGTAACCGTGCAGGGCGTAGACGACCGGGTATCGGCGCCGCGGATTTTTCGCATAGCTCGGCGGCAGCACGACAATCACATCGCGATCAGCCGATTCGCCCTCAAGATTGCCCAGGATAGCCGGGGAATGGACCTTGATGCGCTCGATCGTGACGGGAAGGGCGCCTGCCACCGGAGGCGGCGCATTCGTCGTCACCTGCGCGCCGGCAGGATTCGCGACGCCGAGCAGCAGGGCTGCGCCCCAGCCGAGCAAAATCTTCATGTTCAGGCTCTCCCCATCACGTCTCGCCATCGAACAGCGATGCGGATCCTTGGCCGCCGCTCGCTTTCCGACACTGACCGACCAGTTTCTATCCATATTTGTCCGTGTATTTCCAGATCGAGTCAACTCTGCCACCAGCGCGCAGAACCAGGCTATCGACCGGTATCGGGGCGGAAGTGACGTTTCGAAAGCTGGGAGAAGGATTGTTCGCGGCCGACTCTGCCCGCCTAGCCAACCACGCCCTATCCTATTTGTCTGAGTTTTCGTGCTACGGAGCGATGGTTGCACTGGCTGAAGCACCATGGCCGGCGCCGCCGCCCGGCATATTGGCCGAACCCGCCCCTGAAGAGCATATCACTGGATATCGTCTGGCCGGATCGCACCGACCAGCGAACTTTAGAGTTGATTTATCACCGATATATTCAGAGAATTGCCCGTGCCAAATCCCCCTCGCGGAGCCGCTGACCGGCTCGCCTATCTCCTCAAGCTTATTGCGAGCGGACCATCGCGGTTTTCGCTGGGGGACCTGTCGGACAGAGCGGGCCTGCCGCCTAGTTCAGTCCATCGCCTGCTGCAGGCGCTGGTGCGCTCGGGACTGGTCGAACGCGGACTGGCGCAAAGCTATCGTCCCGGGCGCGAACTGCACCGGCTCGCCTCGCAACTCGTTGCGAACTTCGATCTGGTGCGCGTCGCCCGCCCCTTCCTGGATGCGTTGGTCGCGCAATGGCACGAGACGGCGGTCCTGTGCATCTATAGCCCTACCCAACGAAAGGCGATCATCGCCGATGTCGCGGATACGCCGCATCCGCTCCGGTTCGCCGTTGCCCGCGGCGGCGAGATATCACTGCCATGGGGCTCGCTGGGGCGCGCCATCCTGGCCCATCTGCCCGCAAGCGAAACCGAGGCGATCCTGCGCGAAGCGCGGGTCGGCCCGTTGACCGGGCGCCCCAGATCTGCCCGACAGGAGGTGATCGCCGAACTTGCGGCTATTCGCGACGAGGGCACCGCGCGCTATTTCGATCCGCGCTATGACATTGCCGGGATTGCCGCCCCCATTTTCGGGGTGGATCGCGAAATCTATGGCTGCATCGGGGTGACCATGCCCTCCAGCCGGTATCAACTGCATCTCGAAGACGATCTATCCGTCGCGGTGCGCGACGCGGCCATGAAGCTCAGTGCGCTGGCGGCGATATCCCATAGCTAACTGAATCCCATCGCTGGCTGACGATGTCGCCTCCGCGTGGAGGCGGTGCGTGAAATTCCGTATTTCGGAATTGTTCTTTCATTTTCTGGAATCCCATTGACAGTTGATTGATCAACACCTCCTTTTGACGCGACGTCACGCCACAACGGCGGACGAATCTCGAGGGGGAGGATTACCATGCCGCTGAAAGCCTATCGTCACATCCCGAGCGTGTCGCTGATGGCGCTCGCCGGTTCGATCTGCCTGGCTTCGCCAGCACTGGCGCAGGACAGGACCGAAAAGCCGGCCAGCGAGCCAGCCGATGGCAACGAGATCGTCGTGACCGCCCAGTTCCGCGCGCAAAAGCTGCAGGACGTGCCCATTGCCATCACGGCCCTGTCCGGCGACACCCTCGAACAGCGCGGCCAGACCAACCTCGCCGATCTCGGCGGCTCGGCCCCCAACGTCACGCTACGGCAGGCGCCCGCGACCTATGGCCCGGCCGTGGTCGCCTTTATCCGCGGCGTCGGCCAGCGCGACACGAGCTTCGCGCTCGAACCCGGCGTCGGCCTCTACGTCGACGACGTCTACCTGCCGACGCTGCACGGTTCGATGCTCAACCTGGTGGACCTCGATCGCGTCGAGATCCTGCGTGGTCCGCAAGGCACGCTTTCCGGGCAGAATTCAATCGGCGGGGCCATCAAGCTCTATTCCAAGAAGCCCGATGGGTCACCCAACGCCTTCGCTTCCATCACCTATGGCAGCTACAACGACGTCGAACTCAAGGCCGCGACCAATATCACGCTCGCCCATGACACGCTGTTCGCCCGCGTGTCCGGCGCGGCCGTTCGCAAGGACGGCTACATCACGCGCTATGACTATGCGTGCACGCATCCCGGTTCCACCGTCCCGACATCGG
The DNA here is from genome assembly GCA_903884945.1 of uncultured bacterium. Classification (GTDB taxonomy): domain Bacteria; phylum Pseudomonadota; class Alphaproteobacteria; order Sphingomonadales; family Sphingomonadaceae; genus Sphingomonas. The sequence goes on from CAISGR010000005.1 coordinate 21,202, forward strand.
CGACCAGCAGCAACTGCAAGCTCGGCACTGAAGGCGGGAAGGAATATGTCGCCGGACGACTCGCGCTCCGCTGGCAGCCCTCGTCGAGGTTCACGGTCGATCTGGTCGGCGACATCACACGCGACGGCAGCGAAGTCGGCCCCACGACGCTCTTGTACGTCGGCCGCAACGCCGCGCCGGGCGCAGCGCTGACGGGCGTGGCAACGCCCGCAGCGGCGGCCTATGTCCTCAATGGCAACCTCTACGGCACCGCGACGGGCTCGCCGTTCATCAGCTATTCGCCCTATGGTTCCTATGCCCAGGACACGTTCAGCAGCAGCCCGTACATCAGCTACGAAAGCTACACCAACCTGGCCCCGCGCGACGGGACGGCAGCGTGGCAGGCGCCGCTGAAGTCGGCGATCAACACCTGGGGCGTTTCCGGCACGATCAACGCGGACCTGTCGGATTCCATCAAGCTCACCTCAATTACCGCCTACCGGAAATTCGACGGGACCTATTCGTCCAGCGACGGTTCGCCCTTCTCGCCGACCCAGCAGGCGAACCAGGTCTACAACCACCAGTTCAGCCAGGAAGTGCGCCTGTCGGCAAAGGTCGGCGACATCCTCAACCTCACCGTGGGCGGATATTATTTCGACAAGACGAGCCGCTACAGTGCCAGGATCACGCTGACGACGCTCGATTTCATCGAGAACGATTCGATCCCGGCGAAAACCAAGGCGGTGTTCGCGAACGCGGAACTATCGCCCATCCCGTCGCTCACCTTGCTGGGCGGGCTTCGCTACACCAACCAGAAAAAGGACTTCATCTACGGCCGCGCCGGCGTCCCGGGGTCGTCCACCGGCGGTGCGGTCCCGCCGTCGCTCGCCGCGCTCAACGGCCTGGTGGGCAGTTTCTCGGGCGACCGGGTGGATTACCGCCTCGGCGCGCAGTATCGCTTCAACGACAGCATCATGGCCTATGGCCAGTTCTCGACCGGCTTCAAGGGCGGCGGGATCAACCCGCGCCCCTTCTTTCCGGCGCAGGCCCTGCCCCACAACCCCGAAACGCTCAACGCCTATGAAATCGGCTTCAAGAGCGACTTCCTGGATCGCAAGGTGCGCCTCAACGTCTCCGGGTTCATCAACAAGTATAACGACATTCTCGTTTCGGTCTCGAGTTGCCCGCTGACCGGCGCGCCGGCGGCGCCCTGCGCACTGCCGCTCAATGCCGGCACGGCCGACGTCAAGGGCGCGGAGGCCGAGCTGACGCTGCATCCGGTCCAAGGCCTGTCCATCGACGCGTCGCTTGCCTATCTCTCGTTCAAATACACCTCGATCAGCGCGCTCGCGGCCAGTGCCGGCATCGGCCTCGAGGACAAGGGCGTCTATGTCTCGCCATGGCAATGGAATATCGGGGCACAATATCAGATCGATCTCGGCAATGCCGGGACGCTGACACCCCGCCTCGACGTCAATCACGAGGACGCCTTCAACCGCAACGCCAACAATGTCGACGCGACGACCGGGGGCGTCGATATCTTCGGCCTCGTGCCCGGGCGAACGCTCGTCAATGCCAGGCTCTCCTACAAGACGGCCAGCGGCGACTGGGAACTCGCCGGCGAGATCCGCAATCTCACCGACAAGCTCTATTATACCGACATCTTCGACAATCGCGGCTCGACGAATTCGATCCAGGGCTCGCCGGGCGAACCGCGCACCTGGGCGCTGACGGTGAAACGCCGGTTCTGACAAATGACGGGAGACGGTCGCCGCGGGCCGTCTCCCAACGTGACCGCAGCACTATCCGCGGCCTGAGCAAAGGAAATCTCGTGTCCGACCCACTGATCCTCGACAAGCCCGATCCCGTTATCGGGGTCCCCCTGGTCGCCGGCCTGCCGATGCCCGAATTCAAGCGCATCGGGGTCGAGCCGATCACGGGCGCGTGCGGCTGCGAAATTACAGGCGTCGACCTGCGCCAGCCACTCGACGACGAAACGCTTGGCGAAATCATGAAGGCCTTCGAGCAGTTTCTGGTCATCGTCTTTCGCGACCAGGACCTCACCCCGGAACAGCACAAGCACTTCTCGCGCTATTTCGGCGAACTGACCGAACTGCCCCAGGCGCCGATCTACGCCGGCCACCGCGACATGCAGGAAGTGCGGCGCGAGGCATATGAGTCAGTCAACGTCGTCCCCTCCTTCGAGCACTTCCACACCGACAGTTCCTTCCTGCCCCGGCCGCCCAAATGCATCATCATGCGCGCGATCGATGCGCCGCGCTGGGGCGGCGACACGGCCTTTTCCAACGCCTATCTGGTCTATGAAGGTCTTTCGGACGGGATGAAGGCGCTCGTCGACGGGTTGCAGGTGGTCTATTCAGGCAAGAATATCTGGTCCAACAACGAGAAGCTGGCGCCCGAGAAGCGGCTGCGCCTGCGCGAAAGCCACGACTTCACCGAAGACCTGCTCGAAAGCGTGCATCCGGCGGTACGGCTGCATCCCGAGACCGGACGCAAGGCGCTCTACGCCAACACCGCCTATTTCAAGCATTTCGTCGGCTGGACCGAGGATGAAAGCCGTGCGTTGCTGAACTACCTGCAGGGGCTTGCCCAGCATCTTCACTATCACTGCCGCGTAAAGTGGCGGAAGGATACGCTGATCGTCTGGGACAACCGCTTCACGCTGCACCGCGGCGTGCATGATTTCAAATATGAGCGCCGCCATTTGATCCGCACGACGGTGATCGGCGAACGGCCGCTCGGCCCCGGCGACGCCATCTCGTCATGAAGACCAGCACAGCGATTGCGGAGATTCTCCGCCGCGAAGGTGTGGACGTCATTTTCGGCTACCCGCGCAACGCCGTACTCGAACAGGCCGCGGCAGCCGGAATCAGAACGGTAATCGTCCGGCAGGAGCGCACCGGGCTGCACATGGCGGACGCGCTGTCCCGCATGACGCGCGGGCGCCGCATGGGCGTCTTCGCCATGCAGCACGGACCGGGGACCGAGAACGCCTATGGCGGCGTGGCACAGGCCTATTCGGAAAGCGTGCCCGTGCTCGTCCTGCCCCAGGGATATGCGCGGCGCCTCGCCCATGTCCCCGACAATTACAATGCGTGCATTTCCATGCGCGACATCACCAAGACGGCCGAACCCATCAACCAGGCGGGAGACACCGCCGCCGTCATGCGGCGGGCCTTTACGGCACTCCGCAACGGGCGGCTGCGCCCCGCGCTGGTGGAAATGCCGTGGGACGTGCTCGACGAGGCGCTGCCCGGCCCACTCGAATACACGCCCGTGGTGACCACGCGCAGCGGACCCGACCCGGAGGCGGTGAAGCGCGTGGCACGGCTTCTGGTCGATGCCGGCCGGCTCGTCATCCATGCCGGCCAGGGCGTCCATTGGGCCGACGGCTATGACGAGCTGCGCGCGCTCGCAGAACTGCTCGCGGCACCGGTATCGACGTCGCTGGAAGGCAAGAGCGCGTTCGACGAGACACACCGGCTTGCGCTCGGTTCGGGCGGCGCCGCCATTCCCGGACAATTGCGCCATTTCCTCGATCGGGCCGACCTTATCCTCGGGATCGGCTGCAGCTTTTCCGAGACCGCCTTCGGCGTTGCGATGCCGGCCCATGTGCCGATCGTCCATGCGACGCTCGATCCGGCGGATCTCAACAAGGGCGTCCCCTGCATCGACGCGCTGGTCGGCGACGCGAAGCTTACGCTGGCAATGCTGGTCGATGCCTGCCGGGCCCTGATCGATGCGCCCCGGCCGTGCGAGGCGGTCGCCGCGGAAATCGCCGAGGTCGAAGCGGCCTGGCTGCGCCAATGGTTGCCGCTGCTCGAGTGCGACGAGGCGCCGCTCAGCCCCTATCGCGTCCTGTGGGAATTGCAGCGCACCGTCGACGTGGCCGAGACGATCATCACGCATGACGCGGGATCGCCGCGCGATCAGCTGACGCCATTCTGGAAATCGGTGACGCCGCTCAGCTATATCGGCTGGGGCAAGACGACCCAGCTCGGCTATGGGCTTGGCTTGGCGATGGGAGCAAAGCTCGCCCATCCCGACAAGCTGTGCATCAATGTCTGGGGCGATGCGGCGATCGGCTTCACCGGCATGGATTTCGAAACGGCGGTGCGCGAGCGATTGCCGATCCTCTCGATCCTGCTCAACAACTCGGCGATGGCCATCGAGCTGCCGATCATGCCGGTCGCGACCGAGCGCTACCGGGCCACCGACATATCCGGCGACTATGCCGCCTTTGCGCGTGCGCTTGGCGGCTATGGCGAGCGGATCACCTCGCCCGACGAGATCGTGCCGGCGCTGCTGCGCGGGATCGCCGCGACCAGGGCGGGAACGCCCGCCCTGCTCGAATTCATCACCTGCCAGGAAACGCGGGCGTCCCGCCTGTGACGGACGGGGCCGCACCCCAGCCGGAGCCCGCCGGCGAGGCCAGTCCCTGGCCATGGTCGGCGACCTGGCCACTGGCATTGCTTACCCTGATCTCGACGTTCAACTATCTCGATCGCTCGCTGCTCGGCCTGGCGCTGCCGGCGATCAAGCACGAGATGGGCGCATCCGACACGCTGCTCGGACTGGCCTCCGGGCTGGCGTTCATCCTGTTCTATTCCGTCCTGGGCATCCCGATCGCCTGGCTTGCCGACCGCTACAACCGGCGCAACATCATTGCCGCAGGACTTGCCTTCTGGAGCGTGATGACGGCGCTGACCGGGATTGTCGCCAATATCTGGCAACTCGCGACCGTCAGGCTGCTGATGGGCGCGGGCGAGGCATGCGGCATGGCGCCGTCGAACTCGATCATCGCCGACCTGTTCAAGCCCGATCGCCGTCCGCTCGCCCTCGCGATCTTCGGCACGGCCAGTTCATTGTCCTATATCGTCTTCTTCCCGATCGCCGGCTGGATTGCCCAGCATCACGGCTGGCGCGCGATGTTCGTCGCGATGGGGATCCCCGGCCTCCTCCTGGCGCTGTTGCTCATACTGACCGTGGGCGAGCCGCGGCGCCTCTCTCCGCCCCCGCAACGCCTGGCGCTTGCCCGGTCGCTGGGCAACGACCTCGCAGCCCTGTTCGGCAACCGGTGTTTCACCTGGATTTTCCTGGGCGTCACGCTGATGGGCGCCAATGTCTGGGCGGCTGGCGCCTGGACGCCGACCTTCTTCGTCCGCGTCCACAAGCTCGGGGTCGGCGAAGTGGCGGGCATCATCGGCCCGGCGCGCGGGCTGATCGGCATCGTCGGCATCCTGCTCGGCGGTGCGTTGATCGACCGCCTGCCGCGCGACCGCATCTTCTGGCGCATCGGGATTCCCGCGATCGCCTGCCTGCTGGCCGGACCGGCCGAGGCGCTGTTCCTGCTCGGGAACAGCTATTCGGCCTGGGTGGGCGGATTTGCGCTGAGCAGCTTCTTCTCCCTGATCCATCAGGCGCCGATCTTCGCCGCGGTGGTGAACATCGTTTCGGAACGCCGCCGCGCCTTGGGCATATCGGTGGTGCTGCTGGGCGCCAGCCTGATCGGCAATGTCGTCGGTCCGAGCATGGTCGGACTGCTCAACGACCTGCTGGCGACGCACTTCGAGGATGATGCGATCCGCTATTCGCTTCTGCTGATTTCGGTGACGCCGTTGCTGGCCGGATTATGCTTCTGGCGCGCGGGACGCCTCTATGCCGCGCATATCGCGCCGGCCGGAGGCGGCGCGTGACCGTCGGACGCCGCAGATAGCCGGTGGACGGGCTCCCCGGCGCCATCGGGCCATCGCGAGTCGGTCCGCGCCATCGCCCGGACGCCCGTACAAGCGCTATCTGCCCGCCGGGGATCCGGTCTTTGCGATCAGGCCGACCAGCCCGTCGACGATCGCCGTCTCCGCACAGCCAGGTTTGAGCCGCGACGATACCACTTCGAAGGTGTTGTAACCGAACGCCGCGTCATTCGGGATGTAGCCCGATGGCGCGACGCCGTTCGTCAACGTCGTCATCATCGTGTGCTTCAAGGGCGATTCCCGCTTGAAACGCTGCGCGATCGTGGTGAAGATTTCGGCATCGACGCCACCGATCACCGTATCGCCGATCCTCAGCAGGCTCAGGCGAATGGGGACGGCGTCGGCGTCCTGATAGGTGCCGGCATAGCCAGCGCGGCCCTGATCGAGCCGCTTGCGTCCGGGGCAGGTGACGATGGCCTGCGCGCCCTCGATCGCCGCGATGGCCACGGGACGCTCCAGCCCGGCCCGAGAGACGTGCAGCACTTCCTCGCCCAGCATCTGGCCCATGGACAGGATCATCTGCTTCTGCTGGTTCATCAGCATCACGACGCGCGGATTGCTGCGGTCCATCCCCTCCCCACCGGGCGGCATGGCATTGCTGATATCCTGGCCCTTGGCGGCATAGTCCCTGATGCGAATCTCGCGCAGATCGTACGTCTGCTGGAAATAGATCGGGTTCTGGTCGCCGGCCGCGCCGTTCGAATAGACCGCGACCGCATCGCCGCCGAGCGACTCCTCGATGTAGCGCGAGGTCGCGCCGGGGATGTCGCCGCTGACCAGATCGAGCGTGCCGGTGATCACCGCATGCACGCCATAATTATAGTAGATCGCGATCGGATCGCCTGCCAGCGTCTCGAACCGCACCACGGCGACCGTCTTGTCGGACGGCCCCTCGTAATTGGGGCCCTCCCACCAGCGATGATTGACCGGATCGATGATGTTGCGGTTGACGTTGATGTACGAAACGCCGGTACCATAGGCCATCCGGGCAGGCTGAAGCGCAGCCGCTGCCTCGCGCAACGCTTCGAAGATCTCGTCCTCATAGGACGCGTCGCGGACGAACGGCACGCTGTGCGTGTGGGTCGCCGTCAACAGCATGTGATCGACCGGTATGTGCAATTCGCGTGCAGCACGGGCGCTCACCCGGTCCCAGATCGGTGTCGGGAGTGCACCTGCGTCCACCGTCACCATCGCGGCACGAGTACCGCCGCTCTCCACAACGATCGCGCGCGCATAAAGGCGATCGAGCACCCCGTGGAAATTCCTGGGCAAGCTGGCATCTTCGGGCGTGACGTCGACCCTGGCCGCGCCGACTTTCAGGCCGGCGCTATTCGGCACTGAAGTGACGGGTGCTCTCGCGGCCGCAACCCCGGGCATCGCGCCGGCGCACGCGAGACTGCCGATCGCGGCAAGCGCCAGAATGCCGGATGTCAGCCGAAATGACGGACCAGTCGCGTGCGACTGCTGCGATCGAGCCAAGCGCCCCTCTCCCATGGATTATGATTACAATCGATTGCTGCAATACGCTTCAGGTCGCTGCAAGGCAAGCGCGGGCGCGCATTCCGGTACGCCCAACCGGCGCAAAATCGGTCTCGACCGACAAAGGCAAGTGCGAGACGGCTATATCCGCGTGCCGGCGCCGCCGGATCAGCCCTTGCGCCGCGATTAGCAATCGATTGCCGCAAATGATGCAAATTTGCAACGATGCGAAAAAAGTGACTCGCATCCCACCTTGGTTTTTGGCCATTGTTGATATACGCAATCGATTGAAAAGCACGAACGAGGAGGGGACAATGCTGAAATTTCACAGCGTGACGGCTGCGCTTGCGATCGCCACCGGCACACTCGCCGGACAGGCGCACGCCCAGTCGACATCGCCCGACACCGGAACCGGGACGGTCGCGCCCGCGACCGACGCCCAGCCAGCCAATGGCGATCGCGATTCGGCCCCGGCCGACATCATCGTCACAGCGCAGAAGTCCGGTGCGCAGGCGCTGCAAAAAGTGCCGCTCGCCATCCAGGCTTTCAGCGGCGAGGAGTTGAAGGCGCGGAACATCCGCTCGGTCGACGATCTCGTCTCTGCGGTGCCCGGCGCACTCGAGGGACAGCGCCAGTCGGTCGCGTCGCGCTCCTACAATCTGCGCGGTGCCGGGGGCAGCAATGCCAATGGCGATTCGCCGATCGGCTATTATCTCGACGATGTTCCGTTCGTGGTGACCAATTTCGGCATCGCGCCACCGGTACGGTTCCTGGATATCGACCGGGTCGAGGTGCTGCGAGGGCCGCAGGGCACGCTGTACGGGCAGGGCTCGTCAGGCGGCGTCTTCGTCTTCCACACCCGCGATCCCAACCTCACCAAGATCGAGTTCGCCGGCGAGGCGGAAAGCTCGCAGACCCGGGGCGCCGGCGGCCTGAACTATGGGGTCGCCGCCGCGATCTCGGTTCCGATCATCAAGGATGTGCTCGCGATCCGCGTCAGCGGCGGCCACTCCTACAATCCAGGCTGGGCCGACGAATATTACGGCGCCTATGACGGCACGCCCGACCGCAAGGATGTGAACGTCGTCCGGAACGATGATATCCGCGTCGTCGCGCTACTGAAGCCGGCCGACAATGTGAAGATCCGCGCCCAATATTGGCATTTCCGTCCGCGCCAGCAATTTCTCGGTGGCATGGCGTCGGTCGATCCGCCCTATTACCAGAACACGGCGGCGCAGCCGAGCTTCGGCAATGGCGACTTCAAGCTGTACAGCCTTTCGGCAACCGTGGACTTCAAGAGCTTTTCGCTGACCAGCGCGACGAGCGACCTGAAGGGCAATTTCGGGATCTACATCCCGATTTCGCCCGCCGGCTTCTTCTCCAGCCAGTTCTATCCCAAGATGTTCAGCCAGGAACTGCGGCTGAACTCGACGACGTCCGGCCCCTTCCACTGGCTGCTGGGCGCCGCCTATCAGGACGGGCAAGGGCCGCAGGCGAACCAGCTGTCCATTCCGCCATTTGTCTCGATCAACGCCGACAACAACACGATCACGCGCAATTGGGCCGTGTTCGGCGAAGTCAGCTACGATCTGCTCGACGGCAAGCTCGTGCCGCTCGCGGGCCTGCGCTATTATCATGACAAGCGCACCTTCGAAGATTCGACCACTCGGAATTCGAACACCACCGGGGTCACCACGTGGCGCGCCAACCTCTCCTATCTGCCCAACGACAACCTGACGACGTTCATCACTGCGGCGACGGGCTTCCGCGCCGGGATCGTCCAGTCCCGGATCCAGGCCGACCTGCTCACCCAGTCCGGCATTCCGTCGGGCACCCAGCTGAAGCCGGAAAGGTCCCGCAACTACGAGATCGGCATCAAGTGGCGTTCGTCCGATCGCACGCTGACGGTGGGCCTCAACGGCTATATCACCAAGCTCCGTGACCTCCAGACCAGCACGCCGACGATCAACACCAGCGTCAGCGGCTTCTCCAACTTCGGCGACGCAACGACCAAGGGCATCGATTTCGAGCTTCACTGGCGCACACCGCTCAACGGACTGAGCCTGGGTGCCGTCGGCAACATCAACGACAGTAAATTCGATCGCGTCGCGGCAGCGGTGCAGGCCGCGCTTCCCTATCTGCGTCCGGGCACCCGTATCGTGAACACGATCGCGCACAACTGGCGGATCGATGCGTCGTACAACGGCAAGCTGAGCGAGGCGCTGGACGGCTTCTTCAACATCGCGTGGAGCCATTCGGGCGATCGGCTCCAGACCAGCGGGCTCCTCGCCAATCCCTACAGCCTGTTCTCGGCGACCGCGGGCGTGCGCAAGGGGCCGTACGAGCTTGCGCTCGTCGGCGATAATCTGAGCGACGAACGCGGCCCGACGATCCTGGGCACAACGGGTCCGCTCTCCGGATCCGGTCCGACGCCGCGAACGATCGGCCTGCGGTTCCGCGCGAACTTTCAGTGATCCTGCGCCGGCCTCGCTTTCCCCAGGCGGAAGCGAGGCCGGCCCGTCGGGGCAGCGCCAGCACGACATACGCCGTTCGCGGCAGGTTTCGGCAACGCATGCCCGCGAAACCCGACGGCGCCGAAAGCAAGGTTCGCTTCAGATCGAGTCGCGGGTGACGATGCGAACCGGCAAGGTCGCCGAAGGGGTTTCCTCTCCATCCAACCGGCGGAACAGGAACTCGACAAGCGCGGCGGCGCCATGCTTCAGATCCTGGTGCACGGTGGTCAGTCGCGGATGCGCGTGCTCCGCCAGGTCGAGATCGTCGAACCCGATCACGGAAACATCCCTGGGCACGCTCACGCCACTGGTCTGCAAGGCGCGCAGCGCGCCGAGTGCAATCACGTCGGATGCGGCAAAGATGCCGTCGAAGGCGATGCCGCGTGCGATCAGCCCCTGTACTGCGGCCAGAGCGGTATCTCCCGTGAAGTGCGCAGGCTGGACAAGATCCGGGTCCACCTCAATGCCCGCCCGCTCGAGCGCGTTCGTATAGCCGCGCAGGCGCATCTGAATCTCGGGCAAGGCGGTCGCGCCGAGAAAGACGATTCGCCTTCTTCCCGCCTGCAACAAGGCATCGACTGCCGCCCGCGCACCGCCGACATTGTCCGAGCCGACCGAGCAATAGACCTGTTCGGGCAGGTGCGCGCCCCAGACGACAAGCGGCAGGAACGCGCGGGCCGCGGCATTGATCTCTTCGTGCTGGTTGCTCTGGCCGACGATGATATAGCCATCGGCCTTTTGAGACTGGACATGGCGCGAGAGCCAACCGGGCGTGGGCGCCGGGACGCGGGACAGCAACACGTCATAATGGCGCGCTGAAATCTCGTCGGCGAGATGCCCGAACAACTGGAGGAAGAAGGGATCCGAAATCAACTGATCGGCTTCGTGACCAAGGGGAATCGCGACGCAGATGGTCCTGGTGCGGTTGGACCGCAGTCGCTGCCCGCGCTGATCGATGACATAGCCGTGATCGATCGCAATCTGCTGGATCTGGCGCCGGGTCGTTGCGGGGATCAGCGGGCTCTCGGCCAGTGCGCGGGAGACGGTCGATGTCGAGACGCCGGCCAGCCTGGCGATGTCGGTCATTTTCAGCGGTCCGGCGGCCTTGCCGCGTTCTTCACTTTTGACCCGAGGCGGTTGCATACCGTTACATACCGCGTGGTACGGTTGGCGCAACGCCACCGGAGCCGGCGGAATATGTCGATTGCGTGGGCGCTTCCCCGCAAGCGGACGATTGCGGTCCATGCAGCGGCCCTGTAGAGCCGATAGGCACAATCGATTGCAGATGCCGACTGCAGCGACCGGAGGAGAGGTTCGATGATGTTGACGCGGCGTGATCTGTACAAGGGCATGTCGGCGATCGGGGCCACCCTGCTCCTGGCGCCAGCCGCCAGAGCCCTCTCGGCGGTCGGAGCAGTCGACCCGCTGAAATTCGTCGATCCCGAATTGCGCGCGGCCGCGCAGGCGATGCTGGCGCAGCCCGTGCCGGCGATGACGCGACAGGCGTTGCCGTCACTGCGTGCATCATGGGTAGCGCCCGCGACGCTGCCGCCACCTGCCCCGGCGGTCGACCTGCGTCACATCCCGATTCCGCACGGCGAACCCGCCGTCTCCGTGCAGGTGATCGGCGCAAACCCGCGCGGCGCGGCCCGCCCCGCGATCCTGCACATCCATGGCGGGGGCATGATCTCGGGCCGTGCGCAGAACATGACGTCGTTTTGCCAGACCGTCGCTGCGGAACTGGATTGCGTCATCGTCAATGTGGATTACCGCCTCTCGCCGGAGACACCCTATCCCGGGCCGGTGGAAGATAATTATCGGGCGCTCGAATGGGTTTACCGCAACGCCGCAGCACTCGGGGTCGATCCGCTGCGGATCGCGATCATGGGCGAAAGTGCGGGAGGCGGGCTTGCCGCGCTGCTCGCGATTGTCGCGCGAGACCGCGGCGAGGTTCCAATTTGCTGCCAGATTCTGCTTTACCCGATGCTCGACGACCGGACCGGCAGCACGCGCCCCGTCCCGCCGCACATCGGCGGGATCGGTTGGTCGGCGGAGGCGAACGCCTTCGGATGGAGTGCCTTTCTGGGCGTGCCCGCCGGTTCGGACCGGGTGCCGCCCAACGCAGTGCCGGCACGAGTCGCGAATCTAAACGGCCTGCCCCCGACCTTTATCGGCGTGGGGGCGATCGATCTGTTCGTTGACGAGGACATCGCCTTTGCACGCCGGCTGATCGAGGCGGGCGTGCCGACGCAACTTCATGTGACGCCGGGCGCCTATCATGCTTTCGATTTCGTCGTCCCCACCGCCCGCGTCTCGCGGGAATTTACCGCCGCCTGGAAGAGCGCGCTCAAGGCCGCCATCGCGGTGCGGCCCTGATGCGCCCGCCTGACAAGACGTGCGGAATCGACACCTCGCCCGAGGGGCTCGTTTCGCCCGGGATCAGCCGCCGCGCGATCCTCGCCGCGGCCGGAGCCGGCGTCGTGCTGCCGCAGATATCGGCAGCTCAAGCCCGGGCAGCGCCATCCGGGCCGCTCGGCCCGCTGTCCGCGAGCTGGCGGAGCGCCGAAACCCTGTCGCTCTGGCAGGGTGCGCCGCCGGAGCATGGATACCGCGCCCTGCCAGTCCCGGCGGAGTCTCCGCCCGGCTTCCTGCGCAACATCTCTTCGCCCACACTTCACGTCTTCCGCCCGCGCCTGGCCAACCGGCGAGCCGTGTTGCTAATGCCGGGCGGCGCCTACAGCTTCGTGGTGGGCACCCACGAGGGAGCCGATACCGCAGACCGATTGACGGCGCTGGGATACACAGTGTTCGTCCTCGCCTATCGGCTGCCCGGCGAAGGCTGGAGCAATCGCTGGAACGTTCCCCTGCAGGACGCGCAGCGCGCGATCCGGCTCGTTCGCGCGAACGCGGCGCGATATAGCATCGATCAAGCCAAGGTCGCGGTACTGGGCTATTCGGCGGGCGGTCATCTGGCCGCTTCGCTGGCGACGGGGTTCGCCGACCCGGTCTATGCGCCACGGGATGCCGTCGATGCGCTCGACCCGCGGCCGTCGGCGGCCGGCCTGATCTATCCGGTGATTACCCTGACCCCCCGCTATACCAATCCGCAGAGCGCAGCATCACTGCTCGGCCCGACCCCAAGCGAAACGCTGATCGCGCAGCGCTCACCGGAATTGCACGTGACCGCCGCCACGCCGCCGGCCTTTCTCGTGCACGCGCTCGACGATCCGGCAGTCCCGCCTGAAAACAGCTTCATGATGCTATCGGCATTGCGTTCGGCCCGGGTCCCTGCCGAGGCGCATTTCTTCGAGCGCGGCGGGCACGGCTTCGGCCTGGGTTCGGCAGACGCGCCGAACGGCCAATGGCCGGCACTGTTCGACTCCTGGCTGGGCCAACACTTTGCCTCGACATGACGCCCGAGGGCACCCAGACCATCGCTTGGAGATCAGCCGTGACCAACGCGCATAAGCCGCATCTCTCGCTTTTGCGGATCATCGAGATGAACCTCGGCTTTCTCGGGCTGCAGTTCAGCTTCGGATTGCAGCAATCGAACATGGCGCCGATCTATTCCTATCTCGGGGCCGATGAAGCCAGCATACCGTTGCTGCAGCTTGCCGGGCCGCTGACCGGGTTGTTGATCCAGCCCCTGATCGGCGCGATGAGCGACCGGACGGCCTCCCGCTGGGGCCGTCGGACGCCCTATTTCCTGTTCGGCGCCATTCTGTGCTCGATCGGGCTGTTCGCCATGCCGCTCAGCCCCACGATTCTTGCTGCGGTGTGCACGCTGTGGATCCTGGATGCCGGCAACAACATCACGATGGAGCCGTACCGCGCCTATGTCAGCGACCGCCTGTCCGACGATCAGCGCAACTTCGGCTTCCTGTCCCAAAGCGCGTTCACCGGCCTCGGGCAAATGCTTGCCTATCTCGCGCCGACCTTCATGGTCAACGCGCTCGGCTTCGACGTGAACGCAGTCGATTCCCACAATATCCCGATCATTACGCGCGCCGCCTTCACGATCGGCGCGGTGCTGTCGTTCACGACGATCGCCTGGTCGATCCTTCGCGTCCGCGAATTGCCGTTGAGCGAGGATGCGCGTGCGATCATCGCGGCCAAGTCGCGGTCGATCGGCGCAACGCTGGGCGAGATCTGGGACGCGATCCTCACGATGCCGATGACGATGCGCAAGCTGGCGTTGATGAGCCTGTTCCAGTGGTATGCCATGTTCGCCTATTGGAACTACGTGATCTATTCGATCAGCCGCTCGGTTTACGGCGAGACCAATCCGTTGTCCGAGGGCTTTCGCCGGGCGGTGCTCGACAACGGAGTCCTTGGCGGCTTCTACAATGGCGTAGCCTTCGTGGCAGCGCTGGCCATGGTGCCGCTGGCACGGCGGTGGGGCGCGGCGGCGACGCATTCGGCCTGCCTCGTGGCGGCCGGGATCGGCATGTTCGCCATACCGCACATATCGGACAAGGCGTGGCTGTTCCTGCCCGCAATCGGCATCGGGCTGGGCTGGGCGAGCATCATGGGCAACCCCTATATCATCCTGTCGAACAGCATCCCGCCCGAACGGACCGGCGTTTATATGGGCATCTTCAATATGATGATCGTCACTCCGATGCTGCTCAACGCCGCCACCATGCCGCTTTATTTCAACACGCTGCTGGGCGGCGACGCGCGCAACGTACTCACCCTGTGCGGCGTGCTGATGCTTGCGGCCGCGGCATGTGTCCTTTGGGCGCGCGACCCGCGGCCCGAAAAGATCCCCGCCATGCCATGACGATGGCTGGGTCAGCAGGCCTCGCGCGCCCGCGAAGGCCCCAGGAGGAAAGCGAACGCATCGTCCAGTCGCGCGCGCCAGGCCGCTTCGTCATGGCCTCCATGGGGATAGAGGCGCGCGATCATGTCGACTCCGTCGACATAGCCGAGTCCTGACAGCGCCTGGACGATCGCGGCGTGCGTCGGCGCGTAGAAGCGATCTATGCCGATCGCACCGCGGTCCAGCCACAACCGGTGGCTCCCTGCGCGCGGCAGGCAGGCGCGCGCGTAATCCGCGACGGCCG
>CAISGR010000006.1 GCA_903884945.1 uncultured bacterium
AAGCCGCGCCCGGCATCGCCGGCCCGGCCCGCCTCGACGGCGGCGTTCATCGCGAGCACGCGGGTCTGGAAGGCGATCTTGTCGAGGCCCTCGATCACGCTGTCGATGCCCTTGGCGCTTTCCGAGACGCGACCCATCGCCTGCACTGCTTCGTCGGCGACGGCACGGCCGCCCGAGACGGTGGTGATGGCGCCGTCGGCGCGCTCCACGGTGCGGCTGGCGGCGGCGGCGGTCGCCTTGAGGCGGCCGTCCATCTGGGTGATCGCGGCGGTGGTCTCCTCGAGGCTGGACGCGTTGTTCTCCGTGCGGCGGGCGAGGTCCTCGGAGGCCTGGGCGATCTCGCCCGAGCCGGTCCGGATGGTCGAGGTGCTTTCCATCACCGACCCGATCAGTTCGCGCAGCGATGCCAGCGCCGTGTTGAAGTTCGACTTCAGCTCGGCATAGGCTGGCGGGAAATCAGCCAGGATGTCTGCGGTCAGGTCGCCAGTCGTCAACGCTTCGAGACTTGCCTGCAGGCTCGTGGTCACGATCTGCTGCTCGGCGGCAAGATTCGCATCGACTTCGGCACGCGCGACCGCCGCGGTTCGGAATTGTTCGACCGCCCGCGCGATCTCGCCAAGTTCATCGCCGCGTCCGCGAAAAGGAACATCGGCATTGCCGCCCTCCGCAAGCGTCTTCGTCGTAGCGCTGAGCAGGGCCATCGGCCTGGCGAGGGTCCGATTGATCATCAGCCAGATGGCCGCGAGGCCGGCGAACGCAACGATCGCAAGAATGACGGCGAGCGAAATGTCCCGCGACGCTTCATAGGCACCCTTGGCGGCTGCTTTGTCCGAACGATCGCGTGTCATCGCCAGGAGATGTTCGGTTGCCTCGATGGCATCGTGTGATAGAGTCTTGCCGTCGCCTTTGACCAGCTTGAGCGTTGCTGCCACGTCACCCTGACGCTTCAGGTCGAATATCTGCCCGTTTACCTCGGCCAGTCGGCGCGAGACATTGCCCAGTGTCGCAACCTGTCCCTGGAAATCTGCTCCGGCGACCTTGCCATATGCCTGGATATGTCGGGCGAGCGCCTTCTCGCTGTCGTTCATGCGCTTCTCGAGCTTGGCCGCATCTTCCGCATTCGCAGCATTGAAGTAGCTGTAGGTGATGATCCGCTGTTCCTTGATGTCGCTGATCACATCGGCCAGCATGGACATCCCGGCGATGTCGCGGGTGACATGCACCTGGGCGGTCGCGTCAAGCCGCCGGGTGCTCAGGAACCCGTTCAGCGCCAGCCCGGTCACGAGCAGGGCAAGGAAAACAAACGCGACGAACATCTTCTTCGAAAGGCGCCAGTTGTCGACGAATTCCAGCATCATGTCTTCCGTTGCCAATCGAGCGCGGAGGCGCCCATGAAAATCGGCGCCCGCGCGGCACCAAACATGATCATTATAGAGCGCTTTCGGACGTGGCGGCGCGCGGGCGCGATTTGCCGCGGGCGCCCCCCCGGGGCGGCCGCGCATCGGCGTACTTAAGGGTTTGTCCGGGCCTCGGGTCGCATAAGCCGTTTACTTGTCATCCTATAATTATGCAGATCTTAACAGGCGACTAGGCAGGCGTTCCATGGCCACTGCGACATTGATTTCGACGCGGCGCGCCCATCTCGTGCCGGGGGTTTTGACGGTGATCCTGTTGGCAGCCGCGCCCGTGCCTGCGGCTGCAAAGGAAGAGCCGGTCAACGCCTTTACGATTGCCGGAAGCATTCGGGTTCGCGCCGAGGCGATCGACGGCCAGTTTCGAGCGGTTGGGCCTGTCAGCGACATGGTGGTTTCGGTGCGCACGCTCGTCAGCGCGGAATATGATTTCGGCGCGATCCGGGTCGGCGGCGAACTCGACGACAGTCGGGCTTATGGCGAGAGCCGCGTGTCGACCATCGGCACTTCGGATGTGAATGCGCTCGAGCCCCTGCAGGCCTATGTGGCGCTTGACCTGGGCCATGTCGTCGGTCGCGGCGCAAGCGGCGCGCTCACGTTCGGTCGCTTCACGCTCGACCAGGGGAGCGGTCGGCTGATCGCCCGGCCCGACTTCAGTGATTCTCCGCCTTCCTATCTCGGCGTCGATCTCGATTGGGAGGACAAGGCAGGCAACCGAGTGGTCGCTTTCTGGGCAATGCCCTTCGATCGTCTCCCCGGCGACTCGACGGGCATCCGCCATGCACGCGCCCAATGGGATCACGCGACAGCCGAGCGGCAGTTCTTCGGGATCAGCGCGACAAAGTCGAGTGTCCTGGGGAAGGCCTCCCTCGAACTCTACGGATACGGGTTGCAGGAGCGGGACGGCCCCGAGACGCAGACACGTAATCGACGC
Organism: uncultured bacterium; assembly: GCA_903884945.1. Classification (GTDB taxonomy): domain Bacteria; phylum Pseudomonadota; class Alphaproteobacteria; order Sphingomonadales; family Sphingomonadaceae; genus Sphingomonas. The sequence goes on from CAISGR010000006.1 coordinate 2,347, forward strand.
CTCGGCACTTTCGGCGGTCGGTTGTTCCTCGCACCGGCGGGCGGCATGCTCGACTATGAAGTGGAAGCCGCCATTCAACGCGGCAGAGTGCGGGCGACGACGGCTGCTTCCGATCTGACCGACCTGGCCGTGGCGGCGAGCTTCGCCCATGCCGAAATCGGCGGCACGGTCGGATCGGGATGGACGCCGCGTGTCGCCGCCGTCCTCGATTTCGCCAGCGGCGATGGGCCGGGTGCGCGCTATGGCCGCTTCGATCCGCTCTATGGCTCGGGGCGCCCCGATTTCGGACCCACCAGCCTCTATGGCGCCGTCAACCGGCCCAATCTGGTTTCCGTCGGCGTGATGCTCGACGCAAGGCCGTCGAAGAAAACCGATTTCTATCTGAAGGGCCGCGCCGCGTGGCTTGCCCAGCCGACCGACAGCTTCGGCTCGAGCGGCGTCCGCGACAAGAGCGGCCGATCGGGCGCGTTCGCCGGCATGCAACTGGAGGCGCGTGCGCGAACCTGGCTGTTGGCAAAGCGGCTGCGGCTGGAGGGCGGCGGCGCCTGGCTCGCGAAGGGGCATTTCCTCGAAGCGGCCCCGAACGCACCCGTCACGGGGGATACGCATTATGGGTATATGGCGATGACCGCGAGCTTCTGAACTGCGCGCGGTAATGGCCCTCCGGCACTCCCCCTCAACCCCGATGCGGCAGGCGCCGCGCCAAACACCCGCGCGCTCCTTCGCGAAACACATGAAAAAGACCAGGATTATCTAATGCCCGCAAGTTACAACATCGTTCTGGTCGTTCAGGACAGAGGCCTTCGCGGCGCGCTCACGGCGCGGCTGAGCATCGCGGGGGTATCGGTAACCACGGCGACCACCATCAGTGCCGCGACGCTGCGCCGCGCGGTTGCGCATGACATCGCCCTGATCGTCGATGACGACATGGTCGCGCACCAGCCTGCGGGGTGGGTTGCAAGAATGGCGGACGAGGGACGATGGAGCGGGATTGTCATCCTCGCGCCCGATAGCTGGCCGCGGCATGATCTGGGCAGTGGTGTTTCCGTCATCGACAAGGGCGATCCGACCGCCGCAATCCTCGATCAGCTCGCGCGTTGGCGCGGCGAGCGTGCGGCGGCGCTCAAGGCGGCGGAAACATCCCCGCCGCAAACGCGATCCGAAGCGCCTCGGACAGGCTGCGCACATTGAGCTTGTCCATCAGGTTGGAGCGATAGACTTCGACCGTGCGCGGGCTGATTCCGAGTTCGAAGGCAATGATCTTGTTGGAGCGGCCTTCAATCAGCCCACGGAGGACGTCTCGTTCCCGCGGTGACAAGGCATCGATCTGGGCGCGTGCCGTCTCGGCGCGACTTGCTTCCGCGCTGTCTGCCTCGAGACGGGAAAAGGCTGTATCGACAGTTTCCAGCAACTGTTCGGCCTCATACGGCTTTTCGAGGAAATCGAGTGCGCCGGTCTTCATCGCCTGAACCGCCAGTGCGACGTTGCCCTGGCCGGTCAGAATGATCGAGACGAATTTATCGCCGTCGTCGCGGATCGCCTCGAGGACGTCCAGCCCGGTCGCGCCGGGCATGTGGAAATCGAGCATGAGAACGCCGGGGTCGAGGTCGTCATGTTCCTCAAGAAAGCGATCTCCCGAACGGAAACCGCGGATCAGCAGGTCGGATCGCACCGACAACAGGCTGTGCAGGGATGCCCGGACGGCGTCATCGTCGTCGATGATATAGATACTTCTCGTCATTCTTCCTCATGGCCTTCCACGGCTGGCAGGGTGAATCGAAAGGTGGCGCCGCCACCGGGTTGATTTTCGGCGGCAAGCGTGCCGCCATGCGCTTCGACGATGCGCCTAGAGATCGAGAGGCCGATGCCCATTCCGGACTTCTCCTTGGTCGACGAAAAGCGCGAGTAGAGCGTCTCCAGAATATCGGCGGGCAGGCCGGAGCCGCTATCGCTGACGGACACCTCGATCACTGGCCCGTCCAATTTGCGCGTGCGGATGATGACATGCCGCCTGGAGCGGGGCTGATCGCGCAGTGCCTCGATCGCGTTGCGAACCAGGTTGACGATCACCTGCTGGACCTGGACCCGGTCGGCGAAGACGCAGTGCGCGGCGGGGTCGAAGTGGCATTCGAGATCGATGTCGAATGGACGGGTCCCGACCATGACCAGATCGACCGCATCGCGCGTCAGGTCGTCGAGGATTTCGGAACGCATCTCCACGTCGCGTTTGGCGACGAATTCGCGCATCCGTCGGATGATTTCGCCGGCGCGGATCGTCTGCTCACCGCCCATGCGGAGCAATTCGAGCGCCCGCTCGGGATCCTCGCCGCGTTCAGTCATGATCCGCGCTGCGGCGAGCAGGTTCGATACGGCCGTCAGGGGCTGGTTGAGTTCATGGGCCAGGTCCGCCGCCAACTCGCTCATCGCGCCCTGGCGGGAGAGGTGCGCGAGTTCGGCGTTGAGATCGCTCGCGCGCTCTTCGGCGATCAGGCGCTCGGAGATGTCGCTGAAGAACATCGTGATCCGCAGGTCACCGCCCGTCCGGGCCACGCCGACGCGGATTTCGGCAGGAAATATCCTGCCGTCCTTTGTCCGCCCGGTTCCCGGCACGGTTCGGCCGAGTGCCGTGGTCTCACCGGTCTCGATATAGCGTCGCAAGGCTGCGGCGTAGCGCGCGCCTTCGTCCTCGGAGGCGAGCATCGTGAAGTTTCTGCCGACTACTTCTGCTGCGCGGTACCCCCAGACGCGTTCCGCGGTTGCGCTGAAACTATGGATGATGCCCTTCTCGTCGATGATGACCATCGCCTCTGGCACGGTCTCGAGGATCGAGCGCAACTGGGCCTCGCGCGCGCGCAGCGCCGCTTCCTGCTCATCCCGCTCGGTCGTATCCAGCCACACGCCCACCGTTCGGATCAACTGGCCATCCGTGTCGTAGAAGCAGCGCGCCGAGCCCTCGATCGCGCGCCGGATGCCGGAAGGCGGCTGGATATGGTAGCGAAAGCTGAACTTCTCGGCGTGGGAGGCGACCGTCTCGGCAACGGAATCGAGCATGCGCCTGACATCGTCGGGCGCTATGAGCGCGCGCCAGCGTTCGAAATCCCGAATTGCCCCCGGTTCGACTCCCAGCCGTTCTTCCGCGCCGGGAGACCAGTCGATCCTGCCCGTGCCGATATTCCACTCGAAGACCCCGACCTCATGGGCCGCCGTTGCAAGGGCGAGGCGTTCCTCGCTCACGCGGAGAGCCGCCTCCGCGCGCACCCGCTTGGTGATGTCCAGCAACTTGAGCACGAACATCGGCGCCCGGCCGGGCGTTTCCACGAATTGTCGCCGCTCCAGGACGCTGATCTCGGATCCGTCGGAGCGGCGTTCGATAAGCTCTATCTCGTTCTCCGGCCCGGGTGGCAAATAGCCGAGTCCTGCCGCGCTTTCGCAGCGTGAGTTGAGCAGTTCATATTTCCGCGCGCCGATCGCCTGCTCCTTGGTATATCCATAGAGTCGCTCGCAGCCGGTCGACCAGTGAGTGATGGTTCCTTCCGCATCGGTCAGGGCGACGTTCGCGGTATCCAGCGCTCGCGCGAGGTAAAAGACCTCTCCCTGCTGGGCGAGGACCCGGGACATGGTCCAGGCGATCAATCCGGCGACGATCAGGATGTTCCCGGTAACGGCGATAATCTCGGCGGCCACTGGGGGAAGGTGCTGGTGCTGCACAACCCAGGATTCCACCAGCGAGGGGAGGACGGGCAGTACCAGGATCGCGGGGATCACTTTCCGATAGGCAAGCCATTCGCTGCCGCCCGCAGAGAGAAGCGATTCCCAACCTTTCCTGCAGCGCGGCACGAGCAAGGCGATCGCGATCGCGATATCGCTCAGGCATGCCGGCAAGGCACTTACGGAGCCGAATGAGTTATCGGTGTTGGGCGGCGTGACGATCGGGATGATCGCGCCCGCGATGCCGAGCAACAGCGCGCTGCCGGCGAGAAGGATGCTGGGATCGTCGATCCTGCGGGATCTCTGCGGCAACAGGATGACCGCGCCGGCCAGCAGGAGGAAAGAGAGCGCGGCGCCTACGGCGGGAAGGGCCGGGTTCGAAATGCCCATGGCAGCGAGCTGGTTGGGGAAAAATGGCCGGGGCAACTCCAGCGTTACCAGGCCGATATGCCGGGCCAGCGTCCATAGTGCGATTGCGGTCGGCACCATGACGAGCCAGATCGACAGCCGGCGCTTGTCCCATATCGCCGCTGCGGCAGCGGCGGCAGCGAAGATGTAACCGATGGCCGCCCAAGGCCTGACCGGGAACCCCGGAAAGCCGAACGTCTTCAGGCTATCATTACCGAAAATCCAGCCGCTCAAGCCGGCAAAGGCGAACGCGCCGGCGAGCGAAAGCAGCGCCCCCGGGACCTTCCTCACCTTTACCAGTGTCTCGAACTGAGCGGTCTCCGCGCTGCTCACATCGTGTCCCGCCCCATGGCTTGTGGCGACATTCGCTTTCAGCAAATGTGTCACGCACCGATCACTCCATGTGGCCTTATACGCGCATTGCCTGGCAATCGTCTCCGTATAGTTACGGTAACATGAGAGGTGTGGTGTGTAGCCCGATCGGCGGATCGAAATCGCGGTGCTGCCGCGGAAAGACCTTGGCGCGATGTACGGCATTGATAGGCTGCGCCGACTGTGGGGGAGTCAATTGTTCCCTTGGCCTCATCGACACATGTCGCGAAGCTGTCCCAGGACTGGCCTGCATCGGCGCGATCGAAACCATAAGCGCTAGCCTGAGAGGTCCACGCAAGGCGGGTGGGTCCCCGCCGGCCCCTGCTAATGCGCTTCGATCGGCCCCGTCGCCGCCTGTGGGGGCGGGCGGCAGAAGGGAACCATGACCAGAGCGGCGATGAACAGCCACGCCATGATCCGGAATACGTCGTTGAAGGCAAGCGTGAGCGCGGCGCGCGCAACCACTCTCCCCATTACGGATTCCGCGATCAGCATCGCGCGCGCCGGATCGGGCGTGAGCGCCTGTATCATGTGCGAAAGCTGCCGGAGCGTGTCGGTCGCGATCCTCGTGGAGGCGCCGAGGCTCTCGCTCAGGCGTAACGCGTGGAACCGGGTCACATCCTGCAGCCAGGTTGTGACAAGCGCGATGCCGATCGCCCCGCCGAGGTTGCGCATCAGGTTGAACAGGCCCGAAGCGTAGCGCAGCTCTGGTCCTTCGAAGCCGTTGAGCGCAAGGCTGACGCTCGGAACGATACACAGCATGATCGCAAAGCTCCGGACTGCCTGCGGCAGGAGCAGGGCCGCGAAGCCCCATTCGGGCGTCATGTAGGAGAACAGCCACAGGCCCGCTGCGAACAGGCTGAGCCCGACGGTGATGATGATACGCTGGTCGACGCGCTGCGACAGGGCGGCGGCGATCGGTACGCCGCAGAACTGGACAATACCGGCGATGAACACCGTCGTGCCGATCTCGTTGGCATTGTAGCCGCGCACCCGACCAAGGAAGAGCGGGACGAGATAGGTGCCCGCGTACAGGCCGAAGCCGATCACCAGGTTGAAGATGCAGGCAAAGATGAAAGTGGGTTTCCGGAACGGACTGAGCTTCACGATCGGGCTGCTCGACCGGAGCGACCGTTCGAGAAACAGCAGGAACGCGACCAGGGCGATCCACGCCGCTGCGGCAATGCCGGTGTCACCGAACCAGTCGTTCTTCGGTCCTTCCTCCAGCACATATTCGAGGCCGGCGAGGAACACGGCCATCGCGCCCAGATGCACCCAGTCGATCCGCCTGAGCATCGGCAGGTCGGCGCGATCGACCTTGATGACCGCGAGCGCGAGCAGCGTGACGAGGGTGCCCGGCAGGACGTTGACGTAGAAGACCCAGCGCCAGCCTGCCGCGTCCGTGATCCAGCCGCCGAGCGTCGGCCCGAGCGTGGGCGCGAGGACCGAGACCATGCCGAGGATCGCCGGGATCATGGCACGCTGCTTGCCCGAGAACATCGCAAAGCCAGTCGCGAATACCGTTGGAACCATCGCGCCGCCGACGAACCCCTGGAGCGCGCGGAAGGCGATCATCGATTCGATGCTCCAGGCGAGGCCGCACAACGCGCTGGATAACGTGAACAACCCGGCGGACAGCGCGAACAGCCACCGGGTCGACAGCGATTGCGCGAGGAAGGCAGCGAAGGGGATCATGACCAGCTCGGCCATCAGATAGGCGGTTTGCACCCAGCTGATCTCGTCGGGGCCCGCCGACAACCCGGCCTGAACCTCGTTCAGCGATGCGGCGACGATCTGGATATCGATCAGCGCCATGAACTGGCCGAACGCCATCACGCCGAAAATCAGGAACTTGCGTTGGTCCGGCAGCGCCATCGGGTTGATCGGCGCGCTCGACGAAGGGGAGTCCGGCATGGGTACTTGTCCTTGGCAACCATTATATTATATGCGTCATATAAAGGAGCTCGGCAAGGCCATGCGGTACGACAGCGATCACAAGGGCGAGACGCGGCAACGCGTCCTGAAGGAAGCGGCTCGCGAAATCCGGGCCAAGGGGCCGGGCGGCGTTGCAGTCGCGGGCATCATGGCGCGGGCCGGCCTCACCCATGGCGGCTTCTATGCGCATTTTGCATCGAAGGAGGCCCTGGTGGCGGCCGCGATCGAGACGATGTTCGAAAGCGCGCGCCGTCGCTTCGATCGCACCGCCACCGATGCGGACCCCCGGGCCGCGTTGCTGGCATATGTCGATTTCTATCTGTCGCCACAGCATCGCGACGCGCGCGAGCACGGTTGCCCCTTGCCCGCGCTGTCGGGCGATCTCGCTCGGCTCGATCCCGTCTCGCGAGTCCGCTTCGGCGAGGGCGTCGCGGCCCTGTCTGGGCGACTTGCCGGCGCGCTGCGCCAGCATGGGGTCGTCGATCCGGATGCTGCGGGGGCATCGATGCTGGCGGAGATGGTGGGGGCCGTGGCGCTGTCGCGTGCCGTTGCCGACCCGGCGCAGTCCGATGCGATCCTGCGCAATGCCCGCGCCTCGGTGGTCGCCCGTTTTTCGCTCGAGCAAGCGCAATGACCGACACACTTGACCGGGCCGCGCTCAGCGGCCTCGACCAGCTGCGCGCGATGATCGCGTCGGACGCGCAGCCACCGATCGGCCGGACATTGGATTTCGCGCTGGTCGAGGTGGAGGAGGGCAGGGCGGTCTTCCAGGGCAAGCCCGATATCCGGGTCTACAACCCGATCGGCAGCGTCCATGGTGGCTATGCGGCGACGCTGCTCGACTCCGCCTGTGGCATCGCGGTCCATTCGAAGCTGGCGCCGGGGCAGGGCTATACGACCCTGGAGCTCAAGATTTCCTATGTGCGCGGCATGACGCTCGATACCGGCGTGGTACGCGCGGAGGGCGTGGTGATCAGCATGGGCCGGCGCGTCGCCTTCGCCGAAGCGAAGCTGACCGACGCGCATGGCAGGGTGCTGGCGACAGCCACCTCCACCCTGCTGGTGATCGCGTCATGAACATGGCCGCGACCATCGATGCGCCTGTCGATGCCAGGCCGCGTTTTCGCATCAGCCGCAACCCGCTGATCGCTGCCGCGGTGGCGATCGCCCTCGCACTCGCCGGGGTCGCCTGGCTCGTGTCGCCGCGCACCGTCGAGAGCACCGACAATGCCTATCTGAAGGCAGACAGCAGTTCGGTCGCGCCCAAGGTGGGCGGGCTGGTGTCGGCAGTCCTCGTCCGCGACAATCAGCCGGTCCATGCGGGCGATCCGCTGGTCCAGATCGACGCGCAGGAGTTCGATGCCAAGCTCGCGGCGGCGCAAGCCGCGGTGGCCGATGCCGATGCCGGCGTGGCGACGGCCCGGGCCGCGCTTGAAGGGCTGAACGCAGCCGAGGCGCTTGCGGCAGCGCAGGTGCATGCGGCGCAGACCTCGATCCAGTCTGCCGATGCCGAGCTCAGCCGGGCAGCGGCCGATCGCGCCCGCTTCGAGGCATTGATGGCCCAGGGTTTTGCGACGCGCCGGGATGCGGAGCGGGTGCGCGCCACCGCGATCGGTGCCGCGTCGGCGCGCGCGCGGGTGCTGGCCGATCGTGACGTTTCGTCCGAGCAGGCGGCCGTGACGCACGCGCGTCGCCCGGTGCTGGTCGCGCAGCTGGCGCAGGCCGAGGCGGCGGCGGCGCGGGCACGCGCCGCGCTGGACCTTGCGCGGCAGGACCAGGGGCACACGGTCGTGCGGGCGCCGATCGACGGCGTGGTCGGCAATCGACAGGTGCAGACGGGTGATTTTGTCCAGCCCGGTTCGCGGCTGCTGACGCTCGTGCCGTCGCAGGCGCTATATGTCGTCGCGAACTTCAAGGAGACGCAAACCCGGGCGATGCTGGCGGGGCAGGCGGCGACGATCGCGGTCGACGCGCTCGGCGGGGATGCGCTGACCGGGCACGTCGAAAGCTTCGCCCCGGGGTCGGGCTCGGAATTCACCCTGCTGCCGTTCGAGCCGGGCTCGGGCAACTTCACCAAGATCGTGCAGCGCGTGCCGGTGCGGATCAGGCTCGACCCGGACCAGCCGGCGGTGGCGCGGCTGCGGCCGGGGCTGTCGGTGACGGCAAAGGTGCGCCTGCGATAGGCTATCCCCGCTGGGGGCGGGGTTTCAGGCCCCGATCAGTTCGCGACCGATCAGCATGCGGCGGATCTCGTTGGTGCCTGCGCCGATATCGAGGAGCTTGGCATCGCGCAGAAAGCGCTCGACCGGCCAGTCCTTAGTATAGCCGGCGCCGCCGAGAGCCTGGATCGCCTCGAGCGACACCTTCACCGCATTCTCGCTGGCCAGCAGGATCGCGCCGGCGGCGTCGAAGCGCGTGGTCTTGCCGGTGTCGCAGGCCTTGGCAACGGCATAGACATAGGCGCGGGCCGAATTGAGCGCGACATACATGTCGGCGACCTTGGCTTGCATGAGCTGGAAGGCGCCGATCGGCTTGCCGAACTGCTTGCGCTCCCGGATATAGGGGAGCACCACGTCGAGACAGGCCTGCATGATGCCGAGCTGGATGCCGGCGAGCACGGTGCGCTCATAGTCGAGGCCCGACATCAGCACGCCGACGCCGCCATTGACCGGGCCCATGACATTTTCGAGCGGCACCTCGCAATCGTTGAAGACGAGCTCGGCCGTGGGCGAGCCGCGCATGCCCATCTTGTCGATCTTCTGGCCGATCGAGAAACCGGGCATGTCCTTCTCGATCAGGAAAGTGGTGATGCCGCGGCTGCCCTCTCCCGTGCGGGCATAGACGACGAGCGTGTCGGCATAGGTCGCGTTGGTGATCCAGAACTTGGTGCCGTTGAGGACATAGCCGCCCTGCACCTCGTCGGCACGCAGCTTCATCGAGACGACGTCCGAACCCGCACCTGCCTCGGACATGGCGAGGCTGCCGACATGCTCGCCCGAGATCAGCCCGGGCAGGTATTTCGCCTTCTGCTCCGGGGTCGCCCAGCGGCGGATCTGGTTGACGCACAGGTTCGAATGCGCGCCATAGGACAGGCCGATCGAGGCCGAAGCCCGGCTGACTTCCTCGCACGCGATGACATGCTCGAGATAGCCGAGCCCGAGCCCGCCATATTCCTCCTCCACGGTGATGCCATGTAGGCCGAGGTCGCCCATCGCCGGCCACAGGTCGCGCGGGAACCAGTCCTCGGCGTCGATCTTCGCCGCCAGCGGAGCGATCTGCTCGGTCGCGAAGCGCCGGGTCGTGTCGCGGATCATGTCCGCATTCTCGCCAAGCGCGAAGTCGAGGGTCATGTCCATATCGTCTCTCCTGAAACCTGTTGGCCGGGCTGTAGCGCCGCCCAACGACGCGCGCTAGCGTGCGACCGGGGCGGAGGGGTATGCGACATGACGGCATTCGATCTGGTGTTCACGCTGTTCGGGCTGGTGCTGGGGCTCGCGGTCACCGAGGTGCTTTCGGGTTTTGCCCGGGTCCTGAAGATGCGGCGCAAGGCCCATATCGGGTGGCTGACGCCCCTGCTCGGCATCTTCGTGCTGCTCGACCTGACCACCTTCTGGCTGACGGCGTGGCATTTCCGCGGTCTCGTGCCGGCGAACCGGCTGATGCTGCTGGTCGTGCTGGTCTTTGTCGGCGGCTATTATCTCGTGGCGACGCTGATCTTCCCCGACGATCCCGAGGAATGGCCCGATTTCGATCTCTATTATGATCAGCACAACCGGGCGGTGCTCGGCTTCATCCTCGCGACGCAGCTGGCGCTGATCGGCCTGGCGATCGGCGTGGTCTTCGCGGGCATCAAGCTGGCGGCGGGGCCGGCCGATCAGGGCGGCATCCTGGTGACGCTTGCCGGCCTGCTTCCGCTGCCGCTGATGGTCGCGCTGTTCCTCTTCAAGTCGCGGCGGGTGAACGTGATCCTGCTCGCCACGCTGATCTGCCTGTGGGTCCTGGGCGCGGTTGCGTCGGTGCTCTGAAGCAGCCTAGGTTTGCCGGAACAGCGGGGAAGATCATGCGCAGCCTTTTCAGACTGAAGACTATCGTCGCGGCCGAGGATCAGCCCGAGCATCATCGGCTCGCGCGTACGCTGTCCTGGCCGCATCTCGTCGCCATGGGCGTCGGGGCGATCGTCGGGACGGGCATTCTGACGCTGATCGGCGTGGGGGCGGATCGGGCCGGGCCGGCAGTGCTGCTGAGCTTCGTCGTGGCCGGGGCGATCTGCGCCTGCGCGGCCCTGTGCTATGCCGAGATGGCGACGATGATCCCGGCCTCGGGCAGCGCCTATACCTACAGCTATGCGGCGCTCGGCGAGATCATTGCCTGGGTCGTCGGATGGAGCCTGATCCTCGAATATTCGCTGGTGGTGTCGACCGTCGCGGTCGGCTGGTCGGGCTATGCCGTCGGGTTCCTGAAAGGGCTTGGGATCGAGCTGCCGGACTGGCTGACGCACGGGCCGTCGCTCGAGGGTAGCATGGCGACGCATAGCCTGCACCTGGCCAATGCCGGGGTGAACGTGCCGGCGATCCTGATCATCGCAGTTGTGGCCGGGCTGCTGATGCTGGGCACCAAGGAGAGTGCTCGGCTCAACACCGCGCTGGTGGTGCTGAAGATCGCGACGCTTTCCCTGTTCGTCGCGGTCGCGCTGCCGCATTTCGACGCCGCCAACCTGCATCCCTTCGCGCCGAGCGGCTATGGCAGCGTGGCGGACGATCACGGTGTGAAATATGGCGTGATGGGTGCGGCGGCGATCATCTTCTTCGCCTTTTACGGCTTCGACGCCATCTCGACCGCCGCCGAGGAAGCGAAGAATCCGGAGCGCGACCTGGCGATCGGGATCGTCGGGTCGATGGTCGCCTGCACGATCATCTACATCATCGTCGCGGCGGCGGCGGTCGGGGCGGTGCATTATACGGTCTTTTCGAAGAGCGCCGAGCCGCTGGCGCTGATCCTGCGCGAGCTGGGCAGCGGCGGGGTGGCGACGGTGGTCGCCGCCGCGGCGGCGATCGCCTTGCCGACGGTGCTGCTGGCGTTTCTGTACGGGCAGAGCCGGATCTTCCTGGTGATGGCGCGGGACGGCTTCCTGCCGCCGGCG
>CAISGR010000007.1 GCA_903884945.1 uncultured bacterium
AGGTCGCGGGGACATAGCTGCCCGCCTGGGCGAGCACCGCAATCAGCGCGTTCTGACGCAGGAAGGTGGACTTGCCGCCCATGTTCGGGCCGGTGACGAGCCAGAGGCGCGATTCCTCGGAAAGCCTGCAGTCGTTCGCGACGAAGCGCTCGCCGCGCGCGGCAAGCGCGTTCTCGACGACCGGGTGCCGGCCGCCCTCGATCTCGAAGCAGCTGTGCTCGACCAGGCCCGGGCGCGCCCAGCCGCCCTCGGCGGCGCGCTCGGCCAGCCCCGCGGCAACGTCGAGCCGGGCGAGCGCGTCGGCGGTGGCGGCGATCGGCTCCCGCCGGTCGAGCGCGGCATTGGTGAGGTCCTCGAGATGCGCCGCCTCGGCGGCGAGCGCATGAGCGCCGGCCTGGGTCACCTTCATCGCTACCTCATGCAGCGCGGGTGCGTTGAAGCGGACGACGCCGGCCAGCGTCTGGCGGTGGGTGAAGCCGCTCTCGGCCTTCATCAGCGGATCGGCGGCGCGCGCCGGCACCTCGATATGATAGCCGAGCACGCCGTTATGGCGGATCTTGAGCGCGGTCACCCCGGTCTGTTCGCGGAACTGCGCCTCCAGCGCGGCGATGGCGCGACGGCCGCCGGCGCCTGCATCGCGCAGGTCGTCGAGTGCTGCGTCATAGCCCTCCGCGATATAGCCGCCCGCCGACGCATCGATCGGCGGCGAGGGAACGAGCGCGCGGGTGAGCAGGTCGATCAGCGCGCCATGCCCGCGCAGTTGCGGGGCAAGTTCGGCGAGCAGCGCGGGCGGCTCAGCGATCCGGTCGAGCCGTTCGCCAAGCTTCCATGCGCCGTCGAGTCCGTCGCGGAGCTGGCCGAGATCGCGCGGGGAACCGCGCCCGGCGGCGAGCCGGCCGAGCGCGCGGCCGATATCGGGCAGGCTGCGCAGCGTGCCGCGCAGCGCCTCGCGCAGGCCGCTATCGTCATGGAGCAGCTGGACCAGGTCGAGCCTGGCCTCGATCCGCGCGCGATCGACCAGCGGCGCGCCGATATCGGCCGCGAGCGCGCGGGCGCCGGCACCGGTGACGGTGCGGTCGACAGCGTCGAGCAGGCTGCCTTTGCGCGCGCCGCTCGCGGTTGCGGTCAGCTCGAGGCTTTCACGGGTCGCGCCGTCGATCGCCATCTGCTGCGCGGCCTGGAGCAGGCGGGGCGGACGAAGGAAGGGCAGGGCGCCCTTGGCAGTATGGTCGAGATAGGCGACCAGCCCGCCCGCCGCGGCGAGGCCGGCGCGGCTGAACTGGCCGAAGCCGTCCAGCGTGGCGACGCCGAACAGCGCCTTGAGCCGTGCCTCGCCGCTCGCACTGTCGAACTCGCTGCGGGGGCGCAGCGTGGTCGCTGCCTCGCCAAAGGCAGTGGTTTCAGCGGCGATCGTCTCGGCCGGGGCGAGGCGGGCGAGTTCGGCCGGGAGGCCGGGAGCGCCGGTCTCGATCAGCTCGAAGCGGCCGGTCGAGACATCGGCGGCGGCAAGGGCGACGGCGCCGGCGACTTCGCCGATCGCCACGCACCAATTGGCGGTGCGTGCATCGAGCAACGCCTCCTCGGTGAGCGTACCCGCGGTGACGACGCGGATGATCGCGCGCGAGACGAGCGCCTTCGAACCCATGCGTGCGCGCGCCTCGGCCGGGCTCTCGGTCTGCTCGGCGATGGCGACGCGGTGGCCGGCCTTGATCAGCCGGGCGAGATACCCCTCCGCCGCGTGGATCGGTACGCCGCACATCGGGATCGCGACGCCGTCATGCTCGCCGCGCGCGGTGAGCGCGATATCGAGGCAGGCGGCGGCGATCTTCGCATCCTCGAAGAACATCTCGAAGAAATCGCCCATGCGGTAGAAGAGCAGGCAATCCTCGGCTTCGGCCTTGAGCGCGAGATATTGCGCCATCATCGGGGTGGGGGCGGGAGTGGGAGCGTGCATCCCGGGCTGGGTAGCGGGAATTTTCAGAGTCGTCATGGGGCTGGTTAGCGGGGCTCCGGGGATTTTGCAGTGACGGTGTTGGGAGCGGCGACGGGCGCGCAGTAGCCGGATGGAAAATATGTTGGAGAAGGCGCCTCGCCGCGCCTCAATCTCCCGTCACGGCGGGTGGAAGCGGGAAGATGGTGGCGGGCAGCACCATGGTGGCCCCGGCAAGGGCGAGGCTCTGGGCAGGGGTGAGCTCGGCCGCTGCGATTTCGTCGGCACCCGGCACCGCCGTCAGGCCCATCCGGATGGCGTGGTCGAGCCACAGCATTCGTTCCAAATCATTCATCAGGGCCGGATGATATCCCGGCAGGATTGTCAGGGCGAAGCAGCTTTGCCAGGCGCGGTCGATCTGGAAGGCATAGTCGGCCGCGGCAAGCCATTGGCCGGGATCGCCGGGCATGCCGGCAACCGCGCGCCGGAGCTTCTCGAGCCATGCCGGGTGCACGAGCGTGGCGGAGCGAAGGCCCTGAGCAATCGCGACGAAATCCCCGAGCGGCGCGGCGAGCGACCGGGGGTCCGAGACGAAGCCATCGCCGCCGGGTGTTGCGCCATCGACATAGGTAGCGGCCAGAGCCTCCATTGCTGCGCGGCCCTGCGGGGCGGCCGCGGCCAGGCGATCGACCAGGCGATCGCCGGAGGAACCGTGCGGCTCATAGCCGAAAAAGGCGTAGCGATGCGTATCTCGGGCGGTCCCGCCCGCCTGATCCGCGAACATTTCTGGGGGCAGGAGAAAATCTTCTCCCTGGGGCGGGGGCGTCATGATGGATGTTCTCCGGCAAGCCGTGGCGACGAATGCAGGGCATCATGGCAGCGGCCGGGGGAAAGTCGATCGATTCCGGCGAGATGCGCGGCGTCGCCTGATCCGGCCGCTGAGGTGAAGCACCGGCCGGCATCCCCCCGGATGGCCGGCCGATGGCCCCGCCGCCTCGATCAGGCGACACCGCTGAAGACGAGGCTGGTGCTGCTGTCGTTGCTTGAGGCGGCGGAGCCATAGGTGCCCGACGCGCTGATGCTCTGGCGCAGATTTTCCAGGAACGCGATGAGCGAATCGAGCTGGTCGCTGGCGCTGCTGGTGCTGCTCGTCGTGGCCGAACTGCTGCTGTCCGACGCCGTGTCCGTATCGCTGTCGGAATCGCTGTCCGATGGCGGCGGCGGGCCGCCCGGGCCGCCCGGGCCGCCCGGGCCGCCGGGGCCACGCGGTCCGCCCGGTCCCTGCGCGCCGGACAGGGCGTCAATGCTGTCAGTTGAAGCACTTTGGTCGTTGCCGCCGGGCGGCGGGCCATTGCCGGGCGCGCCCTGGGCGAACAGCGTCTTCAGTTCGGCCGCCTGATCGTCGGTCAGCGTTCCCTTCGATACCTGCTGCTCGATCAGCGAGTCGATCCGGTCCTTCATCGACGTGCCGGAACCCGACGCGGTGCCGGCCGAGGAGAGGGTCGAATCGATGCTGTCGAGGGCGGTCGTCAAGGCGGTCTGGTCAGTGGCGCTGATCTCGCCCGCCGAGGCGGCTGAACTGATCCTCGCATTCATTTGTGCCCGCGGCGACAGCTGCGTCGCGAAGCTGGATATGGACGATAGATTTGTCATCACATGCTTCCCCATCACACCGGCAAAATCCGGTGCGTCAGTCTTGCACATCATGGTTAATATAATGTTCGCGATGATCGGGCCGACGGCGGTTCATGACGGTTCCGGGACAGCCAGCGTCGCGAAATGCTGAGCCCATCGAACGAATACTCCGATCATGGCTGGAATTTGTGTCTTCAATATTTCCCGATATTTCCAGTGGACACATGAGTAATGGTTGGGGCGAGGTGGTCGTTCGCCGTCCGCGAGCGGCGCGACGCGGAAGGCCGTCACCGAAACGCTGACCGATCGAGCCGGAGCTGCCGAAAAGATAATCGCGCCGCACACCACTGCCCGCGCCGATCCATTCTATGATGCCTGATACGGGTCAGGAGGCATTCTGGGCCGCTGTTAATCCGTCGAAATTCGGGAGGGGATATCGTGGCACCGTCAGCATCCCTTCCCGATCGCGCGGCCGGCTTGCCGATGCGCGCACGGATCGCCTCATCGTCGATCATGGGCTGCCATGCTTAAGAGAATTTCCGCCGGCTGCGTTTCGGCTGGCATGTATATCCACAGCTTCGAGGGGAACTGGATCGATCATCCGTTCTGGCGGGCGCGCCTGTTGGTGGCCGACGAGGCGACGGCTGGCCGCATTCGTGCCGCGGGAATCTTCGCGGTCACCATCGATGAAGCACGCGGTGCGCCCGCCCGGTGCCGGCCACTCGGGCCGGACGCGAGCAAGCCGTGTGGCTGTCGGCAGCGCGCAGCCGTCGCGGACGCGACCGCACCGGCACCACCACCGCGGCTCGCCCCGGGCGAGGCGCAGGAAGTGGCGATCGCGCTGATCGCGCGGACGCGGGGCGCCATCCAGGCGCTCTATGAAGAGGCCCATCGCGGCGTCGCCCCGACCGCGGCCATGCTGGCGCCACTGGTGCGGGACGTCACCGAATGCGTCGAGCGCAGCCGGGAGGTGCTCTACCATCTCGGGCTGTTGAAGAAGAAACATGAATACACCTTTCTCCACTCGCTGTCCGTGTGCGGCTATATGGTCAATTTCGCGCGCGAACTCGGGTTCGACGATGATGGCGTGATGCGCCTCGGCATGGCGGGCCTCATGCACGACCTGGGCAAGTCGGCGATCGACGAGTCGATCCTGATGAAGCCCGGCCGGCTGACCGCCGAGGAATTCGACGTCATCCGCGGCCATCCGAGTTCGGGCCACGAACTGCTGCAAAGTTCGGACGATCTGCCGGAGGAAGTGCTGAGCGTCTGCCTTCAGCACCATGAGCGCCTTGACGGGAAGGGCTATCCGCATGGGCTCAGCGGTGCCGAGATCAGCCTCGCCGTCAGGATGAGCACTATCTGCGACGTGTATGACGCGCTGACCTCCGCGCGTCCGTACAAGGACGCCTGGCTTCCCGCCCGCGCGCTGCGCGAGATGCGCGGTTCCCCCGGCCAGTTCGACCAGGAACTGCTGCGCATCTTCGCCGACAGCCTGAGGGTGCCGGACAGGCGCGCGCGCCGGACGGGCTAGGGCTGAGAGCGCCGCCGCGCGCGCTTTGCGGCGCGCGGCGGCGGCGATCCGATCGCGCGGCCGCTTCTCGACACTGATGCCGTTTTGCAACACGCAAGAAAAATCGTGGAAACATCGCCCTGCGAGATGACCCGCCCCATCAGCGGAGAGCATCATGGACGACCCCGATTCCGCCTGCATCTATCACCTCCGCCGGGCCCAGCAGGAGGCAGTGAGCGCGATCCGTGCGGGCGCCTGGCGCATCGCGGCGCTGCACGAGGAATTGTCGCTGCGGCATTCGCTGGAGGCGCTGGCGGTGCTGATGGCCTGCGCCCGGTTCGTACCGAGCGCGGGCTGGACGGGCACTGCGGTGGCAGCCGCGCCCTTGCTCCATGTCCCGCGCGCGGCTGACGGGCAGGCGCTGCGCGGCACGGCGCTGACGGTGCGCTATGCCGATGGGCCATGGCCGCACCGCCGGGCGAGCGGCGGGGGCAACCCGCCAGGCTGGTCGATCATCGTGCGGCGCGCAGGCGTGCCACAGGGCAACCGGGCGGAGGTCTGACGGTGCGGCTGCTCGACTGCGTCATGCAGAGCCGCGCGAATGTCCGGGTGGACCTGCCGGGCTGCGGCACGTTCGAGCTGCCCGGGGCCGGGGTACGGGCCGAGGCGCTGGTGTCAACGCCGCTGCGCTATGTGCTTGGCGATAGTGTGCGCGCACTGTGCATCAAGATCGCGACCGACTGGCCGGCCTTGCTGCGACCCGACAATCCGGGCCTTCGCCTGCCGGTCGAGCGGCTGTGGATGGAGTGGCGCAGGCCCGCGGTGAGCATCGTCGTCGGATCGCAGCCGCAAAGCTGCGGCCTGCTGGTCGAGGCCGACGCCGGTGGTCGGCGCGGACGGATCGAAAGCTTCTGGGAGGATCCGGTCCACGGCGCCGATCGCGGACAGGTGCATATCGAGTTCGATCTCGACCTGCCGATCGGGCGGCGGGTGGATGGGATGCGCAGCTTCGCCATGCCCGCCGGCTGCGATCCGGCGCTCGCGGCGCATGCCCGGCTCTGGGTCGATCCCGGCTGGCGCGATTATTTCAGCTTCACCAGCGCGCGGCATCTGCGGCTCGACCGGGTGATCGAGATGTGCGCGGAAAGCGTCTGGCGCGACCTGCCGATGCTGCTCGCCTTTTGCCGGCTACTGGCAGCACGGCCGGAGGTGGAGACGGTGCCGGTGGAGCGGGCGAAGCTCAATGCCGCGCGGGCCAGATCGGGCAAGCGGCCGTTGCTCGACCATCTCGAATTGTCGCTGAAACTCGGTGAGGGCCTGGCTGCGGGATCGATTGGGGCCGGGGCCGGCCGGCGCGCCGACCCGCGGCTGCACCTGGTACGTGGGCACATGGTCAACCGGCGCGGGCAATTGTTCTGGCGCTCGACTCATATGCGCGGGCGGCCGGACCGGCCGGGGGCGCAATCGAAGACGTTCACCGTGTCGCTGGGCGGCCCGTCCCCCGTCGGGCCCGGCTGACGGGCCGGGGCGTCACCTGACCGTGTGGGCGAATTTGATGATATAGTTGACGTAGATGTTTGCCGGGCGCGTCTCGGCCGGGCTGATCCCGGGCGGGTAGCGCGAGTCTCCGTCGCTGATGGGCGGCCCGGTGACGCCGGATTGCGGCGGCGTGGCGCCCGGGGCCGGGCCGGGTTCGCTCCCGCCGCCGAAGCCCGCTTGCTGAAAGGCATGGGCATGATGCTGGAGGGCGCTGCCCAGGGTCGAGCCCACGCCGCTGGGCGCGCCCTGGGGCGCGGGCGTCCGCCAAGCGGCATCGGGATCCATGCCGCGGCCATCGTCCGTGCCGCGCAGGAACGTGCCGCGATAGTCCGGGAGGTTGAACTGGTCGCCTTCGCCCTGGGGGGTGTAGAGATAGCCAAGGGCGGCGAAGAGCTGCGGATACTGGTAGATCGGCAGCGCGCGGCCATCGCACAGCATCCAGCCCCACGCCTCGATCGGCGCGCTTGTCCCCGCCGTGCCCGGCGGCCCGCCGATCTGGCCCGCATAGGCCATGACCGAGCCGATCGGCGGCTCGCCGAAGCCTGGCCGCGCGAGGCCGGGGGGAAGGGCGGAAAAATCGGTCATGGCGTGATTCCTTTCGCGGCTGGAACGACGGTCGCCGCTGGCGGCGATGTCGTCAACCGCCATCGCGGCGCGCGGCAGCGCGGACGGTGCGTGCGAACAGCAGCACCGCCCCGCTCATCAGGGCGGCGGCGAGCACGAAGGGCGCGCCGGGGAAATACAGGCCGTGCCCATCGGTGAAGCGGCCGAACACCCCCGCCATCACCAGCGGGCCGATGATCGCGGCGACCGCGACCGTGCTGGCGATCGCACCCTGCAGCTCGCCCTGCGCATTCTCCGGCGTCGCGCGCGACATCAGCGCCTGCATCGCGGGAAAGGCGATATTGCCCATCGTGCCGATCGCCATGCCGGGAAACAGCATCCAGCCCGCCGGGGCGAAGGCGAAGATCAGATAGGCAGGCACCGCGCAGCACAGCCCGGCCAGGCCGGCGCGCCCCTCGCCGAAGCGGCGAAAGGCCGGGCCGCTGAGCCCGCCCTGGACGACCGCGACGAGCACCCCGAACAGTGCGATCGACAGGCCGATCGTCAGCGGCGTCCAGCCGAATTTGAGGATGGTGTAATAGGGCCAGACCGCGATCTGGCTCTGCACGGCAAGCTGCATGACCAGGATCGCGGCGAGAAAACCGACCACAACGGGCAGCCGGCGCATCTGGATCAGGCTGCCCAGCGGATTGGCGCGGTGCAGGGTGAAGGCGCGGCGGCGCTCGCGCGGCAGCGTCTCGGGCAGGATCGCCCAGCCGATCGCCGCGCCGCCCAGCGCGAGCGCGCAGGCCACCGCGAAGGGAACCCGGTCGCCGAGCGAGCCGAGCAGGCCGCCGATCGCGGGCCCCGCCACGAAGCCGGCGGCGCCGAACGCGCCGAGCAGGCCGAAGGCGCGGCCGCGCGTCTCGGGCGTCGCGGTGTCGGCGACGCAGCTGTTGGCCGCT
This sequence comes from uncultured bacterium, assembly GCA_903884945.1. Taxonomy (GTDB): domain Bacteria; phylum Pseudomonadota; class Alphaproteobacteria; order Sphingomonadales; family Sphingomonadaceae; genus Sphingomonas. The sequence continues at coordinate 8,126 of CAISGR010000007.1, forward strand.
GCCCAGGTCGCGCCCATCAGGCCGGAGACGATCCGGCCGGCAAACAGCCAGGCAAGCGTCGGCGCGAACGCCATCAGCGCATAATCCAGCCCAAGCGCCGCAAGGGTGACGAGCAGGACGGGGCGGCGGCCGAAATGGTCGCTCAGCCCGCCGATCACCGGGGCGAACAGGAACTGCATGGCGGCATAGGCGAACAGCAGGAAGCCGCCGAGCTCGGCCGCGCGATCGATCCCGACATGCGCGAGATGACCGATCAGCGACGGCAGCACCGGCATGATCAAGCCGATCCCGCACATGTCGATGAAGCAGATGAAGCCGACGAACAACATCGTCCGGTTCGAATCAGGCACTGTCGGCGTTCCCCCCGCGGGTCGCCTATGGGAATGGCGACGGTGTCGCAATCGGGCCGTGGTGCCCAATCCCCGACGGGCTCGGCTGGCGTGTCAGGCGGCGACCCTTGCCGCGAAGTCGCCGGCGCTGCCCTTGAGCGTGCCGAGCCGCGCATCGAGCCGGTCGAAACCACGGCCGACTCCGTCGATATCGTCGGCGACGGCTTCCGTATCCTCGCGGATCGCGGCAATCGTGTTCGACATGGAATCGGCGGCAAGCGCGGTTTCGTCGACCGCGGCGGTGATCGCGGTTACGGTCTGCGCCTGCGCTTCCATCGCGAAGCGGATGCGGTTCGCGCTGTCCTGCACCTCGGTAACGATCGCCTTGATCGAGGCGTTGGTCGCGACCGTGGAGCGCGTGGCCGACTGGATCGCGGCGATCTTGGCGGCGATGTCGTCGGTGGCGCGCGCGGTCTGGCTGGCGAGGCTCTTCACTTCCTGAGCGACCACCGCGAAGCCGCGCCCGGCGTCGCCGGCGCGCGCCGCCTCGATCGTCGCGTTGAGCGCAAGCAGGTTGGTCTGCCCGGCGATGTCGCGAATCAGGCCGAGGATCGATTCGATCGATTGCGCATGGCCGCTGAGCGTTTCCGACATGCCGACGGCGGCGCCTGCCTGGGACAGGGCCCGGGTCGCGATTTCGGCGGCTGCCTCCACTTCGGTGCGCGCGCCCTCGATCGCCCGGATCAGGCCGGCGGCGGTTCGCGCAGCCTCGCGCATCGCCAGGGCCGACTGCTCGGCGGCGGCCGCGACCTCCGAGGTCTTGCCGATCATGCCGCGCGCCGATGCAGAACTGCGGACGGTCTGCTGGCGCAGCTCGACGCCCTCCTGTGTGGCTGCCTCCACCATGTTGGCGATGCCGTCGCGAAAATCGCCAGCCAGTTGGTCGCGCTGCCGCTTCGCGTCGAATTCGATATAGGCGGTGTAGAGCGAGGCGTAGATATCGCATTCGAGCGAGCGCAGCCGGAAGAACACGTCATTGAGCCGCTGGCGCTCCTCCTTCGAGCAGTCGTGCCGCCGGGACAGGATTTCGAGCATCTGCGTCGCGCCTTCGCAGGTCATCGAAATCAGCGCGGTCAGCGACACATTGGCGGCGAAGGCCTGGGCAACCATCCGCTCGGCCGAGCGCACCCATTCGGGCCGATCGGCGTGATCGTAGCGGTTGCGGAGATAGGCGATCCCGGTCTCCACCGTCCAGGCGGTGCCGCGCGCGGTGACCGCATCGCGGCCGTTGAAGTGATGCCGCCACTGCGTGCGCTGGGTTTCGGCGACAAGCGCCATTTCCGGCTCGACGATCGCCCACATTTGGCGCGCCACGGCGAGATCGTCTGCGGTGAAGTTGAACAGGCGGAGCCGCTCGGCGAGGTTTAGGGTATCGGCGACGCTGCCCGGGACGGGCAGGTGCTTGCGCGGGATTGGCTCGTTCACGGCGTGGACCTTGCGACATATGCCGGGCACCGGCCGGATATGACTAGGCGCCGCCGGTTAAGGAGCGGTTATGGCGTCACAATTGTTGCTGTCCGCCGGCGCGGGGCGGGACGGGCGCATCGATCGTGAGCCGCCCCGGCCGTGCGACGCTACGGTTTTTGTTTGTACGGCCTTGTCCCAGCCCCCGCCATGTCGCAAGAGCCTGCGCAACCAGCATTGCGGTGCAATCGGCCCCGGAGCGAGTTCGGGGTGACGTAGGGTCACGGTACCTCTAAAGGCAGTGATCCTATAGGATTCGCGCCCGCGTGATGGCGACGACGAAAGCGAGAGATGCATGGCCGACGAATCGAACGTCCAGTTTTCCGAGCGCGAAGCGCTGCTGTTCCATTCCGAAGGCCGACCGGGCAAGATCGAGATCATCGCCTCCAAGCCGATGGCGACGCAGCGCGACCTCTCCCTGGCCTATTCGCCCGGCGTCGCGGTGCCGGTGCAGGCGATCTACGACGATCCCGCCACCGCCTATGACTATACCGCCAAGGGCAATCTCGTCGCGGTGATCTCCAACGGTACCGCCATTCTCGGCATGGGCAATCTCGGCGCGCTGGCGTCGAAGCCGGTGATGGAAGGCAAGGCGGTCCTGTTCAAGCGCTTCGCCGATGTCGATGCGATCGACATCGAGCTGAAGACCGAGGATGTCGACCGGCTGATCGACGCGATCGAGCTGATGGAGCCGAGCTTCGGCGGCATCAACCTGGAGGACATCAAGTCCCCCGAATGCTTCATCATCGAGCAGACGCTGCGCGCACGGATGAACATCCCGGTGTTCCATGACGACCAGCACGGCACCGCGATCATCGCCGCCGCCGGGCTGATCAACGCGCTGTACCTGACCGGCCGCGACATCAAGGACACCACGGTCGTGGTGAACGGCGCCGGCGCGGCCGCGATCGCCTGTGCCGAGCTGATCAAGGCGATGGGCCTGCCGCACGACCAGTTGCTGATGTGCGATCGCACCGGCGTGATCTGGCAAGGCCGCACCGACGACATGAACCAGTGGAAGTCGGCGCACGCGGTGAAGACCGAGAAGCGCTCGCTGGCCGAGGCGCTGGACGGCGCCGACGTGTTCCTGGGGCTTTCCGCCGCCGGCGCGCTGCCGGCCGAGCTGCTGATGAAGATGGCGCCCAAGCCGATCATCTTCGCCATGGCCAATCCCGACCCCGAGATTACCCCGCCCGACGCCAAGCGCGCACGTCCCGACGTGATCATCGCGACGGGCCGGTCGGACTATCCGAACCAGGTCAACAATGTGCTCGGCTTCCCCTTCATCTTCCGCGGGGCGCTCGACGTACGGGCGACGACGATCAACGACGAGATGAAGGTGGCGGCCGCCGAGGCGCTCGCCGCGCTGGCGCGCCAGCAGGTGCCGGAGGAAGTCGCGGTCGCCTATGGCGTGCGCCACACCTTCGGCCCCGATTACATCATCCCGGCGCCGTTCGATCCGCGGCTGATGGAGATCGTGCCTGCCGCCGTCGCCAAGGCGGCGATGGATTCGGGCGTGGCGACCAAGCCGATCCTCGACATGGAGGCCTATCGCCAGACGCTCCGCGCGCGAATGAACCCGACCACTTCGGTGCTCAGCCTCGCCTATGAGGGCGCGCGGGCGCACCCCAAGCGGGTGCTGTTCGCCGAGGGCGAGGAAGAGGTGGTGCTGCGCGCTGCGATCGCGTTCAAGGACGGCGGCTATGGCACGCCGGTGCTGGTCGGCCGCGAGGACGTGTATGACCGGCTGAAGGCGCTCGGCGTCAGCGACCCCGAAAGCTATGAGCTGCATAACAGCCGCAATTCGCCACTAGTGCCGGCGATGGTCGAGTTTCTCTACAAGCGGCTGCAGCGGCGCGGCTATCTGCGCCGCGACGTCGAGCGCATGATCAACCAGGACCGCAACATCTTCGGCGCGGTGCTCCTCCAGCTCGGCGAGGCCGATGCGATGATCACGGGCATCACCCGCACCTATGCGCACACGATGCGCGAAGTGCGGCGCGTGATCGATCCCGAGCCCGGCCGGACGCCGTTCGGCATCCACCTGATGGTCGGGCAGAGCCACACCGTCTTCATGGCCGACACGACGATCAACGAGCGGCCGTCCGCCGAGGAACTGGCCGACATCGCCGAGCAGACAGCGCTGGTCGCGCGCCGCATGGGCCATGAGCCGCGCGTCGCGTTCCTCAGCTATTCCACCTTCGGCAATCCCGAGGGGCGCTGGCTGGAGAATCTGCGCGATGCAGTGAAGGTGCTCGACGAGCGCAAGGTCGGCTTCGAATATGAAGGCGAGATGGCGCCGGACGTGGCGCTGAACCCGAAGCAGCTCGCCAACTATCCGTTCGCGCGGCTGTCCGGCCCGGCGAACGTGCTGATCATGCCGGGGCTGCAGAGCGCGAACATCTCGGCCAAGCTGCTGCGCGAGCTGGGCGGCGATTCAGTGATCGGCCCGATGCTCGTGGGTATGGAGAAGTCAGTGCAGATCGCGCCGATGACGAGCACCGCGAGCGAGCTGGTGACGCTGGCGGTGCTGGCTGCCGGCGGGATCGCGCGATAGCCGTCGCCCCGGCGAAGGCCGGGGCCGCTACGCTTTGGTCGGGTCGGTTGCCTGGAACGCAGCGGCCCCGGCCTTCGCCGGGGCACGCATAATGCGTCAGTCGACGCCTTACGCGTCGATGCTTGTCCCGAGCGCCGCGTGGACCAGGCCGCCGTCGACGGTGATCGTGTCGCCCACCACATAGTCGCCCGCGCGGCTCGCGAGGTAGATCGCGGCGCCCGCCATATCCTCGGCGACGCCGATGCGCCGTGCCGGGATGCCCTTGGCGATTGCCTCGCCATGGTCGCGCGCCGCCTTGTTCATCTCGCTGGCGAAGGCGCCGGGGGCGATCGAGGTGACGTTGATCGAATCCTCGATCAGTCGCGCCGCCATGCGCTTGGTGAGATAGATCAGCGCCGATTTGGACGCGTGATAGCTGTAGGTTTCCCACGGATTCAGCCGCTGGCCGTCAATCGAGGTGATGTTGATGACCTTGGCCGGCTGGCCGCGGCTGGCGGCTGCCTTGAGCGCGCCGTGCAGCGCCTGGGTGAGGAAGAAGGGCGACTTGACGTTGAGGTCCATCACCTTGTCCCAGCCCTTTTCGGGGAAGACGTCGAACGGTTCGCCCCAGGCGGCGCCGGCATTGTTGACCAGGATGTCGAGCTTGTCGGTATGCTCGGCGAGCTGGGCGGCAAGCGCCTTGCAGCCGGCGACGGTCGAGACGTCCTGGGGCAGGGCGATGCATTTCTCGCCCAGTTCCGCAGCAGTCGCGAAGCAGGCATCGGCCTTGCGCGCCGAGATATAGACGGTCGCGCCCTGCGCGATGAAGCCGGCCGCGATCATTTTGCCGATGCCGCGCGAGCCCCCGGTGACGAGGGCGATGCGGCCGTCGAGGCGGAAGAGGTTCGTCGTGTCCATTCATGTTCTCCTGATCGTCGCCCCGGCGAAGGCCGGGGCCGCGCTGTGATGATGCGGAAGCGTACCCAAACGCAGCGGCCCCGGCCCTCCGCCGGGGCGACGCGGGCTAGCCTCCCCGTTTGATCGTCTCTCGGGCGATGATGATCTGCTGGATCTGGCTCGTCCCCTCATAGATCCGGAACAGCCGCACATCACGGTAGAGCCGCTCGATCCCATAGTCCGCGATATAACCCGCACCGCCATAGATCTGCACCGCGCGGTCGGCGACGCGGCCGACCATCTCGCTGGCGAAATATTTCGCCGCGGCGGATTCCATCACTACGTCCGTGCCAGCGTCCTTCGCGGCGGCGGTTTCAAGGACGAGCGCGCGGGCGGCGAGCGCCTCGGTCTTGGAATCGGCGATCATGCCCTGGATCAGCTGGTGCTCGGCGATCGGCTTGCCGAACTGCCTGCGCTCGGTCGCATAGGCAACGCAATCGGCGATGAGCCGCTCCGCCACGCCGACGCAAACCGCGGCAATGTGCAGCCGGCCGCGGTCGAGCACGCGCATCGCGATCTTGAAACCCTCGCCCTCGGCGCCGAGCCGGTTGGCGGCGGGAACCGCGACGTCGTCGAAGATCACATCGGCGACCTTGGCGCCCTTCTGCCCCATCTTCTTCTCGGGCTCGCCGATCGAAACCCCGGGCAGGTCGCGCGGCACGAGAAAGGCGGAAACGCCGCGGCCGCCGGCTTCCGCGCCGGTGCGCGCCATCACGGTGAACAGGTCGGCCTTGTCGGCATTGGTGATGTAGCGCTTGGTACCGGAGAGACGATAGACGTCGCCGTCCCGGATCGCCCTGGTCTTCACGCTGCCCGAATCGCTGCCGACATCGGGTTCGGTGAGGGCGAAGCTGGTGATGATCTCGCCGCTGGCGATCTTCGGGAGCCAGGCTGCCTTCTGCTCGGCGTTGCCCGCCATGACGAGGCCCTGGCTGCCGATCCCGACATTGGTGCCGAAGGTGGAGCGGAAGGCGGGCGTGGTGCGGCCGAGCTCGATCGCCACGCGCGCTTCCTCGCTCATGGTGAGCGCCAGGCCGCCATATTCCTCGGCGATCGAGAGGCCGAACAGGCCCATCTCGCGCATCTCGCGGACGATCTCCGCGGGGATCGCGTCCGCCTCCTCGACGGCGCCTTCGAGCGGGCGCAGCCGCTCCGCCACGAAGCGGCGGACCGTGTCGATCAGGGCGTCGAAGATTTCGGGATCGAGGGCCATCCTGTCCTTTTCCGGTTGGCCGCGGGCGCGCCGCAGCGGGTTGACGCGTTGGTAAGGCGGAGTGCGGGCGCGGGCAAGCCTGCCCTACCCGAAATTCCAAAAAGCCCCGATTGACCGGGCGAAACCCCATACTATGGTGCCCAAAACGACAAGCAGGAGAGAGTGAATGCGCTTTGCGGGCAAGCGCGCCGTTGTGACCGGCGGCGCTTCGGGTATCGGTCGTGCAACCGCGCTGAGGCTGGTCGACGAAGGTGCCGAGGTGTGGATCGGCGATGTCGACGAGACGGGCGGGCGGGCGCTCGCCGAGACGTCGAACGGGCGAATCCATTTCCTGCGGACTGACGTGACCGAGGTCGACGACATCGCCGCGCTGATGGCGGCGGCGGACTCGGCCGGCGGGCTCGACGTGCTGTTCAACAATGCCGGCGCCGGCGGCTCGCGCGACCGGATCGACGAGATCTCGGCGGACGACTGGGACCGGACTCAGTCGCTGCTGCTGCGCTCGGTCGCGATGGGCATCCGTTATGCGGCGCCGCTGATGACGGCGCGCGGCGGCGGCGCGATCGTCAACACCGCCTCGATCGCGGCCCTGCAGAGCGGCGCGGCGCCGACCGCCTATTCAGTCGCCAAGGCCGGCGTGCTGCACCTGACCCATCTCGCCGCGGCCGAGCTGTCGCGCCACAATATCCGCGTCAACGCAGTATGCCCGGGGTTCATCACCACCAACATCTTCACCGCCGCGCTCGGCCTGGATTCGGACAAGCGCGCGGCGGCGAACGGCATGATCGCCGGCATCGCGGCCCAGGCGCAGCCGCTGCAGCGCGCCGGGCGGCCGGAGGATATCGCCGCCGCCGTCGCCTATCTCGCGAGCGACGATGCGGGCTTCGTGACCGGTACGCACATCACCGTCGACGGCGGCATGACGATCGGGCCGCGGCACAGCTGGGATCCGGCCGCGCCCGCGATGTTCGCCGCGCTCGAGAAGTTCGCTTCGTGAGCCGGGCGCCGGCGGGCGCTGCAATCGCTGCGCCGCCACCGCGGCGGCTTGGCCTGCAGAGTCGGTTGTCCTTCGGCATCGGCTCGATCGCATATGGCGTGAAGGACAATGGCTTCGCCACCTTCCTGCTGCTGTTCTACAACCAGGTGGTCGGGCTGCCGGCCAATACCGTCGGCATCGCGATCATGTGCGCGCTGGTGGTCGAGGCGTTCGTCGACCCCGCAATGGGCTTCCTGTCGGATCACACCCGCAGCCGCTGGGGCCGCCGGCATCCCTGGATGTATGCCTCGGCGATCCCCGTCGCGGTCGGCTGGCTGCTGCTGTGGAACCCGCCGCACTGGTCCGAGACGGCGACCCTCGTCTATGTCTTCGGCAGCGCGCTGATGGTGCGCATCGCGCTCTCGGCCTTCGAGATTCCGTCGTCGGCGCTGGGCCCCGAACTGAGCTCCGACTATGACGAGCGGACCCGGCTCTTCTCCTATCGCTACCTGTTCGGCTGGGGCGGGGGGCTGGCGATGCTGTCGCTTGCCTATGCCGTATTCCTGGTGCCCGACGCGACTCACCCGGTCGGCCTGCAGAATCCGGACGGCTATTCGCGCATGGCGCTGTGGGCGGCGGGCGTGATGGCGGTTTCGATCATCCTGTCGTCGCTCGGCCTGCACCACGAGATCGCGCATCTGCCGAAGGTCGAGAAATCCACCGAGAGTTTCGGGGCGCATTTCGCGCAGTTCCGCACGACCGTGTCGAACCGGGGCTTCCTGATCCTGATGGCGGCGGGGGTGTTCGCCTATACCGCCCAGGGCATCTCCTTTGCGCTGTCCAACTATATGTACAGCTTCGTCTGGCAGTTCCACGGGACTGACTATCAGTGGCTCTCGGCGGCGCTGCTGGTCGGCGCGGTCGGCGCCTTCTACCTCGCGCCGCGGCTCACCCGGGGCGGCAACAAGCCGCGGGTCGGCATGATCCTGTCGTTCGTCAGCGCGGTCTTGCTGGTGTCGCCCTATGCGCTGCGGCTCGCCGGCCTGTTTCCGGAACCCGGATCGGCGACGATGCTGCCGCTGCTGCTGGCGATCTTCGCCGCCAACACGGCGTGCAGCGTGGGGGCGTTCATCCTGGGCGCGGCGATGCTCGCCGATGTCGTCGAGGAATCGGAGACGCGCACCGGGCAGCGATCGGAAGGCGTGTTCTTCGCGGGCGGCTTCTTCGTGCAGAAGATGGTCGGCGGGCTCGGGATCTTCATGGCGGGCACGATCCTCGCCTTTGCCGCCTTTCCCGCGGCGGCGAAGCCCGGCCTGGTGCCGGTCGCGACGATCGACCGGCTGACGATCGTCTTCATCTGCCTCGAACTGCTCTTCTATGGGCTGGCGGGGCTCTGCTATGCGCGCTTCCCGTTCGGCCGCGCGGAGCATGAAGCGCGGCTGGCGGATGCAGCGGCGGCAGCCGAGCGCGAAGGAATGCCGCACGCGCCCTGACGCAGGCGGCGCATCGCGCCGTCGCGCGGGGCGTGCCCTGTCGGCTTCCGGCGCTGTCCGAGCCTAGGTGATTCTACGAATTGCTGGCGTCGCTATCGCCGCGCGCGCTCCCTGGCGCCGCTTTTCGGGTGCGACGAAAGGCAGTCATCGCCCCCTAAACACGGTTCGTCGGAAAAGGTTCCGTTCGTGGAGTTCCCGGGGTTTTCACCCCCGGCCCGACCTGCTTTGACAGGCTCAACGAATTGGCGGGACCTGGGGGTCACATGAATTTTCGGGCGTTTGCAGCGCGTTTTGCGCTGGTGGTTTCTTGCAGCCTGCTGGCGGCTACCCCGGCGATGGCGCAGTTCTGGCAGTGCGCCCCTTATGCCCGCACCATTTCCGGTATCGACATTCACGGCAACGCCAACACCTGGTGGAGCCAGGCTGCCGGCCATTATGCCCGCGGCCACGCGCCCAAGGTCGGTGCCGTCCTCGCCTTTGCCGCAACCGGCCGTATGCGCCTCGGCCACGTCGCGATGGTGAGCGAAGTCGTCAGCGACCGCGAAGTCCTCCTCACCCATGCCAACTGGTCGCGCCCCGGCCGCGTCGAGACCGACGTTCGCGCGGTCGACGTTTCGGAAGCCGGCGACTGGAGCATGGTCAAGGTCTGGTACGGCCCGACCGGCGGCCTCGGCACCAGCGCCTATCCGACCAAGGGCTTCATCTATTCGGACCGTGCGGCCGGTGCCGACACGCTCGACGGGAACGACACCCAGCCGCTGCCGGCGGTGACGCTGGCGTCGCTCAACCTGGACGATATCCGCTTCTGAGGCTTTCCTCTCCCGCGGCGGGAGAGGGTATCCTTAACCGGGCCGCGGTGCCGTGCGTTATGCCGCGCCTGGCTTGAACGTCATCGCCACGCCATTCATGCAGTAGCGCTTGCCGGTCGGCTTGGGGCCGTCATCGAAGACATGGCCGAGATGGCCGCCGCAGCGGCGGCAATGGACCTCGGTGCGGGTGAAGCCGAGCGATCCGTCGACGCGGGTGCGCACGGCATTGGGCAGCGGCTGCCAGAAACTCGGCCAGCCGGTCCCGCTGTCGAACTTGGTCTTCGACGAATAGAGTGGCAGCGCGCACCCGGCGCAGGAGAAGATGCCGGCGCGATGCTCGTTGTTGAGCGGGCTGGTGAACGGCGTCTCGGTCGCCTCGTGGCGCAGTGTCTGATAGGCGGCGGGGGACAGCTTCGCCTTCCATTGGGCGTCGGTCAGCGTCACCTCGAACTTCTCGGGCGGAACGGCCGATGCCGTGCCGCGGCAACCGAACAGGGTGAAGACCGCTGCGCCGGTGCCGGCCATGGTCAGGAAGCTGCGTCGGTCTGGGGTCATGATCGTCCTCGGGCGTGGCGGTGAAGCGGATATAGGTACGCGTGACCGGCCGGGCGAGATGCAGCCGTGCCGCCGGCGGCCGGAACGGTGCCGGGAACTCCCCGCGATCCCGCGCGATTATGGCGCATGTCCTTTCAACAGCTCGATCCCCCGCTGCCCGTCCATGTGCTCGACAAGGGCGCGGGCTATGCCTTTGCCGTGATCGATTACGGGCAGGAGCATAACCTCATCTGGGTCACCGCCATCAACGAGACCGGCGAGATCTGGTGCGCGCCGAACCCGCGCGTGCGGCTCCAGGCGAACTGGACGATGGGTCGAAAAAAGTCACCCGACGTGATCGCGCGCGCGGGCGACGATTGCTCGGGCGCGGCACAACCGATCCGGGCGGAGTCGACGAAGCCGAACTGAGGCGCTCATCATCCGCCCGGATACGGGATCAATATTTGGTGACCTCCACCGGCAGCTTGCGATAGCCATGGACGAAACAGCCGGCGACGCGCTCGGGCTGGCCGACGACGTTCACCCGCATGCGGCGCTTGGCCATTTCCTCCAGCAGCGTTGCGATCTGCAGTTCAGCGAGGCGCGCGCCCACGCAGCGATGGATGCCGTGGCCGAAGGCAAGATGCCGCCGGGCATTGGCGCGATCGACGATGATCTTGTCGGCATTTTCGAACACGCTCTCGTCGCGGTTGGCCGAGATATACCAGAGCGCCAGCTTGTCGCCCTCGCGGATCTTCTGGCCCTCGAGCTCGGTGTCCTGGGTCGCGGTGCGGCGCATATGCGCGAGCGGCGTCTGCCAGCGGATGATTTCCTGCACCGTATTGTGGATCAGCGACGGATCGCCCTCCAGCTTCGCGCGCTGGTCCGGGAACAGATCGAGGCCATAGGCCGCGGCGCTCATCGAATTGCGCGTCGTGTCGTTGCCGCCGACGATCAGCAGGATGAGGTTTCCGAGGAACTCCATCTGGTCCATCTCGGCCATGGCGTCCGAATGGATCATCATCGAGATGAGATCGGGCGTCGGCTCCTTGCCGACCTTCTGGTTCCACAGGTTCTGGAAATAGCCGCCGCACTCGTACATGTGCTTGAGGCGCTCGAGCCGCAGTTCCTCGGTCTTCACCAGTTCGATATCGCCGGCCCAGTCGGACCAGAAGGTCAGCTTGCGGCGATCCTCCCACGGGAAATCGAACAGGATGGCGAGCATCTGGGTGGTCAGTTCGATCGAGACCTTGTCGACCCAGTCGAAGGTCTTGTTCCACTCCAGGCTGTCGAGGATCTCGGCGGTGCGTGTCCGGATATTGTCGGACAGCCGGATCATCTCGCTGGGGGTGAAGGCGGGTGCGACGGTGCGGCGCTGCCCGGTATGCTTGGGCCGGTCCATCGCGATGAACATCGGCATGCGCACGTCGGAGGTGGAATTCTCGATGAAGTCGGCCAGGGTGATGCCACCGGCCTGCGACGAATAGAGATCGGGAAGCGATTCGACCTGAATGATCGGCTTGTAGGTCGAGACCGACCAATAGGGGCCGAAGCCCGAATGCTCGACATAATGAACCGGCGATTCGGCGCGCAGCTGGCGGAACGGCGCCTGCCACACATCGTCGCGGTAAAGCTCGGGCCGGCTCACATCGAGCGGATCGACCGCAGGTTCGACCGATTCCATCGCAAGCGTCGCCATCATCCACTCTCCTCTTTTTCGCAGGAAAGCGATAACTGACACTAATGTCAATAGCGTTTGCGACGGGATCGATGAAACGGTGCCCCGGCGAGATCAGCGCCCGACCAGTCCCTTCCAGTTGATCCGCGCGCTGCCCGATTGCAGCACGCCGCGGCGGAAGGCGCGGGCGCCGACCGCGATGCAGATCGCGACCCACAGCAATTGCCAGGCAAGCGCCGCGACATGCGGCCAGATCGCGGGCGAATTCGCCGCGCGCGCCGCCATCGCATAAGGCGAGCTGAACGGGAAAATCTCGGCGGCGACAGCGATCCAGCTGTCGGGCCGCGAGGCGGCGCGGATCGCGATGCCGAAGATCACCATCTGCAGCACGGTGATGGGGAGCGAGAGCATCTGCAGTTCGCGCGGCGTGGTCGCCTGCGCGCCGATGCCGAGGAAGACGGCGCCGAGCAGCATGTAGGACATGGTGAAATAGGCGACGAACAGCAGGGCGAACAGCGGCAGGCCGGTCGCGGGACCGATTTCGCCGAGCGCATGCGCCATGTTGGCCGGCATCAGCGCACCGGCCTGGCTGACCAGCGTGCCCCAGAAGGCGACGAACAGCAGCGCCGAGCCGAACATGCCGAGCAGCTTGCCGAGGAAGACCGCTTCGAGCGGCACTGCGGCCGCAAGGATTTCCACCACCTTGTTGTTGCGCTCTTCCGCCATGGTGCCGACGGCTTGGCCGGCAAGCAGCAGGGTGAGGAAGAAGATGCCGAACACAGTGAAGAAGGCCGCCTGGTTATGGCCGGTCGCCGATGGTGCCGTCCGCGAGATCGGCGTCAGCGTCGCGGTGCTGAGCCGGTCGTTGCCCTGCCCGCCGGCGCGCAGCGTGGTTTCGGCCAGTTCGGCAAGATAGGTGGCGTCACGGCCGCCCTGGCCGCCATACAGGATCGTGGGATGGGCAAGGTCGCCGTACAGCGCCGCCGAGGCGTCCGCCCCGTCGGCGGCGAAGGCGTGATGCGCCTCGGCCGCCGGATTGCCGCCCGGGGCCTGCAGCACGAGCAGCGGCGGCCGATCGTCCTTGGCGAACAGGCGGCGCAGCCGCTCGTCCGCGGCGCGCATCGCGGGCTGCTGCGCGACCGCCACGATGGCGACCATGCGTTCCTTCTCGATCGACCCGCTCGCCATGGACGAGGCGCCGACGCCCCCGATCAGCCCGAAGGACAGCATGATCACCGGGGTGAACAGGAACAGCAGGAAGGTTGGGGTGAACACCGTCGCGACGAAATCGCGACGGGCGATCGTCAGCGTCTGGCGGACGAGACGGCGGAAATTGCCGATCGGCGGATTGCTCATCGCCCGTTCTCCAGGGTTTCGCGGGCGCTGTTCTCGTCGTCCTTCAGGGCGTCCGGGCCGACGATCCGCACAAAGGCGTCGTGCAGGCCGGGGCGCTCGATCGACAGGCCGGAGATGCCGTGGCCGGCGCTGATCAGGGTCTTCAGCACGCCTTCGGGGCCTTCGGGCGGCACGGCGAAATGCCAGGCGCCATGCTGGTGTCGCGCACCCGCGGGGAGCAGCGCGGCAAGGCTCTCATCGTCCTGCTGGGGAATGTAATGCGCCTGCATCGGCAGCATGCCGCGGGCATCGGCCACCGTGCCCTCGAAGCGGCATTTGCCGCTGGCGATGATCGCCAGCCGGTCGCACAGCCGCTCGGCATGCGCCATGACGTGAGTCGAGAAAAGGATCGTCGCGCCGCGATCGCGCTGGGCGACGATCAGCGCCTCGAGCCGCTCCTGGTTGACCGGGTCGAGCCCCGAAAAAGGCTCGTCGAGCACGAGCAGTTCGGGCTCGTGCACGACCGAGCCGATCAGCTGGACGAGCTGCGCCATGCCCTTGGAGAGCTTGCGGATCTTGGTATCGACTGCACTGCCCAGCCCGTTGGCCTCGAGCAGCGCGACCGCGCGCTTGCGCCCGGTCTTCAGGTCGAGGCCGCGCAGCGCGCCCATGAAGGCGATCGCATCCTTGGCGCGCATCGCGGGATAGAGGCCGCGCTCCTCGGGCAGGTAGCCGACCTGGTCGCTCGCGTCGCGCGGGCGGTCATGGCCGAGCAGCGTGCGGGTGCCGCCATCCGGCTCGATGATGCCGAGCAGCATGCGCAGCGTAGTGGTCTTGCCCGCGCCATTGGGGCCGAGCACCCCGTAGATCATGCCGGTGGGCACCGCGATGTCGACGCCGTCGACGACACGCCGGTCGCCGAATTTCTTGATCAGTCCGGTAGCGCTGATCGCCAGTGTATCCGTCACGCGTACCTTCTTCCGTTCTTCCCGAGCGTTGTCGGGGGACTGTGGCGGCGGCAATATCAGCGCTTCCTTAAGGTGTCGCGTCCCGGTTCGGCAAGAATGGAGGAGATGGTCACTTTTCGTGGCTGGCGTGGTAGCGGCCGGGAATGTCCGACGACATGTCACTCGGTGCGCGGCTGAGCGCGAAGGCGCGGGAACTCGGGTTCGCCGATTGCGGCGTCGCGCGCGCGGATGCGGCGCCACGCACCGCCGAGCGGCTGCGGCAATGGCTGGGCGAGGGCATGCATGGCGACAGGATCTGGATGGAGGCGCGCGCGCAGCATCGCGAGCGTCCCACCGGGCTGTGGCCCGAGGTGAAGAGCGTGATCGCGCTGGGCATGAGCTATGCGCCGGCCGGCGACCCGCTGGCGCTGGCCGGGGAGGGGGAGCGGGGGCGCATCTCGGTCTATGCGCAGGGTGCCGATTACCACGACGTGGTGAAGCGCGCGCTCAAGGCGCTGGCGCGGTGGCTCGTGGCGGAGGCCCCGGGCGCTGACGTCAAGGTGTTCGTCGATACCGCGCCGGTGATGGAAAAGCCGCTGGCCGAGGCAGCGGGGCTGGGCTGGCAGGGCAAGCACAGCAACCTCGTCAGCCGCGATCATGGCAGCTGGCTGTTCCTGGGGGCGATCTACACGACGCTCGAGCTTGTGCCGGACGCGCCGGGGCGCGATCGGTGCGGCTCGTGCGACGCATGTCAGCGTGCCTGCCCGACCGATGCCTTCCCCGCGCCCTATCGGCTCGATGCGCGGCGTTGCATTTCCTATCTGACGATCGAGCATGCCGGGCCGATCCCGCACGCGTTCCGCGCGGCGATGGGCAACCGCATCTATGGGTGCGACGATTGCCTGGCGGTGTGCCCGTGGAACAAGTTCGCCGTGGCCGCACAGGCGAACCGCGCCTTTGCGCCGCGGGCTGAACTGGCCGCGCCGGGGCTGGCTGACCTGCTCGCGCTCGACGATGCGGGGTTCCGGCAGGTGTTCTCCGGATCGCCGATCAAGCGGATCGGGCGCGACCGGATGGTGCGCAACTGCCTGGTCGCAGCCGGGAACAGCGGCGCGGCGGCGCTGGTCGAGCCGGTGGCGCGGCTGCTGGGGGACACCGCCCCGGTGGTGCGCGGCGCGGCGATCTGGGCGCTGGCGCGGCTGGACCGGGACCGGTGGGTGCTGGAGCGCGCCGCGCGCGCCGCCGGGGAGGCCGACGAGATCGTGCGCGGCGAATGGGCCGCGGCTATCGCCGCCCCAGGCTGAGGGCGCCGACGCAACTCGCCCGGTCGATCGGGCTGCCATTGGTCTGCCGCGCATCGAGATAGGTGACGACGGGCTCGCCGCGGCCCTTGGGATAGAGATAGGCATCGAGCACGCAGATCGCGTTGCCGAACTGCAGCTTGCGCGCGTTGCCCTCGCGCACATCGGCCAGCGGCCGGCCGAACAGGCTGATCAGGGCGCCGCCCGACTGGCCGATGATCCGGTCGAGCCCGCCGCCGCCCGGCACGGGGATCGGCACCGGCGCGGCGCGGGCCGGGCGCGGTGCGACCCCGTCGGCACCGCATCCGGCGAGCAGCAGGCCCGGCAGGATCGCAAAGGCGATGCGCTTCATATGCGTCTTCTCCCATGGAAGAGGTGAGTCGCCATCGCCGCGCCGAGCACGGGGGCGACGAGGTTGAGGATCGGCACCAGGAACAGGGCCGTGCCGGCCAGGCCGAGCGTGAAGCGCTGGAACGCGGTGGCCCCGCGCCAGCGGCGCATCGACCGGCGCGGGATATGGCGCGCGGCGACCATGTCGCCCAGATCCTGTCCGAGCAGCCAGCCGTTCACGAGGAAGAACAGCACCGGCACGCCGATCCCCGTGATGAACAGCAGCAGGTAGAGCGGCGAGACGGCGAGGTTGACCAGGATGACCCGCCCGGCCGAGCCGAGACCCATGGCGATCGAGCGCCGGAGCGGCACGTCGCGCGCCTCGGCCAGGGCCTCGGGATAATGTCTGCGCTCCACCGCGACGACGACGTCGTCCGCGAATATCTGCATTACGCCGATCGCGATCACGCGGAACAGCAGCCAGGCGATGGCGAGCCAGGCGAGCACTGCGGCAAGGCCGGCGAGATCCGCCGTTCCGCTGCCGCCGCCGAACCACCGGGCGCCGCGCAGCGCGCCGTACCACAGGGCAGCGCCGATCGCGAGGAGCAGCGCGAGCGTGACGGCGAGCGACTTGAGGAACACGGCGACGATCTTCGGATCGCCGAGCTGGCCGATCGACAGGAAGAAGGCGCGGAGCATCGCGCCGGTGTAGCCGCGCCGGGCGGCAAGTCCAGAAGGTTGCGCTCATCTGCCCGCACCATTACGGCCGGCCGATATTTCCATTCAGGAGACCGCATTGACCAGCCCAGCCTATGACGTCGTTGCCATCGGCAACGCGATCGTCGACGTGCTTTCCCAGGCCGACGAAGAATTCATCACTGCCGAAGGCATGACCAAGGGGTCGATGCAGCTGATGTTCTCGCCCGAGGCGGCGGACGATCTCTATGCCAAGATGGGCCCGGGCATCGAGGCCAGCGGCGGATCGGCCGCCAACACGGTCGCGGCGATCGCGGCGTTGGGCGGCAAATGCGGGTTCATCGGCCAGGTCGCCGACGACCAGCTCGGCGAGGTGTTCGCGCACGATATCCGCGCGACCGGTGTGACCTTCACCACCGCGGCGCGGGAAGGCGAGCCGAGCACGGCGCGCTGCCTGATCTTCGTCACGCCCGACGGGCAGCGGACGATGAACACCTTTCTCGGCGCCTCGCAGTTCTTGCCGGAATCGGCGCTGGATCATGACTTGATCGCATCGGGCGCGATCCTGTATCTTGAGGGTTATCTCTGGGATCCGGAAGAGCCGCGCCAGGCGATGCGCGCCGCGATCGAGGTTGCGCGCAAGGCCGGCCGCAAGGTCGCCTTCACGCTGAGCGACGTGTTCTGCATCTCGCGCCACCGGGCCGACTTCCTCGACCTGATGGCTAAGGGGCTGATCGACATCCTGTTCGCGAACGAGAACGAGATCCTGTCGCTGATGGAGGGCGAGGATTTCGAGGCGGCCGTGGCCGATGCTGCTGCACAGGTGCCGCTGCTCGTCGTGACGCGCAGCGAGAAGGGCGCGATCGCCATCTCGAACGGCCAGCGCGTTTCGTGCGGCGCGGAGCCGATCGAGAAAGTGGTGGATACGACCGGCGCCGGCGACCTGTTCGCGGCTGGCTTCCTGAGCGGTCAGGCGCAGGGCAAGAGCCTGCAGGATTCGCTCCGCCTCGGCGCGATCTGCGCAGCCGAGATCATCTCGCATTATGGCGCGCGGCCGATGTGCGACATGCAGGAACTGGTGGCGGCCAAGCTGGGCTGAAGCGCGCGGCGCGGGCAGCGCCGCCCCGCTGGAACAAGAAAAGGGCCGGGGAGCGATCCCCGGCCCTTTGCTTTGCCGGTTTGCCCGGCCGGTCCGGCCGGAGCCGGGTTACTCCGGTACCGGGCCGGGGAACTCACCCATGTCGGGCTGTTCCATCTCGTCCAGGCCCTTGGCCAGGCGGCTGTGGTGCATGCCATAGGCGAAATACAGCACGATCGCGATCAGCGTGTACCAGCCGAAGAAGATCAGCACGCGCGTCTCGACGGTGAAGATCAGCGCGACGCAGGCGATGATGCCGAGCGCCGGCACGAACGGATAGAGCGGCACGGTGAAGCCGCGCGGGATGTCCGGATGCGTGCGGCGCAACCAGATCACCGAGAGGCAGACGATCGCGAACGCGGCCAGCGTGCCGACCGAGGTCATGTCGCCGAGCGTGTTGATGTCGAAGAACGCTGCGGCGACCGCAGTGATCAGGCCGACCAGGATGGTGTTGACCCAGGGCGTCTTGAACTTCTGGTGGACGGTCGCGAAGACGCGCGGCAGCAGGCCGTCACGCGCCATGGTGTAGAAGATGCGGGTCTGGCCGTACATCAGCACCAGCACCACCGAGGTGAGGCCGACGATGGCGCCGGCCTTTACCAGCTTGGCGAACCAGGCCCATTGCGGGCCGAGCGCGTCGACCGCGACGGCGACGGGATCGGGCACGTTCAGCGTCTTGTAGTTGACGATCAGCGTCATCACGATCGAGACGAGGATGTAGATCGCGGTACAGATGAACAGCGAGCCGAGCAGGCCGATCGGCATGTCCTTCTTGGGGTTCTTGGCTTCCTGGCCGGCGGTCGAGACCGCCTCGAAGCCGATATAGGCGAAGAACACGATCGATGCGGCGCGCAGGATGCCGCCCCAGCCGAACTCGCCCTTCTCGCCCGATGCCGGCGGGATGAACGGGTCCCAGTTGGATTTCAGCGTGTCGATATGCGCGATCACATAGCCGCCGCAGATGAAGATGAAGGCCATGATCACCGTCACCTTGATGGCGACGATGACGTTGTTGACCTTGGCGCTTTCCGACACGCCGATGACGAGCAGGGCGGTCATCGCCATGCAGATCAGGAAGGCGGGCAGGTTGAACAGATAGATCACCGGCGCGCCGTTGACGAGGATGTCGATCCCGGCCTGCTGGACGTGATGCCCGGTCGGGCCCGTCAGCATCACGGGGATCACCAGCCCGAAATCCTTGAGCAGGCTGACGACATAGCCGGCCCAGCCGACGGCCACGACCGAGGCGGCGAGGCCATATTCGAGGAGCAGCAGCGCGCCCATGATCCAGGCGGCGAACTCGCCGATGGTGGTATAGCTATAGGTATAGGCCGAGCCCGAGACGGGCAGGGTCGAGGAAAGTTCGGCGTAGCACAGGCCGGCAAGCGCGCAGACGACGCCGGCGATCAGGAACGAGATCAGGACGGCCGGGCCGGCGTGGAGCGAGGCGGCGCTGCCCGTCCGCACGAAGATGCCCGCGCCGATGATGCAGCCGATGCCGAGGAACACGAGGTTCCAGGGGCCGAGCGTGCGTTTGAGCTGGCTGGTCTGCGTCTCGCGCTGGACCTGCTCGACCGTCTTGCGGAGGAGCATGCGCGCGAGAATACCCGTTGTGGGCTGTGTCGCCATATGATGTTTTCCCCTTTGCCGCCTCATGCGCGGGCGGCCAAAATGCGTGGTGCGCGGAGCCTAATGGCAAATCGAGCCCGCGCAATCCCTTATCGCGTGCCGCTGACGCCCTTACCGGGTGAGCATCGGCCCCAGCTTGCGGCCGGCGAAGAGATGGACGTGAAGGTGCGGCACCTCCTGATGCGCGTCCAGGCCGGTATTGGCGAGCAGGCGGTAGCCCGGCGCGACCATGCCCGCCGCGCGCGCGACCGTGCCGACCGCGCGGACGAAGCCCGCGATCTCGGCATCGGCGGCCTTCGCGCTGAAATCGTCCCACGAGACATAGGGGCCCTTGGGGATCACCAGGATATGCGTCGGCGCCTGCGGGTTGATGTCGTGGAAGGCGAGGGCGAAGTCGTCCTCATAGACCTTCTTCGAGGGAATCTCGCCGCGCAGGATCTTCGCGAAGATGTTCTGCTCGTCATAGGGCTGGGTGGCGTCGATCGGCATGTTCGCTCCTGATCAGTGGCTCCGGGAGGCCTTTTCGTCGATCCCCGACACGCCTTCGCGCCGCCGTAGTTCGGCACGGACGTCGTCGAGCGCCACATCCGCATCGGCCAGCAGGACGAGCAGGTGGAAGATCAGGTCCGCCGCTTCGCCGGCAAGCTCGGCGCGGTCGTCTCCCATCGCGGCGATGACCGTCTCGGTGGCTTCCTCGCCGACCTTCTGGGCGATCTTGGCGCGTCCCTTTGCGAAAAGCTTCGCGACATAGGAGGTATCGGGATCGCCGCCCTTGCGGGCGCGGATCACCGCTTCGAGCGTGTCGAGGAAATCGTCGGCCATGCGCGCGGGGCTGCCCCGCCGCGCGGCGAAGGTCAATCCTTTCGGATCAATCCCTGGGGCGTTTCGCGAAACGCGCGCGCATTGCCCGGCGCACGATCCAGACGCCGGCGGCCGCCATGACGAACAGCGCGATGTCGGACAGCTCCGGCCCGGTGCGGATCTTCGGTACGCCGGTATGGGCCGGGGTGACGGCCAGCGCCGGGGCGGTGAGGAGCAGGGCGAGCAGGAAGCGCATGGCGGGGGAGTACGCCCATTGTCCCTAAATTTTCGTTCGTGCCGCCCGAGCAAAGGCGAAGTTCAGCCCTGCAGCGGCCGCCGGACCGGCACGCCCGCCGCCGCGAGCGCCGCATGGGCATCGGCGATGCTCGCTTCGCCGAAATGGAAGATCGAGGCGGCGAGCACGGCGCTGGCATGGCCTTCGAGCACGCCCGCCACCAGGTCCTGCAGGCCGCCGACGCCGCCCGAGGCGACCACGGGTACCGCGACCTGGTCGGCGATGGTGCGGATCAGCGCGAGATCATAGCCGTCGCGGGTGCCGTCGCGGTCCATCGAGGTGACCAGCAGTTCGCCCGCACCGAGCCGGACCAGGTTCAGCGCATGCTCGATCGCGTCGATCCCGGTCGCGCGGCGGCCGCCATGGGTAAACACTTCCCAATGGCCATCCGACACGCGGCGGGCGTCGACCGAGGCGACGACGCACTGGCTGCCCATGCGATCGGCGATCTCGGCGACCACTTCGGGCCGGGCGACGGCCGCCGAGTTGACCGCGACCTTGTCCGCGCCGGCAAGCAGCAGCGCGCGCGCATCCTCGACGCTGCGCACGCCGCCGCCGACGGTGAGCGGCATGAAGCAGACCTCGGCGGTGCGCCGGACCACCTCCAGGATCGTGCCCCGCGCCTCGTGGCTGGCGGTGATGTCGAGGAAGCAGAGCTCGTCCGCGCCGGCCGCGTCATAGGCGCGCGCCTGCTCGACCGGGTCGCCGGCATCGCGCAGGTCGACGAAGTTCACGCCCTTCACGACGCGGCCGTTGGCGACGTCGAGGCAGGGGATCACGCGGGCGCGGACGGTCATGTCAGGCCGCCGCCGCTGCGGCCACGCTGAGGGCCGCCGACAGGTCGAGCCGGCCGTCATACAGCGCGCGACCAGTGATCACGCCTTCGATTCCGTCGCGGGCGTGGAGCGCGAGGACATGGATCTCCGCGATGCCCTTCACGCCGCCGCTGGCGATCACCGGGATGCGCACCGACCGCGCGAGATCGACCGTCGCCTCCACGTTGCAGCCCTTGAGCATCCCGTCGCGCCCGACATCGGTGAACAGCAGCGCCGCGACGCCGGCATCCTCGAAGCGGCGCGCGAGATCGATCACCTCGACCGTCGAGACATCGGCCCAGCCGCGTGTCGCGACCATGCCGTCCCGGGCGTCGACGGCGACGACGATGCCGCCGGGAAAGTCGCGCGCGGCGGCGCGGACCAGGTCGGGATTCTCGAGCGCCGCCGTGCCGATCACCACGCGCGACACGCCGAGATCGAACCAGCGCTCGATCGCCGCCCGGTCGCGAATGCCGCCGCCGAGCTGGACATGGCCGGGAAAGCGCTCGACGATCGCGCTGACCGCGTCGCCATTGACCGAGGTGCCGGCAAAGGCGCCGTCGAGATCGACGACGTGGAGATATTCGGCGCCCTGGTCCGCGAACAGCATCGCCTGGGCGGCGGGATCGTCACCATAGACGGTAGCGCGGTCCATATCGCCTTCGGCGAGCCGGACCACCTGGCCGCCCTTCAGGTCGATGGCGGGAAAGACGATGAGGCTCATGGCCGCCACTCCAGAAAGCGGGCGAGCAGGTCCAGGCCGTAGCGCTGGCTCTTCTCGGGATGGAATTGCACGCCGAGCATATTGTCCCGGCCGATCGCCGCGGTCACGGGGCCGCCATGATCGGTGCGGGCGATCACGTCCGCGCCGTCGAACGCATAGCTGTGCAGGAAATAGGCCTCGCCGGTTTCGATCAGCGGATGCGCGACCGTGGGAATGACGTCGTTCCAGCCCATGTGCGGCACCTTGGCGGCCGGATCGGCCGGGGTGAGGTGGCGGACGGTGCCGCTGATCCAGCCGAGCCCGGGATGCGTGCCCATTTCCTCGCCGGCATCGGCCATCAGCTGCATGCCGACGCAGACGCCGAGGAACGGGACGCCGTCGTGCCGCACGCGCTGGTCCAGCGCCTCGATCATGCCCGGGACGGCGCGCAGCGCGGCTGCGCAGGCGCCGAAGGCGCCGACGCCGGGGAGGACGATGCGGTCGGCGCGCAGCACCGCGCCGGCATCCGCCGTCACGTCGACATCGGTCGCGCCGGCGGCGCGCAGCGCGTTGGCGACCGAGTGCAGGTTGCCCGCGCCGTAATCGATCAGGGCGACGCTCATGGCAGCAGCGCGGCGAAGCCCGCCGCCGCCATGCTTGCGGTGAACTCGATCACCTCGGCCGTCGCGGCGCCGCTCGCCACGAACGGATCGGTCGCCACCAGCGCCTCGACCTCGCGCCGGTGGCCGCGCGTCAGGATCACGCCGCCGGTGCGCGGCACCTGCCGGCCCGAAGCGATGAAGATCCCCTCGGCATAGCCCTTGGTGAGCCAGACGATATGCGCTTCCATGTGGCGGTCCAGTTCCTCGAGCGGCGCCACATAGCGCAGCAGGATCACGCAGAGCGGCGCATCGGGCCGGTCGATCCGGCCCACCTCAAAGCATCCCCTTGGTCGACGGGATCGCATCCGCCTTGCGCGGATCGATCTCGACGGCGGTGCGCAGCGCACGGGCGAGGCCCTTGAACGCGCTTTCGATGATGTGGTGGTTGTTGTGGCCGTACAGCGTCTCGACATGGAGCGTCAGCCCGGCCGATCCGGCGAAGCTGTGGAACCAGTGCTCGAACAATTCGGTATCCATCTCGCCCAGCCGCGTGGTGGAGAAGGCGGATTTCCACACCAGATAGGGCCGGCCCGAAATATCGAGCGCGACCCGGGTCAGCGTCTCGTCCATCGGCGAGAGGGCGTCGCCATAGCGGCGGATGCCCTTCTTGTCGCCGAGCGCCTTGGCCACCGCTTCGCCGATCGCGATGCCGGTGTCCTCGGTCGTGTGGTGCTGGTCGATATGCAGGTCGCCGACGGCCTTCACCGTGAGGTCGATCAGCGAATGGCGCGACAGCTGCTCGAGCATGTGATCGAGAAAACCGATGCCGGTCTCGATCTCATAAAGGCCGGTGCCGTCGAGGTTGACGGTCACGTCGATCGACGTCTCCTTGGTGGAGCGCGAGATGGTGGCGGTACGCATGCGCCCCCACATAGCGACCGCCGCCGCTCATGCAATCTTGACGGGGTGGCAAAGCCCGCTAGTCCATGCGGCATGAGCGATGGCCTGCCCGATAGTCTGATTCCCTATGACGAGATCGTCCAGGAGGCGCTGCGCGCCGTCGTGGGCCGCGTGCTTGGCTCGGTCGCCGAGAATGGCGGCCTGCCCGGGGACCATCATTTCTACATCACCTTCAAGACGCAGGCGGCGGGAGTCGACATCCCGAAGCGCCTGATCGAGCGTTTCCCCGACGAAATGACGATCGTGATGCAGAACCGCTATTGGGACCTGGTGGTCAACGATACCGGCTTCTCGATCGGGCTCAGCTTCAACCAGGTGCCGTCGAAGCTGGTGATTCCCTATTCGGCGGTGACGGGCTTCCACGATCCCTCCGTGAATTTCGAACTGCGCTTCCAGGCGCAGGAAGGCCCCGAACATCCCGATCCGCACGACGAGGCGGAGAATGACGGGCCGCCGGTCACCCCGGTCGAGGACGGATCGAACGTCGTCTCGGTGGATTTCAAGCGGAAGAAATAACCTCCCCTCGCCGGTCGCGAGAGGGAAGGGCCCGTCGCTTCGCGCCTCCCTTCCCCTCGCGCCGGGAGGGGGATTTTGAAGGACCGGCTCGAATGAGCGAAACCCGCACCGAAACCGATTCGATCGGCCCGATCGAGGTTCCCGCCAGCGCCTATTGGGGCGCGCAGACGCAGCGATCGATCGAGAATTTCCCGTTCGGCGCGACCGAGCGCATGCCGATCGGCATCGTCCATGCGCTCGCGCTGGTGAAGCAGGCGGCGGCGCGGGTGAATCGCGCGCATGGGCTCGATGCCGCGCTGGCCGACGCGATTGAGGCGGCCGCCGCCGAAGTGGCGGCGGGCAAGCTCGACGACCAGTTCCCGCTGGTCATCTGGCAGACCGGCTCGGGCACGCAGAGCAACATGAACGTGAACGAGGTGATCGCCGGCCGCGCCAACGAGGTGCTGGCGGGCACGCGCGGCGGCAAGGCGCCGGTCCACCCGAACGATCACGTCAATATGAGCCAGTCGTCGAACGACAGCTTCCCGACCGCGCTGCATATCGCCGCGGCGATGGCGGCGACGCAGCGCCTGTTCCCGGCGCTCGACCGGCTGCACGATGCGCTCGAGGCCAAGGCCCAGGCGTGGGCGGATATCGTCAAGATCGGGCGCACGCACCTGCAGGACGCCACGCCGGTCACGCTCGGCCAGGAATTTTCGGGCTATGCCAACCAGCTCTACCGCTGCCGCGCGCGCATCACGCCCGGGGTGGTGCACGGGATGTGCCAGCTCGCCCAGGGCGGCACGGCCGTGGGCACCGGCCTGAACGCGCCGAAGGATTTCGGCGAGGCGATCGCCGCTGAACTCTCGACGCTCACCGGGCTGCCCTTCTTCACCGCCGAGAACAAGTTCGAGGCGCTCGCGTCGAACGATCCGATCGTCCATCTCTCCGGCACGCTCAACACGCTGGCGGTGGCGCTGACCAAGATCGCCAACGATATCCGGCTGCTCGGCAGCGGTCCGCGCTCGGGCATCGGCGAGCTCGACCTGCCCGCGAACGAGCCGGGCAGCTCGATCATGCCGGGCAAGGTCAATCCCACCCAGTGCGAGATGCTGACGATGGTGTCGGCGCAGGTCATGGGCAACAACGCCGCGATCACGATCGGCGGGCTGCAGGGGCATCTCGAGCTCAATGTGTTCAAGCCGCTGATCGGGGCGAACCTGTTGCGCTCGATCGATCTGCTCAGCGTGGCGATGGACAGTTTCGCCGAGCGCTGCGTCGACGGGCTGGAGCCGAACCGCGGGCGGATCGCCGAGCTGGTCGACCGCTCGCTGATGCTGGTGACCGCGCTGGCGCCGGAGATCGGCTATGACAATGCCGCGAAGATCGCCAAGCATGCGCATGCCGAGGGGCTGACGCTCAAGGAGGCGGGGCTCGATCTCGGGCTGGTGGATGCCGCGACGTTCGACCGGTTGGTACGGCCCGAGACGATGGTCTGAGATTCCTGCCCGGAGTGGAGAGACGCTGGCCGGGGAACCGACCGCCGCTTCATGCGCTCTGCCTGTCGAAACGGAGGGTATTCCATGAAGACGAGCACGATGCTGGGCGGCCTGATCGGCAGCGCGATCGACGGGGCGGACGGCGACGACGGCACGGCGGACGGCGCGCTGATCGGCGCGGGCGTGGTGATGGTCGCGCGCGTCGTCGTACCGGTGGCGGTTACCTTCGCGGTCGGCTGGCTTGCGCTGCGCGGCCTCAACAAGCTGGTGGACTCGGTTCTGGGTCAGCGCCCCTCCGAAGCCTGATCTGCAGCAAGACGGGTTGACGCGAGCGGGGCGCCCGCGCCACTAGCGCGCATGGCACCCCCCGAATCCGATCCGCATGGTTTCAAGCGCCGCGGTGTATTGTTCGTCCTGTCCTCGCCCTCGGGCGCGGGCAAGTCGACGATCGCGCGCAAGCTGCGCGAGGACCAGCCCGAGCTGGTCGTCTCCGTGTCCTATACCACCCGGCCGATCCGCCCGGGCGAGGTCGACGGGGTCGACTATCATTTCGTGGACCTCGAACGCTTCCGCGCGATGGTCGCGAACCATGAATTTCTTGAATGGGCGCATGTCTTTGGCCATCGCTACGGCACGCCCAAGGCGCAGGTCTGGAACGTGCTCGAACAGGGCCGCGACATCCTGTTCGATATCGATTGGCAGGGCGCGCAGCAGCTGCACCAGCTCGCCGGTGGCGATATCGTCCGCGTCTTCATCCTCCCGCCGTCGATGGCCGAACTGCGCGAACGACTCGAGCGCCGCGCGACCGACTCGCCCGAGGTGATCGATGCCCGGATGGACCGCGCGGCGAACGAGGTCAGCCACTGGGACGGCTATGATTATGTCCTGGTCAACGACGATGTCGATGAGTGCTTCGAGTGCGTGAAGACGATCCTCGCGGCCGAACGCCTCAAGCGTTCGCGCCAGACCGGGATCATCGGCTTCATCCGCAAGCTGATCCGGACGTCGCCGACGGGCGAGTAGCTCACCGTTGAGCCCGGCCCGGAACGGGAGGGCGAACGGGGAGGGGCTTACGCTGCCGACAGTTCCAGGAACCGCACGCCCGCGGTGAAATCGCGCCGCCGCGACTCGAGCGCGCCGAGCGAGAGATCGTCCCGGCCCCATTGCTCGGCCTGCCAGTCCTCGTCGAGTTCGATCGCGCGCCACACCGCATCGGGCGATGCCGCGCCCTCGAACAGCGCGAGCGCCGCGACGAGCGAGCCGCCGATCGTCACGATCGGCGCAAGCCCGGCCAGTTCATACGCCGTGCGTGCCATCATCGCCTCGCGCAGCCGGGCGATCGTCGCGGGCGGCTGGTGCCGGTGCATGATCCCCGCCGCCACCTCGAAATGCACGTCATAGCGCTGGCGCGCCCAGTCGAGCAGCGGATCCCAGAGCGCGGCCTGGCGCGCGACCAGGTCGTCGGGGCTCTCGGCACGGTAGCAGAGCAGGTCGCTTTCCCCGAACGCGGCAAGCCCGGCAGCGAAACGGACGGGGTCAGGCCCGATCCGTTCGATCGCGGCATTGGCGAGGCCGGTCAGCGGCATGGTGCGCGGATCGATCTCCGCGCCTTCGGCGACGGTCCGCCACTCGTCGGCCACGGCATCCGCCAGCGCGTCGGTCGGCAGGGTCAGCGGCAGGCGCCCCGGCGTGCGGACCGGCCGCTCGTCCAGCCTGATGCCGCGCTCGGCGTCGATCGAGACCGTCTTCCAGAAACGTTTCATGGGGCGGGCGGGGTCCGCCAGCGATGCGCGAGCGCGCGGGGCACGGTGGCGATCATCGCCAGGGCCGAAAGCACGATCGCGACGCCGAGGATCTTCGGCCCCCAGCTCTGCGCGCGGCCGAGCAGGACCACGCCGAAGATCGCGCCGGCCGATCCGACGACCCGGGTCAGCGTGATCGCAAGCCAGCGGTTGCGCGCGGTGGTCGCCTCGTCGGTCATACCGTCTCCAGGTGCAGGGGGAGGCTTGCCACCGTCTCGGCGACGGCATGGGCGCCGGCCGCATGCAGTTCCTCGGGCGGGTGATAGCCCCAGGCGACGCCCAGCGCGCGCGTGCCCGCGGCGCGGCCCATCAGCATGTCGTAGCTGGTGTCGCCGATCATCACGGTCGTGGCGGGCGCCGCGCCCGCTTCGGCCATGGCCAGCTCGATCATCGACGGGTGGGGCTTGGAGGGATGGCGATCGGCGGTCTGCAGCGTGACGAAGCGGTCCGCGATGCCATGATGCGCGAGGATGCGGGCAAGGCCGCGATCGGACTTGCCGGTCGCCACGCCGAACAGCCAGCCGGCCCCGGCCAGCGTATCGAGCGCCTCGATCATGCCGTCGAACAGCGGCTCCTCGTCCATCGCGCCCGATGCGCGCAGGCGAAAGAAGGCCGCCTTGTATTCCTCGGCCAGGTCGCGGTGCCGGGCATCGTCGAGCGCGGGGC
>CAISGR010000008.1 GCA_903884945.1 uncultured bacterium
CAGCGAACTCGCCGAACGGCTCCAGCTGTCCACGCGTCATATGGAGCGTCTGTTCCAGGGCGTGGTAGGCGCCAAGCCGCGGGCGGTCTACCGCGCCATGCGCCTGCGCCACGCGCATTGGATGCTCAAGCACACCCATCATTCGATCACGTTGATCGCGATCGACACCGGCTTTTCGGATGGCGCTCATTTCTCCCGCCAGTTCAAGCAGATGACGGGTATCAGCCCGCGCGAGGCCCGGCGTCAGTTCGGAGGAGAAGCGTCGCGGCGCGACGCCGCGCCCCGCCCGCAGAAAGGCAATATCGCCCATCAGGTTCGTCCGTCCGCAATAGGCGCGGGGTGGACGGCCGCCGCGAATACCAGAACCGACGGGGCAACGCCCACGCCGGCATGAAGCTGACGAGACGTGTGAGGGAGCAGCCGGGGGACGGCTGCGGGGACATTCAAAAGGGGATTGATCATGCGCAATCGAACGTGTCTGTACGGAAGTGCTGCCCTTATCGGACTGACGACCTTCGGGGCCGCCGCACATGCTGAAGAGCCGGTCGCGGCTCGGGCCGCGGCGGCGGACGCGCAGCCTGCCGTCGGGAAGGGGGATGGGGACATCGTCGTCTATGGCCGCGGCCAGACTCGCCAGGTGCAGGAACTGCAAAAGGCCGATATCGCCGCCGCGATCCCCGGCACCAGCCCGCTCAAGGTTCTCGACAAGCTGCCAAGCGTCAACTTCCAGTCGGCGACCGCGATCGGCACCAACGAATGGTCGACCCGCATCTCGGTGCGCGGCTTCACCCAGCAGCAACTCGGCTTCACGCTCGACGACGTACCGCTCGGCGACATGAGCTACGCCAATTTCAACGGTCTCCATGTCAGCCGCGCGATCGCATCGGAAAATATCGGCCGCACTGAATTGTCGCAGGGCGCCGGCGCGCTGAGCACCGCGTCGAGTTCCAACCTGGGCGGCACGATCCGTTTCTACAGCACTGATCCGGGCGACCGCTTCGGGGTGGATACCGAGGCGACCTTCGGCAGCAACGACAACTGGCATCTGTTCGGTCGCGTCGAGACCGGCGATCTCGGCGGTGGCGTCAAGGCCTATGTCAGCGGCTCTTATGTCGATGCGCCGATGTGGAAGGGCAATGGCAAGCAGGTCGCCTGGTCGATCAACAGCAAGCTTGTCGTCCCGCTCGGGGATCGCGGCTCGATCAAGGCCTTCGTCAATTATTCCGACTGGAAGGATGACGATTATGTCGACGAATGGCCCGATCTGCTCGCGCGAAAGGGCTATGACTGGGACTATCTCCGCTACGACTGGAAGACGGCCAAGGCGATCGCCGACAATTACAACAAGAACGGCGTCTATTGCGACACCTATGCCGGCTATAGTGGCCAGATCTGCGGCGATGACGCCTATTATGACGGCTATGGCTTGCGCAAGGATCTGCTCGCCGGCGCCAATATCGCCTATGATCTGACCGACAACCTGTCGATCAAGTTCACGCCCTATTATCACCACGACCGGGGCATCGGCACCTGGTGGACCTTCTACACACCCACGCCCGGCGGCGCGAACCTATCGGTGCGCTCGACCGCCTATTTCATCGATCGCGGCGGCCTGACGGGCAGCCTGGCCTACAAGGCCGGCAACCACCTGATCGAGGTCGGCGGTTGGTACGAGCATAACGACTATGAGACGGCGCGCGAATATTTCCCGCTGGCCGATACGGATCACTCGACGATCGGCAAGCTCGAATGGCCCAGGAATCCATTCAAGTTCGATTACGACTACAAGTTCAAGATCAACACCTATGAATATTTCATCCAGGACAGCTGGCAGGTCACTGACGCGCTGAAGGTCAACGCTGGCTTCAAGGGGCTGGACGTCAAGGTCGACAATCGGTTCGTCAAGGGCAATGCGGCGGTGT
This sequence comes from uncultured bacterium, assembly GCA_903884945.1. Taxonomy (GTDB): domain Bacteria; phylum Pseudomonadota; class Alphaproteobacteria; order Sphingomonadales; family Sphingomonadaceae; genus Sphingomonas. The sequence continues at coordinate 1,923 of CAISGR010000008.1, forward strand.
GGGATACCACTGGCGCGCTCGAGGCGAAGGATCTGTTCATCCCGCAGGTCGGCGCGAACTACATGATCAACGACCAGTTCGAGGCGTTCGCCAGCTATGCCGAGAATATGCGCGCCTTCAATACCGATCCCTTCGTTACCAGCAAGGCGGCCTTTGCCTTGTTGAAGCAGAACAACATCAAGCCGGAAACGTCATGGACGCTGGAAGGGGGCTTCCGCTTCCATCTGCCGCACTTCGAGGGATCGCTGGCGGGCTACCACGTCAAGTTCGACAACCGGTTGTTCGGCGTTTCACCGTGTCTCGCGATCCAGAGCTGCCCGACGGTGCTTTCCAACGTCGGCTCGATCACCACCAACGGCTTCGAGGCGGCAGGCACCTACCGGATCGTGCGCTCGCTCTCGCTCTACGCATCCTACGCCTATACCGATGCAAAATATGACAACGACGTGCGCAACGGCGGCGGCGAACTCGTCGTCGCCACGGCCGGCAAAGCGGTGGTCGACCAGCCCAAGCACCTCATCAACGGCGAATTGTCCTATGACGACGGCACGTTCCTCGCGCGCATCCACGTCAACTATCAGAGCAAGCGCTATGCGACCTACAGCAACGATCTGAGCTTCGCCGGGCGGGCCCTGGTCGATCTCAGCGCCGGCTATCGCTTCAAGGCGGACGGCGTGCTTGGCGGGACCGATATCCAGGTCAATGTCAGCAACCTGTTCAACAAGAAATATGTGGCGACGATCGGCGAGACCGGCGGTTACCAGACCTATTTCGCGACCTATCAATATTTCCTGCTCGGCGCACCGCGCCAGGCGTTCGTCACGCTGCGCAAGAAGTTCTGAGGGTGATCCGAGCGGTTGACGGAGGGCCGGGTTTCGATCCGGCGCTCTTCAATCGCCCGGACATTTCGTGCAGCATATGCTGATGGTGCGGACGGCTATTGAGACCGGGCGTGGCAGGCTAACCCTTGCGATACGGATCATCCTTACCCACTCGCTCCAACCCGGATCCCAAAGCAAAATATCAGCATCTCATCGCAGTCTGAATCGAGTTGGACACGATCGCGGACCGACCTAACCGCCTCGAGTTTGAACTCGCAGTTGAACTTGCGTCGTTGCTTTTATACCCCCCCGGTTCCGAAAACATCTTATCTCGGTGTCTACGAAACCGGCATCAGCTCATGTGCCGCCTCCGGCCACCGCGCTTTATGTGGAGGTGATCGAAGGGACGATCGCCCAGCTGGAGGAGGCGCGGCTGGCCTTGGTCAGTTTTCCTGACCCTCGAATTGGGCGCGGGTTTGTGCCCCAATTTTCATTTTGGAGCCACGCTGGGGCATTCGTTAAGCGAAGGAAAAAAGTGCAGCAAAGCAATATGATAGAAGCTAAGCTCGAGCCCCGTAAGCGCGCTCATCAATACTCGGGCGCGCTGGTGGAGCCCCGGATCACCAGAGAGTAATCGGCATAGGTCGTGAAGGTAGCCAGCGGCTCCTTCGTCGCGGGATTCCCAAGGATCTCAATCAGTGATTCAACTGCGATCTCGGTCATGTCGACGATCGGTTGCCGGACGGTAGTGAGGGCAGGCCAGATCTTCCGGGAGATCGGGCTGTCGTCGAATCCCGCGATGGAAAGCTGGTCGGGCACGCGGATATCCCGACGATGGGCGACCGAAACTATGGCGGCGGCCATGTCGTCGTTGCTCGCGAAGATCGCGGTCGGCGGTCGGCGCAGCGAGAGAAGCTGCTCCGTTGCCCCCAGACCCGAATCGAAGGTGAGATCGCCGTCGACGACAAGGTCCGGATCAAGTTCCAGGCCGTGCTCCAGCAACGCCAGGCGATAGCCCTCGAAGCGTGTCCTGCTGACGATATGATTTTGCGCCCCGCGTACGAAGCCGATGCGCCGATGGCCGAGGCCGATCAGATAGTTGGCCATGTCGCGGGCGGCGGCGACGTCGTCGACGCGAACCGAGGACATGTCGGGCAATTCGCTGCCCGGGCAGAGCGCGATCAGTGGCACATCCAGCCGCTCGATGAGGCCCGTCCCACTCGCCGCCTCGCAATAGGGGGCTGGCAGGATCAGCGCGTTGGCGCCACCCTCGACCATCTCGAACAGGATGTCGGAAAGCGTCCGATGCTCCTCGAACCTGCGGATAAGCAATTGCGCCCCGAAACGCGTTGCCGCATCGAGCGCGCCCACCAGCAGGGCGCTGACGAATGCGCTTTCCGGGCTGTTGTACAACAGCCCGATCCGCACCGGCGAGGCGCTCGCCAGCGCCCGGGCGGCGGCATTGGGCTTGTAGTCGAGTTCGGCGATCGCCCGGAGAACAGCCTCCCGGGTGTGCGGCAAGACGCGCCGGCCGTTGATCACGTTGGACACCGACATCGGCGAGACGCCGGCGTGTTTGGCCACGGCATGCATGGTCACGGCGCTGCTGGATCGTCGGGATATCGGGCGGCTGCTCATGATTGCTTTCTAAGCCTGTCGATCGTGTAGCGCTACAAGAAACCGTTTGACAGGGTCGGGATCGCCAATCATGTAGCGCTACAACCGGCGCAGATCGGAGGATGGGGGAGGATCAGCGTGTCAGGCTGCACGCCTTTCCCGAATGCAGCTGCCGCACGGGCGGCAAGTAGGGAAACGGAAAACCATGACCGATCTTCGTCCATTCATTCGCCTGTCCGGTGCCGCGAGCGTCGTGGCGGTCGCGTTCACCCTCGTGACGCCAGCTTTCGCGCAGCAGCTGCCGGTTGTGGATGCGACCGGCGCCTCGGGCGAAACTGTGACGGCCAGTGCGGCGCCTGACGCACCGGAAGTCGCGCAGATCGGCGATATCATCGTTACCGCCCAGAAGCGGA
>CAISGR010000009.1 GCA_903884945.1 uncultured bacterium
AAACCGGTTACCTGAAGACCATTAAGGTGATTTAACCCGCTTACGGTGGTCGTAGGCGTCGGGGTCGCCGTGCTGCCGGTCACGACGGTCGTCCCGTCGCTCGTGGCGCTGCCGCCGCTGCAGCCCGCGATCAGCGCTGCGGTGCCGGCACCGGCGAACCACTGCAGCGCGCGACGACGCTCGACCATGGACGCCATGACCTGGAGGTCATGGGCAAGGCCGTGATCGTGATCGTCGTCGTGATGCAGGGCCACGGCCATCCTTTCCTCGAAGTGCGAAACGGCATTTCGGGGAGGAAGCGCACCGGGATATTTCGGTGGTCGGGTCCTTTGTTGCAGGACGTTTCAGGTCGCCAGCGGCAGGCGGACGCGAACCCGGCCGCCGCCATCGTGATTGTCGAGCGAGACGCTGCCGCCATGCGCCTCGGCAATCGAGCGTACGATGGCGAGGCCCAGCCCGGTTCCCCCCGTCTCGCGATTGCGCGATGGATCGCCCCGGACGAACGGTTCGAACAGGCGATCGGCGGAGGCGGAATCGAAACCCGGCCCGCTATCGTCGATCGCGATCTCCACCATCCTGCCGTCGATCCGCCACGAGAGCATGGCCTTGTCGCCGTAGCGCACCGCATTCTCGACGAGGTTGCCGAACAGCCTGCGGAGCGCGCCGGGATCGCCGCGCACGATCGCGCGCGGGCCAGGCTCCAGCGTCGCCGGAGCCCCCGCAACGCGCATGTCCTCGACGAGGCTGTCGAGCAGGCTGCCGAAATCGATGCGCTGGTCGGCCGGGGTCACTGCCTCGTCGCGGGTCAGGCGCAGCGTCGCGCCGAGCATGCTGCGCATTTCGTCGATGTCCGCCGTGGCGCGGATGCGCGCTGCCTCGGGCAGTTGCTCGATCCAGAAGGCGATGCGGGACAGTGGCGTGCCGAGGTCATGGGCGATCGCCGCGAGCATCACCGTGCGTCCTTCGGCATGGCGCGTGAGTCGATCATGCATCGCCGAAACCGCCCGGGTGAGATTGCGTACCTCCGCCGCGCCGCCTTGGGGAACGGGGCCGAGCGGCGCGCCGACCCGGGCAGCCGCGGCGGTCGCGCCGAGCTGCCGCAACGGCCGCGAGATGGCCCGGGCGATCAGCCAGGCGGGGCCGGCAAGCAGCACCATGACCGCGAGTACCGCCGCGAACATGGTGAGCTGCCATTGCGATATGAAAGGTTGCGCCTCCGTTCGGACGACGCGCCAGCGTTGCGAGTCGAAGGCGCCGATGGTGAAACCGCCCACGACGGCGCCCGGTGCGAACACCATCTTCTCGTCGCGATAGGCGACCACCCGCGCGGCAGGCAGGCCGATCGCGGCGGCGACTTCCTCGGCAAGCTGCGGGTCGGGCTGTTCGCCGCGGCGCGGTTGCGGGCGAGTCGTCGAGAAGGTGCGCTGCAGCGCGCGCGGCGCGGTAATGCTCGCCCGCAGGCGGCGTTCGGGATCGAAGCCGTGTCTGAACGCCGCGGCGAACGCGCGCTCGGGCCCTGGTTCCCGCGGCGGCCCGAACCCTGGCCCGAATGCTCCGGGAATGCCCCTTGCCGTCATTCGGAAGGCGGCCAGGGTGGCCGCGGGAAGGCTTTTGCCCGTCGTCATGACATGGGCGATATTGGCGACCAGCTGGGGTGCCGGGCGCGGTGGCGGCCCCCGGAACGTGACGGCAACGAAGGCGGTCGCCATCACCAGCACCGCGCCGATCACCAGCGCGAAGATCGACGCGGCGATCGAGCGAGGCCGGTTAGCGACGGGCGACATCTGCAACGAACATATAGCCTTCGTTGCGCACTGTCCGGATCAGTTCCTCGCCATCGCTCCGGTCGAGCTTGCGGCGCAGCCGGCTGATCTGCACGTCGATCGCCCGATCGAAATGTTCGGCGTTCATGCCACGCGACATGTCGAGCAGCTGGTCGCGACTCAGGATGCGCCGCGGATTCTCGACCAGCGCGAGCAGCAGGCGGAATTCGCCGTCGGAAAGGTTGATGACCACGTCATCCGGATCGATCAGTTCGCGCCCGACCGGATCGAGCCGCCAGCCGGCGAATCGCCACCAGGCGCGGGGCGGGGCGCCTGCGCGGCGCTCGCCGAGCTGGTTGCGGCGGAGGACCGAGCGGATCCGGGCGAGCAGTTCGCGCGGGTTGGCTGGCTTGGCGACATAGTCGTCGGCGCCCATCTCCAGCCCGACGATCTTGTCCACTTCCTCGCCGATCACCGACAGGATGATGACGGGGGGGCTCGTGTCGCGATCCAGGCTGCGCAGGATGCTGAGGCCATCCTCGCCGGGCATCATCACGTCGAGCACGATCAGCGCATAGTCGCGAGTCGCCATGGCGTCGCGCATCGCTGCCCCGTCGGCGGCGGTATCGACCAGATAGCCGTGACTCGACAGGAACTCCGCGGTCAGTTCGCGGATACCGGGGTCGTCGTCGACGACGAGAAGGCGGGTTTCAAGGTCCACGGCTTGGGTTGTCTGAAGCATCCGTTGCGATTGAAAGTCGAGCGTATCGTCCGCATTGCAGCGCTGCAATGAATAGCGGAATGCGCACGACTGTTGCGTGTTGGCAACACCCGGGCAGCGGTCCGACGGGGGTAATTCGGCTTGAAAACCGGGGATACGCCTGATAGGGGCCTGCCCACACGGCGCAAACCCATGTTTGCGACGACCGATTCCTATTGACCGGAGACCCGCGGGTTTATGCAAATCATCGTTCGCGACAACAATGTCGACCAGGCGCTGCGCGCCCTCAAGAAGAAGCTGCAGCGCGAGGGCGTCTATCGCGAGATGAAGCTGCGCCGTCATTACGAGAAGCCCAGCGAGAAGCGCGCGCGCGAGCGCGCTGCTGCCGTCCGCCGTGCCCGCAAGCTCGAGCGCAAGCGGCTGGAGCGTGACGGGGCGCGGTAAGACCGCCGGCACGGGCGCCTGATGGCGCTCGCGCTTCCTCGTTTTCTTGAGACCGGCGACCTGTCAGGCGCCGTGTAAGGGTGCCCGTCCGATGTCCACGATCACCGCCGTCCCGCTGCAGCCCGTCAAGCGGCGCGTCCTGGTGTATCTCTGGATCGGCATCCTGATCGCGGTCGTCGGCGCCTTTGCGCTGGCGTGGCGCGCGCCGGGCGATCCCGCGCTGGACTTCCTCGCGAAGAACCGCCGCGTCGCCGGCGTGGTGCAGACTGCCTCGGGTCTTCAGTACGAAGTGCTGCAGCCGGGTACGGGCAAGGCGACCCCGACCGACGATGACGTGGCGCTGGTGAACTATGAGGGCAAGCTGCTCGACGGCACGACCTTCGACAAGTCCCAGCAGCCGACCCCGATGCCGGTCATTGCCGCGGACGAGAAAGCGGGTCGTCAGGGCGTTGTGCCGGGCTTCTCCGAGGCGCTCAAGCTGATGCCCAAGGGGTCGAAATATCGCTTCTGGATCAAGCCGAGCCTTGCCTATGGTGACAAGGTCAGCGGTCCGATTCCGCCGCATTCCGTCCTCGTTTTCGAGGTCGAGATGCTCGAATGGAAGTCGATGGCGGAAATCCGCCAGATGCAGATGATGCAGCAGATGATGCAGCAGCAACAGGGCGGCGCCGGTGCACTGCCGCCCGGTGCCGGCGCACCGCCCGCGGGCCAGTAAACGCGTCGCGGCCCCGCGCCGCGGCATCTCCTCTCATTGCAGGATCAGCCGATGGCCGTCGCCCCCAAGTCTCCCGTGCAGTCGGCGAATCGGTTGCCGCTCCTCTACGGCGCGATCGGCGTCGTGCTCGGGGTGCTGCTGACGCTCGGCGCGATCGCGGGGACTAAGTGGTGGCGCGCGAACCACACGCCGGACAAGGTCTTTCTTGCGAAGAACCGCAGCAGCGACAAGTCGATCGTCGAAACTGCCTCGGGCCTGCAATACAAGGTGCTGACCGCCGGCAAGGGCCCCAAGCCAGTCGATTCAGACGTCGCGTGGATCATGTATGAAGGCAAGCTGACGGACGGCACCACGTTCGACAAGTCGCCGCAGCCCGTTCCGATGAAGGTCGGCGAACCGGTTCCCGGCTTCTCGGAAGGCCTGAAACTGATGCCCAAGGGATCGAAATACCGTTTCTGGATCAAGCCGAGCCTTGCCTATGGCGATAAGGCAGTCGGGCCCATTCCAGCGAATTCCATCCTGGTGTTCGACGTCGACCTACTCGAATTCATGCCGGAATCGGTGCTGATCGAGAAGCAAAGGCAGATGCAGATGCAGGGTGGCGCGCCGGATGCCGCGTCGCAGCCTGCCCCTGCCCACAAGTAACGCTCGATGCTGTTCTGCGCCGCCGCGCTCGCCCTGGCGATGCTGGGATCGCCATTGCCTGGCGCCGCGCAGCAGACCGGGCCCGATGCCGGCGAGTCGTTCCTGCAGCGTAACCGCGCGGCGAAAGGCGTGGTCGAGACCGCGTCGGGACTTCAATATGAGGTCCTGGTGCCGGGGAGTGGCCCGGAAAAGCCCACCGATGCCGACGTCGCGCTCGTCATGTACGAGGGCAGGCTGCTCGATGGCACGGTCTTCGACAAGTCGGAGCAGCCGACCCCGCTGCAGGTCACCGGTGTGGTGCCCGGCTTCTCCGAGGCGCTCAAGCTGATGCCCAAAGGGGCGAAGTATCGCTTCTGGATCAAGCCCGATCTGGCCTATGGGGACGAGGCGAGTGGCCCGATCCCGGCGCATGCGGTTCTCATATTCGACGTCGATCTGATTGATTTCCTCCCCGAGGAGGTGATCCGGCAGATGATGCTGCAGCAACAGGCCGGTGAGGCTGCGCCAGCCCCGCCCAGGCCCTGAACGGGCAACTCGGCACCGCCTTCCGATACCCTCTCGCCGTGCTCGAGGCATTGTGGCTGCGGACAGGAAAGCAGCTCTGTCTCGATATCTTCCGCTTCTGGGTGAAGATCTTAGCTGTCGCGTTCGCGATGGGCGTCGTCTCGGGCATCGTCATGTCCTATCAGTTCGGTACCAACGGGGCAGTGTTCTCCGACAAGACCGGCCCGGTTATCGGGCCGCTGCTGGCCTATGAGGTGTTGACCGCATTGTTCCTGGAGGCCGGCTTTCTGGGGGCATGCTGTTCGGGACGGAGAAGGTGGGCCCGCGCCTGCACTTTGCCGCCACCTGCCTCGTCGCGCTGGGAACCGCGATCTCCGCCTTCTGGAGCCTTGTCGCCCGAGCGCGCGGCAGGCTCTACGACTGGACGTCAGCATGTACCCCTTCATCGTACCCGACCAGGTGACAATCTGGGATGCGGCCGCTCCCCAATCCTCGCAGCTATTCATGCTGATCGGGGCGGGCATCATGCTGCCGCTTATCCTTGGCTATACCGGCTGGGGCCTATTGGGTGTTCCGCGGCAAGGTCGGCGCCCACGGCTATCATTGATGACGGAGGGTGAGCAGCCCTTGTGGAGACGGCTTGCCTGGATGGCCGTGATCTGGACTTTGAGCGTCGGTGCCTTGGGCATCGTCGCCACGATATTGCGGGTCTGGCTCGGCGCCTGAGGCCGGAGCCGGTCACTTTCGGCCGCGCGCTGCGCATGCTAGGTCTGCAGTCGATGGGGGAACAAACTACCGCGCAACATCTGATCCGGCTGGACGTCCTGCGCTTCCCGCTGATCGTCCTGATCGTGTACCTTCATGCCTGCGGGTTCACGATCAACCTCGCTGACGGATCGCATGCGTTGGCAAACGCCGATACTGTCACGGCCGTACAGACGGTAACCGGCACGATCGGCCGTGTCGCGGTTCCGCTGTTCTTCCTGATGTCGGGATTCCTGTTCTTTCGGGGGATCGTCTTTTCGGTAGACTCGTATCGCGCCAAGCTGATTAGCCGGGCACGGAGTCTCCTCGTGCCATTCCTGTTCTGGAACCTGGCATTGTTCGGGCTGATCCTGGTCGCGCAATCCGTCCCGCTGCTCGCGTCGTTCTTCAACGGTGGCACCGCGCCGCTACGTACCCTTTCGCTGCTTCAGGTCGCGGACAGCATCATGGGCATCACCCACTATCCGATCGCCTATCAATTCTGGTTCATCCGCGATCTAATGGTGCTGGTCATCTGCGCGCCACTGGTCTGGCTCGCGGCGCGCTATGCGGCCTGGCCCGTGCTCGCGGTTCTCTCCCTCGCCTGGCTGACGGTGCTGTGGCCGGTGTCAGTGCCCGAGTGCGAACCTGTCCTGTTCTTCTATCTCGGCAGTCTCGTCGCGATTCGGGGTTGGTCGCTTTTCGCGGTCGACCGGCTGAGTTGGTGGCTGGCCGTGCCGTTCGCGATGGGGCTCGCCGCTCTGGCGGCTCTCGGGGGGCTGGGCGATGCGTCCTATCTGATCCGCCCGACGGTTGCTATCGGCCTCGTTCTGGCGTTGAAGGCGAGCCGCTGGCTGGCAGAATCGGATAGGCTGCGCGAACCGCTGGTTCTGCTCGGTTCCACCTCGTTCTTCGTCTTCGCCACCCATGAGCCCATGGTGACCATCGGCAAGAAGGTTGCCTTCCGCTTCCTGCCGATGACGGCCGGTACCGTGCTGACGGTCTACGCGCTCCTCCCGATCCTCGTCATCTGCGTGTCGCTGTCCGCCTATTGGCTCCTCCGGACCGCTGCCCCCGGGTTCCTGCGTCTCATGACCGGCGGAAGATAATCTGCGCTCTGCGGGCGATGTCGGCACTTCCTTTTCGCCCGGTGCCCGATTAGGGCCGAGTTGAACGTTCCTGCGATGCAACGCCATCGAATTCCACCCTCAGAAGAGAGAAGAAGATGCCGATCAAGCCGCTACGTAAAGCCGTGTTTCCTGTTGGTGGCCTCGGTACCCGCTTCCTCCCTGCAACTAAGGCACTGCCGAAGGAAATGCTGCCCGTCGTCGACCGGCCCCTGATCCAGTACGCGGTGGACGAGGCAATCGAGGCGGGCATCGAGCAGATGATCTTCGTCACGGGGCGTGGCAAGTCGGCGATCGAGGATCATTTCGACATCGCCTATGAACTCGAAACGACGATGCGCGCCCGCGGCAAATCGATGGAGTTGCTCCACCAGACGCGTCTCAAGCCAGGCGCCGTTGCCTATGTCCGTCAGCAGGAGCCGATGGGGCTGGGTCACGCCGTATGGTGCGCGCGCGACATCGTCGGCGACGAGCCCTTCGCCGTGCTGCTCGCCGACGATTTCATGGTCGGCCGGCCAGGCTGCCTCAAGCAGATGGTCGATGCCTATATGAAGGTGGGCGGCAACATGATCTGCGCGCAGGAAGTGCCGGAGGACCAGACGCACATGTACGGTGTGATCACGCCCGGCATGCGCGATGGTGCGCTTACCGAGGTGAAGGGCCTTGTCGAGAAGCCCAAGCCCGGGACAGCACCGTCCAATCTTTCGGTCATCGGGCGCTATATCCTGCAGCCCGAAGTGATGCGGGTGCTGGAGACACAGGAAAAGGGCGCGGGCGGTGAGATCCAGCTGACCGATGCCATGGCGCGGATGGTTGGTGATCAGCCGTTTCACGGTCTGACCTTCGATGGCCAGCGTTACGATTGCGGGGACAAGGCTGGCTATATCCAGGCAAATCTTGCGCTCGCAATCGGCCGCGAGGATATCGGCCCCGCGGTGCGCGCCTTCGCGGTCAATCTGCTGCGCTGACGGACAGTCCTCAGTCCGCTTCAGAGGCGGTGATAGTCACGGTACCAGTCGACGAACAGCGGCACGCCGACATCGATCGAGGTTGAGGGCGCGAATCCGATGTCTCGTTGGATCGCCTCGATGTCGGCATAGGTCGCATGAACATCGCCGGGTTGCATCGGCTCCATGATGCGAATGGCCTCGCGCCCACATGCATCCTCGATCAGCGCGATGAGGCGTCCGAGTTCTTCGGCGCGATGGTTGCCGATATTGTAGATTGCGTGCGGCGCCTGGCTGCCGCCGGCCTTGGACGCGCCATCGTCAGGCGGCGCCTTGCGCAGGCAGGCGACCACGCCGGAGACGACGTCATCGATATAGGTGAAGTCGCGCTGCATGTCGCCGCCGTTGAAGACGCGGATCGGCTCGCCCGCGAGGATCGCCTTGGTGAACAGCCACATTGCCATATCCGGCCGGCCCCATGGGCCATAGACGGTGAAGAAGCGCAGGCCAGTCTGCGGCAACCGGTAGAGATGGGCATAGGTCTCGCTCATCAGTTCGTCCGCCTTCTTCGTGGCGGCATAGAGCGAGAGCGGGTGGTCGACACGATCCTCGACCCGGAAGGGCAGCGCAGCATTGCCGCCGTAAACCGAAGAGGATGACGCGTAGACGAGGTGCTCGGGCTGTCGCGCGCGGGCCAACTCGAGGATATTCAGATGCCCAGCGATATTGGAGGCCAGATATGCCTGCGGGTTCTCGAGTGAGTAGCGAACGCCGGCCTGCGCGCCCAGGTGCACGATCCGATCGAATGATACGCCTGACATTGCCTCATCAAGCGCGATCCGGTCGGAGAAGTCGACTTGGGTAAAGCGGAACTGATCTCCTCCAGACGCGCCGAGCTGCCGAAGCCGGTCCTGCTTGAGCGCTACGCTATAATAGTCGTTGAGGTTGTCGATCCCGATAATCGAATCGCCCTGCGCGAGCAGGCGCTGCGCTACATGATAGCCAATGAATCCGGCGACGCCGGTCACGAGAATGCGCATCAGGTCTGTCGCTCCACCCGGCGGGGCGTAGGTAGGGCAGCTTGGATTGGCAAGGGGGACGTCGGCAAGACGCGGACTGCGTTAACCATTTGAAGCTATTCCGACGCGAATGATCGCTGCTGCTCGGGAAACAATATGAAGGGGATCGTCTTGGCGGGGGGCGCCGGCACGCGGCTCTATCCCGCCACACTCGCACTTTCGAAGCAGCTTCTGCCGGTTTTCGACAAGCCGATGATCTATTATCCGCTTTCGGTGCTCATGCTTGCCGGCATTCGGGATGTCCTGCTCATTTCGACGCCGCGCGATCTGCCGATGTTCCGCCTGCTGCTCGGGGATGGGTCGGCGTTCGGCATCAATCTTTCCTATGCCGAGCAGCCGGAGCCCGAGGGATTGCCACAGGCATTCCTGATCGGCGCGGAATTCCTGGGCGGGGAGCCCGGTGCGCTTATTTTGGGCGACAATATCTTCTACGGCGACGGGCTGGTGCGGAAGTGCCGCGCGGCGGCGGCGGCCGCCGAAGCGGGGAGAACGACCGTGTTCGCGCATCAGGTCCATGATCCGGAGCGCTATGGGGTAGTCACGTTCGATCCGCTGAGCGGCGAGGTGCTGGGAATCGAGGAAAAGCCCGTTGCGCCTCAGTCGAACTGGGCGTTGACCGGCCTGTATTTCTGCGACGCTGGCGTGGTGCAGATTGCGCAGGGTCTCGCGCCATCGGCACGCGGAGAGTTGGAAATTGTCGATCTGCTGACCCGCTATCATGTCGCAGGCATGCTCGATGTCGGGCGGCTCGGTCGAGGCTATGCCTGGCTGGACACTGGTACGCACGACAGCCTACACGACGCGTCGTCGTTCGTGCGAACCATCGAGCGGCGTCAGGGCATCAAGGTGGCATGCCTGGAGGAGATCGCGCATGACCTCGGTTATATCGATGGGGCTGCGCTGATGGACAGGGCGGACCTGCTCGGCAAGACTGACTATGCGGCCTATTTGCGGCAGCGCGCGCGAGCGGCCTAGTGATCAAGGCAGCGCGCATGAACGATCTGGCGCCTGATCGCACCATTCTGATAACCGGCGGTGCCGGGTTTATCGGGTCGGCTCTGTGCCGACGCCTGGTTGCGGGGGGGCGGACCCGCGTCATCAATCTCGACAAGCTCACTTATGCCGGGTCCCTCGCCTCACTGGCCGATATTGCGGATGCGCCCAACTATCGGTTTGTGCGCGGGGATATCGGTGATTCTGCTCTGGTCGAGAGGCTTCTTGCGGAGGAGGGGGTCGATTCGATCATGCATCTCGCGGCGGAGAGCCATGTAGATCGCTCGATTGCAGGCCCCGCCGTGTTCGTCGACACGAACATCGTCGGTACGTTTCGCCTCCTCGAGGCCGCGCTGGCGTACTGGCGGCGGCTTGCGGCGGAGGGGCGGAGGCGCTTCCGGTTCCATCATATCTCCACTGACGAGGTCTTTGGCGATCTGCCATCCGATCATGGATGCTTCAGCGAAGAATCGCCTTACCGTCCATCGTCGCCCTATGCGGCATCAAAGGCTGCTGCCGACCACTTGGTTCGGGCGTGGCATCGGACCTACGGCTTGCCTGTGGTCCTGTCGAACTGCAGCAACAATTACGGGCCCTATCAACACCCCGAAAAACTCATACCGTTCATGATCGCTCGCGCGATTCGGGGAGAGACCCTGCCTATTTACGGGACCGGCATGAATATCCGTGATTGGCTTCATGTCGACGATCACGTCAGGGCGCTCGAAGCCATTGAGCGGAGTGGGACTCCGGGCGCAAGCTATATGGTTGGCGGGCGGGAGGAACGCAGCAATATTGCGGTGGTAACATCCATCTGCGACCTGATCGACGAGCGCCTTCCGCGCGCCGACGGGGCATCGCGGAGATGCCTTATACGGTTCGTCGAGGACCGATATGGTCATGATCAGAGATATGCCATCGATCCTTCCCGCATCGAACAGGAACTTGGCTGGCGGGCAGAAATAGGATTTGAGGCGGGCCTGGCAGCCACGGTCGATTGGTATCTGGCATCGCCGCCAGCGGCAGGACCGTTATCGCAATAGCCCAAAAGCCGACTTCAGATTACCGCACAGGCTGCTACGAGAGAGTCTCAAGAAAAAAGGGCCGAGCTTTCGCTCGACCCTCATATATCTCATCCGAGACCCCAGCCAATTACGGGCTGGCAGGCTTCGAATCGCTGTTCGAGGTAGCAGCGACGATACCGCCGGCAACAGCGAGCAGAGCGAGGCCACCGACGACATAGCCACCACTGCTCCCGCCGGCACCTTCGGAGCCGTCACCCGTATCGTCCTGAACGAACGACTTGGTCGTGCTCGCGCAGGACGACTGGCTCACCGACAGCACCGACGTCGGCGCAATGGTGAAATCGCAGCCCGGGAAGCTCGCCTTGGCTTTGGCGGTGCCTCGTGTGACCACGCGGTCACCGGCATACAGCGACTGACCGGCAGTTGCCGGCATCAGGGTGCCGTTGCGCGAGACGAACGTACCATCGCTCACAGCCGTCAGCTTGCCGACCGACTGCTCGGCAGCCGCAAACAGCGGTGAAGAAAGGCTCGCCATGACGATGGCGGCGGTTACCCGCGAAAATTTCATTATCAGTCTCCTCCTGAACCGCTTGGAAGTAGGCTCACCACTTGGAATTAGCGTTAAGCCTCGATTTTGTCCACCCTCAAAACGTTCGCGCTTGCACAACAGTTTTGACCTGATGCGATAACACCACACTGCGTAAAAGGTTTCATAGGCTTGATCGAACAATGGCATGCCGCCTTCGCTCGAACAAGGCGATAACGCGTAGCTGTCGCCGCGGCGCATGGGCGCCAAGCGCGTCCCGATTCAAGGCAGTGGATACGTGCAGTTCGGTCAGTTCGAATCGCAATGGGCCAGAGTTCCGCGACGCAACGTGGAGATCCCGCGGTCGAATCAGGCCGAACCGGCATGTTTTTGTCGCGCTTTGCGGTGTGGACTGGTACGGACTGCCGCGAAATCGCCCGGCAGTGGTCGGATCGCCGGCGGGATTTTGTTCGCAGATGCGGCACGCGACTGGATTCTGCGGCCGTTTTGGAACAAGGATGATCGGCGGTAGGTCGGATAGTGCGTACGCGGCACGTGTATTGGTCTCAAGGGCTGGAGCTTCGCGATGGCATCGGTTTCACAGCGGCGGATCGAACTCGATCCATGTTGATGCAACGCAATCTCTCTTCCCTGGCTGGTAACGCACGGTGGATTTCGTCGTTGCGGGTTCAGTTGTTCGTCGAAATTCTGCTTGGCATCTTGTTGCCGTTTGTGGCGCGCTACGGCTTTCATGCCAATTACGATCGCCACCCGTCCGCGGGTGCTAGCTTCGCGCTTTCGCTGGCCAGCGTGGTTAGCGCCATGCTTCTGTCGCGTCGGATCGGTGGCTTTCCCGGTACCAGGACCTTCATCTACGTCCTCCCGACTTTCTCGATGTGTTTCGGCGTGGCGATGATGGCAGCGCTCGTGTTGCGGCTCGACTATAATCGTACGGTCCTGCTGGCGAGCTTCACCCTCAGCGTCGCTGTTGCCTACGCACTCGCCTATCTCGGTGCGCGGGGGGCGGTTCGCCGTTTTCACGTCGTGCCCGGCGGCAGGACACGTTTCCTGGACGATATTGAGGGAGCGGAATGGGTCCAGATGGCTCAACCGACCGTCCCGACCGGCCGTGAAGTGATGATCGTGGCCGATCTTCATCATGATCTCGAATCGGCGTGGGAGCGTATGCTCGCTCAGGCAGCGATCAACGGTGTGCCCGTCTATCATGTGAAGCAAATCCGCGAGTTGCTGACGGGGAGGGTGCAGATCGAGCACCTGTCGGAAAACAGCTTTGGATCACTGATGCCGAATCTGGCTTATCGCAAGTTCAAGCGGCTGATTGATCTCGGTGCCAGCCTTCTGGTTCTTCCGGTCCTGATCGTCACAATGGGATTGATCGCCCTCAGCATTCGGCTGGATTCCCGGGGGCCGGTCTTCTTTCGTCAGCAGCGGATGGGGTACCGCGGCCGCCCCTTCACCATGGTCAAGTTCCGGACCATGGTGCCGCGGTCCGACGACATGGACAAGGATGCGCGTCGCGCCAGCGCGATCACGCGTGCGGATGACGATCGGGTCACGCGGATCGGGCGTTTCCTGCGGCGTACCAGGCTGGACGAATTGCCGCAGATCCTGAATATTCTTGCCGGTGACATGAGCTGGATCGGCCCGCGTCCCGAGGCGATGGACCTTTCTACCTGGTATGAGGCGGAGATTCCGTTTTACTCATATCGTCATATCGTGCGGCCCGGCATCACCGGCTGGGCGCAGGTGAACCAGGGCCATGTCGCCGACCTCGCCGAGATCAATATGAAGCTGCAATATGACTTCTTCTACGTTAAGAACTTCTCCGCCTGGCTCGACGTTTTGATTACCATGCGGACAGTCGTCGTGATGCTCAGCGGATTCGGCTCGAAATAGCCTCTTCCATGACAAGGGAAAGCTCAGGACGCGTGTTGCCACGCGAAGCGCTCGGCCGTCGGATCGTGTTCGTGAACCGCTTCTACGCTCCGGATCATTCCGCAACGGCGCAGATTCTTACGGATCTCGCTGAACATCTGGTCGTGCTGGGATGGGACGTTCGGGTCGTCACCAGCCGCCTGATCTACGGCACTGCGGGTGCCAGCCTCCCGTCTCGCGACAGCATCAACGGCGTGTCGATCACTCGAGTGGCGACACTGGGAGCTTCTTTGCCGGGCGTACCCGGCCGACTGCTCGCTTATATGACCTTCTATCTCAGCGCGGGATGGGCGTTGCTAAGGTGCCTCGGCCCCGGAACGATCGTGGTGGCCAAGACGGACCCCCCGCTGATCAGTCTGGTGGCTCTGGGCGCGAGCCGGGCACGTGGCGCGCGCCTTGTTAACTGGGTGCAGGACCTTTACCCTGAAATCGCCGCGGAAATGGGCATGCGGGTGCTACGGGGCCCGATCGGCGCGGCCTTGACCGCTCTGCGTGATCTGTCGCTGCGGCAAGCGGCGCTGACCGTCGCGATTGGCCGGCGGATGGCGCGGCGCGTGGCGCTCAGCGGCGTTCCCGACCGTCGCATCGCAACGATCGCCAATTGGAGCGACGACGAAGCGATCATGCCCTCTGCGGTGAACAGTCCGGCGCTGCGCGCGGAATGGGGGCTGCCCACAGATGCGTTCGTACTCGAATATTCGGGCAACCTTGGCCGGGCGCACGAGGCCGAGACCCTGCTTGGTGCCGCCGCGCTCCTCAGGGAGCGGCGCGATATCTGGTTCCTGTTCGTCGGTGGCGGGCATGCCCAGGCCGAGCTTCGGCGGCGGGCTGCGGAAGGGGATTGCCAGCGATTCGTATTTCAGCCTTACCAGCCCCGCACACGTCTGTCGGAAAGCCTTGCGGTAGGCGATGCGCACTGGCTGTCGCTGCGGCCGGAGTTCGAAGGATTGATCGTGCCGAGCAAGGTTTTCGGCATTGCAGCTGCGGCGCGGCCAATCGTGGCGGTATGCGACCCCGACGGCGAGGTACCGGCGATGATCGCTTCGCTTGACGCGGGAATCGCCGTCGCACCCGGGGACGCTGTCGGTCTGGCTGCGGCGATCGTCAGGCTCGCCGATGATCGCGCCGCGTGTCGGGCGATGGGTGATCGGGCGCGAAAGATGCTTCAGCAGGGGTTCCGGCGCGAATCCGCCCTCGGGCAGTGGACGCAAGTCCTTGAGAGTCTCGCGACGCGCGACTAGCTGCGGACATAAGGCACAAAGGCTCGAAGTGATGTTCTCGCGTTTCAGGAAATCGCGCGCCAGGCGCCAGGGGCCGAAGGAGTGGTCGGGGCCGCCCGGTGCCCGTGCCTATGCTATCGGCGACGTACACGGCCGGCTTGACCTCCTCGAGCGGATGATTGCTGCAATCGACCGCGATCGTCGCGAAAGCGGCCGTGCCCGCGACTATCTCGTTCTGCTTGGTGACGTGATCGATCGCGGACCCGATTCGCGCGGTGTGATCGAATATCTGATGCATCTGCGATCCACCGGTCTGCGGACCGTCTTCCTGATGGGCAATCATGAGGAGATGATGCTGCGCGTCCTGGGGGACGAACCGGAAGCGGTGCACCAGTGGCTCACCTACGGTGGCTATGAATTCGCGCAGAGCTATGGCGTGGAGGTCGGCCGGTTGGTTAGCCTCTTGCCCCTGGATGCCGCGGAACTGATTCGCGCTGCAATACCGGCTGCGCATCTCGAATTTGTCGAGGAATTCGCGGACAGCTTCACCTTCGGAGACTATCTGTTCGTTCACGCCGGCGTGCGCCCGGGCAAGAGCCTGGAGGAACAGGACACGCATGATCTGCGGTGGATTCGTGAGGAGTTCCTAGATGACCGCAGCGATCATGGCTGCATGGTTGTCCACGGCCACACGATCTCGCCGCAGCCCGAGGAGATGGAGAATCGGATAGGTATCGATACGGGTGCCTACCAGACCGGCCTGCTCACCGCGATCCGCATCGAGGGTGACCAGCGTCGCATGATCATGATCGATGAGCGCGATCCGTGATCGGACCGGTCTTGCTGTGCAACGCAGCAATTTCGGGTGGTATGATCCGATTTGAGCCTGTAGCAGCAGCTGAATTCGGTCCAAAACGGGCAGACCGGCATGGAGCCGACATCGGCGCCAAGGTAGGCCTGTTTCACAAGGCGGGGGCATCACGAACGTGGCAAGACAGTATAACAGCCGTAGGCGCATCATGGTCACGGGCGGCGCCGGCTTTGTCGGTTCGCATCTGATTGATCGCCTGCTCGATCGCGGCGACGAGGTGCTGTGTGTCGATAATCTGTTCACCGGGACCAAGCGCAATATCGATCATCTGACCGGTCATCCGCGCTTCGAATTCATGCGTCATGACGTGTGCTTCCCGCTCTATGTCGAGGTCGACGAGATCTATAATCTCGCCTGCCCGGCTTCTCCGGTGCACTATCAGCACGATCCGGTGCAGACGACGAAGACGTCGGTTCACGGCGCAATCAACATGCTGGGCCTCGCCAAGCGGTTGCGCTGCAAGATCTTCCAGGCTTCGACGAGCGAGGTTTATGGCGACCCCAGCGTCCATCCGCAGACCGAGGCCTATTGGGGCAACGTCAATCCAATCGGTATCCGATCCTGCTATGACGAGGGAAAGCGCTGCGCGGAGACGCTGTTCTTCGACTATCACCGGCAGCACGGGCTTGAAATCAAGGTCGCGCGGATTTTCAATACCTACGGCCCGCGCATGCACCCGTCGGACGGGCGGGTCGTTTCGAATTTCGTGATGCAGGCGCTGAATGGCGAGCCGATTACCCTGTATGGCGACGGGATGCAGACGCGTTCCTTCTGTTATGTCGACGATCTCGTCGCCGGCTTCATGGCGCTCATGGACACCGCGCCGGAGGTTTCCGGACCGATCAACCTGGGCAACCCGGTCGAATTCACGATTCGCGAACTCGCGGAACTCGTGGTCGAGATGACCGGATCGAAGTCGGAGCTGGTCTTCCGCCCCTTGCCCCAAGATGATCCGATGCAGCGCAAGCCCGATATCACACGAGCGCGCGAAACCCTCGGTTGGGAGCCGTCGATCCCGTTGCGGCAGGGGCTGGTAAAGACGATCGAATATTTCTCCCAGTTGCAAAGCGGCTGAGGCCGTCCGCCACTGGCATGGCAATTCGTCGCAACAGTTTCGTGAATCTGGCTGGCAATCTCGTCGGCCTGGTTCTCTTTGCGGCGCTGACGCCGCTCTATTTTCACGTCATTGGCGCCGAACGTTACGGCATTCTTGCGATCATCTGGACGTTCCTGTCTTTCTTCTCCGCCTTCGATTTCGGCATGGGCTCGGCGCTCACCTATCGCATCGCGAGCGAGGCCCGGTCCGATACGTCGCATCAGTCCGACTACTTCTGGACTGCGATGTCGATCAGCCTGCCGGTCGGGGTGCTGACTGGCATCATTTTGTTTGGCCTGGTCGGAGGCGGGCTGGGCAATCTGTTCAATCTTAGCCCGAAAGTCGGAATCGAATTGTTCCGTTCAGCACCGGCGCTGCTTGCCATCGGCGTTTGTACAGTGCTGCTGTCCACCGCGGGGGGGCTGCTGCGCGGTCGCGAATATTTCGTAACCAACGCGGTGCTGGCCGCCCTGTCACTGGCGCTGTCGATCCTTCTTCCGGTGCTGGCGGCATTGTTGATTTCGCCGTCGCTGAACGTGCTGATCCTTGCGACCCTTGCGGGACGATTGATCGTCGTTCTCTCCGCGATCGTCTTCGCGCATGCCGTGATTCTCGCGGGTGCACGCCCGAGTGTCTCGATGCGCTCCGCGCGATCGCTGACTGGCTATGGTGCCTGGTCTTCGCTG
The DNA here is from genome assembly GCA_903884945.1 of uncultured bacterium. Lineage (GTDB taxonomy): Bacteria > Pseudomonadota > Alphaproteobacteria > Sphingomonadales > Sphingomonadaceae > Sphingomonas. Next base: position 17,063 of record CAISGR010000009.1, read on the forward strand.
GGCGGCATAATCGAGCTCACCATTTCATCCGCGGACCGCTTCATCATGGGCGCGGTCGCAGGCCCCGCAGTGGTCGGCTATTATTCGGTTCCGTCCAGCGTGCTCGCGCGGGTGATGATCTTCCCGATGAGTCTAGGCTCGGCCGCCTTGCCGCAAATGGCCAGCCGGTCGGCTGCAGATGAAGCAATACTGGCCCGCAAGGTCGTCAAGATGGCGTCGATGCTGACCCCATGCTTCGTCGCAGGACTGTTTCTTGCGGAGCCGTTTCTACGGCTTTGGATGGGCCAGAAATTTGCCGGAATCGCGACTCTTCCGATGCAGTTGCTGCTGCCGGCTTTCTGGATGGAGGGCCTTTCGGCGCTGCTTTTCTATCGACTGCTGGCGCAGGGCCGCCCCAAGACCAGCGCCGCCGTCGGCGCTATCATCCTGCTGCCCTATTGCGCGCTGATCTATTATCTTGCCGGCATATGGGGGGTCGCGGGCGGTGCTGCGGGCTATCTGGGGCGCAACACCATGCTGCTCGGCGGACGAACGGCAGTCACGCGGTCATGGCGGATGATGGCGGAAGCCATCGGCATCGATCTGGCCCTGCTCGTCGCAGGTCTTGGTGCATGCCTGATCGCTCTGCCTGGCCGTCCGCCTATTCTGGTCGGTGTGCTCATCACGACGGCATCTATTGTGTTGACGTTGAAACGGCGCCCGCCCGAATTCGATTCGTTGGTTCGTGACTCGCTTCGTCGGCTGCCCCTCCGGCCTTTTCGTTCAGATCTCAATACAGGCAATGGCAGCGATGGCTGATTCTCTCTCTATCCTGCTGGTAGGGTATGCGCACGGCGAGGGCGGCGTGACCACTCATACCCATTGGCTGGCGCATGGCCTGGTTGAGCGTGGCCATCACGTTCGCGTCCTTTCGCCGGTGCCGCCGCGTGACCTGCCCGAAAGCCCATGGCCCGATCGCGGTTATGCGGTGGATCATTATGGGGACATCAAGGACGCGTTGCGAGGCTTTGCTGCGCTCGGGAAGGATCGCTTCGACGTCGCGGTCGTGGCGGGGACCGGCTGGAAGGCGATGGGGGGGGTGCTGGCCAATCGCAGGATCAAGCGCAGGGTCTTCTTCGAGGTGATGAGCGGCGACGCTATGGGGCTCGTCGATCCGCGTCGACTGGTGCATGCCGGCTTCGATTCGATCGTCAGTCTTGCGACCACCGTCGACGAAAAGGTCTGCCGAGAATTCCATTGGCGCGGCAAGCGGACGATTATCCAGGCGCTCCCGGAGCCGTTGGAATCGCTGGCAGTCATCCCGGAACGGGGAATTGTCGCACCGACCGGGAAGCCGCGCGCGGTTTATTTCGGCCGGGTGGTGCCGCACAAGGGCGTGGGCTTCTTGGTCGAACATTGGCAGGCGCTGTCGGAACACCTTCAGTCTCTCGACATTTACGGCACCGGCGACGAGCGCGCGGTGCTCGAGCCGAGAATTGCGGAACTTGGACTGGACGACGTTATCCGGTTCCACGGGCGCTACCCGGACGGGCAGGCCTATGTTGATCTGCTTCGCGAGTTCGATCTGCTCCTCCTGCCCACGGTAGGTCAGGAGGGAGGTCCACTCGTATTGCTCGAGGCAATGGCATGTGGAACGCCATTCGTGGCGAACGGAGTTGGCGGGATCCCCGATTTCGCCAACCAGGATTGCCGCGTAACAAGCGGCGACATCACCGAGTTCGTACCGGCGGTCGCCGATATCGCACGACAACTCGCGGCTGGACGTGTCGACGGTTCCCGATTGCAGCGCCATTACCGTGACCATTTCTCCTACGAGGTCCTGGTCGGAAAGTGGGAGAGTTATCTCCGTTTCCTCACCGACGGTGCTTGAGCCGGGGCTCGCTGTTTTTGTAGTTCAAACTTGGCTGGAAGAAATGCGGTGATGGCGGCGTTCCGGTCCGTGAGTATAGGTGACGGACAGGGTTGGGAGTGATCGGGCATTGAAGCAAGCGGCGGTACTCGGGGCAGCGGGATTTGTCGGTCGTCATGCGGCCCGAGCACTTGCGCTTGCGGGGTACGACGTGGTCGGCATCGGCCATGGCAGTTGGCTGCGTGACGAGTGGCGCGAATGGGGCCTGAGGGACTGGCACGTCGCGGATATCAGTCTCGAAACGTTGCTCACCTATGCCGGCGAGCCGGAGATACTTGTGCAGTGCGCCGGCAGCGGCTCGGTGGCATTTTCAATGACTCACCCGGCGCAGGACTTTCGGCGGAGTGTTGATTCGACACTGGCGGCGCTCGATTTTGTACGCCTGCACGCACCCGACTGCCGCTTCGTCCTGCCGTCCTCGGCCGCGGTCTATGGTAGTGCGGAGCAGATGCCGATCACGGTCGCCGATCGACTTCGACCCGAATCTCCCTATGGCGTGCACAAGAAAATCGCCGAAGATCTGTGCCGCTCCTACGCGCGCACCTTCGGGATACGCGCTGCCATTGTGCGGCTATTTTCCGTCTATGGTCTCGGTCTGCGCAAGCAACTCCTGTGGGATGCCTGCATGAAGCTCACGCAAGGGGAGGGCCGCTTCGCCGGGACCGGAGAAGAACTGCGTGATTGGCTCGAGGTACAGGATGCTGCAGCCCTTCTGGTGGCTGCTGGCGAGCGCGCTGGTCCGGGATGCCCCATCGTGAATGGAGGTACGGGGCATGCGGTAAGCGTCCGGGCGATCGTCGAGGGATTGCGGCAGGAACTTGGCGTATCGATTGATCCAGCCTTCTCGGGCGATCGTCGCGAGGGGGATCCGATCGGGTATCAGGCCGATATTACCGAAGCCCGGGCTTGGGGCTGGTCCCCTCAACGTCCATTGACCGAGGGGCTGGCTGCCTATGCATCGTGGTTCATCAACGAAGCGCGATAATCCGAGCGGCGACGAATACCTCATGGCATGTCTGTCCGGGAGAAATCTGTTTTCCGATTGTCCGGGTTCAGCTGGACGGAGCACGGGGTAGCTTTCGGTTGAGCCAAGCGTCGGCGAAATAGGCTGAGGCGCCTAATAAAAGTGTCGCAACCACGACACCGGCGGGGCTCTGGGCGCGTCGCCAGGCCACCAGCAACGGATAATGCAGCACATATAGTCCATAGGAGACCGATGCGAGCGCTGCGGCCGGCCTGGCCATCGACAGGTTGGCACGAGCGAGGAACGCACCGAAGGGCCCGTAAAGGACAAGGAACATAAGCAGCGCCACGGCGAAATGGCGGAAGCACAGAAAGGGATAGAACCCCAGTCCCTGATAGCCGACGAACCATGTAGCCAATGCCGCAATAAGGCAGAGTGCACCGAGCCAGGCGAGTGGTCGCGCCATTGCCCGGAAGTCCCGTCCGCCCAGGCCGTAAGCCTCCGCAGCCATCGCGCCGCACCACCATACCAGGAAATATGCCGCGACCAGTGCGAAGTGGTTGGGGTGAACTACGAAGAGGGCATAGGCCAGGCAGCATATTAGGCCCGTGATGGCGTTCGTAGCATCTGGGCGCCGGACCCAGGCGCGGAGGACAAACGGGTAGGCAATGTAGAACAGCACCTCATATGACAGCGACCAGAGTGGCTGGTTGTCGAGATAGGGGTTGATGATCACGCCCGGCTTCAGGCTCGAAATATCCTGTAGCGACAACAGCGTGCCAAACAGACTGCGCCACGAAAATTGTAGCAGGAATGTACCATTGTCGATCGCGATGAGCGTCGCGACAAAGATCGATACGATCAGGGCAGGGTAGATTCTGCGCAATCGGCGAAGGAAATAGCCTTTGGGGTGCAGTGCCCTCGATCGCTCGTTCGAATGGATGACGAAGCCACTCAGCACGAAGAAGACAAGAACGGCTTCCTGGCCGAAGCGGAAAAGGATGCCAAACCCGTCCTGCGACCAGCCCCGGGAATTGGCGAAGTGATGGAGGACGACATAACATGCGGCGAGCGCCCGAGCCGAATCGAGGGCTGCGGTCAGCCGGGCGCTTAGTCGGATTCGTCCGCTCGAAGTCGCGTCGTGCATCATGGTCCCCTGCTTATGCGCCCGCCGCCCCAGGCGATATGTCTCGATGCTGTTCATAAACGCGATGCTGGTGCTTCAAGGCCCTCGACTGGCACCGATGATTTTCAGCCGGATCTCATAAAAGTAGAGCATTTTCAGAAAGGCATGGTGGAAGCCGGCGGCGCCGTCGAGAAAGCCGAGCTTCACGAAATAGGTGCTGACAAAATAGGCTGGCGCGAACCACCAGCGGTCCAGGTTACGATATTTGGTCCGTTGGCGTTGTGTAAGCGCAGCCCAGGCAACATCGCCCCGGGCGATCAGATCCGCGTGTCGCTTGGCTTCCCAACTGGCATAAGCGTTGTGGCGGGCGAGATAGTGGTCGATCCCGCGAAAATCGAGGTGGTCGATGGGGGCCGTGATCTCACCCGTAGTCCCTTCGAGGATGGGATGCTCATGGACCTCCATGTCGAGGTTGCTCCATCGACGATCGTCGATCCGCTCGTAAAGGCCTGCCCCGACGCGAAACAGTGCGAGTTTGCGTTGCGGAACGCCGTGGCGAAGCACCCTACCCATGAAGTGGTTGGTATAGTTCAGCCAGAAGCCTGCAATGCCTGTTTCCTGTCCTGGCATCAACGCTGCACGCAGTTCGGCCACAAAGGCATCTGTGATGCGCTCGTCGGCGTCGAGGAACAAAACCCACGTTGTCCCGGGGGCGTGATTCATCAGGACCCAATTGCGCTTCTTGGGGAAGTCGCCCGACCAGTCGAAGTCAATCCAGCGTGCGCCATGCCGGTCGGCAATCTGGCGCGTCCCGTCCGTGCTGCGCGAGTCAACCACCCAGATTTCGGCAAAGGCACCGAGCCTGGAAAGGCAGGCTTCCAGATTGGCTTCCTCGTTGCGCGTGGGGACCACGACAGTGACAGGAAGAAGGGGGGGCTGTGTCACCGGACACCTACCTGGCGCGCGGGGTTTCCTGCCATGATGGCGGCTGCCGGGACGTCACGCATAACGACCGCCCGCGCACCAACGACCGCCCGTGCCCCGACCGTTACTTCCGGGCCGATGAAACAATCCGCACAGAGCCACGCTTCATCTTCCACCTCGATCGTCGCCCGCACCAACGCCATGGTCGGATTGCGGAAATCGTGGGTGCCTGCGCACAGATGCGCGCCCTGTGAAACGGTTACCTTGCTGCCTATCCTGATTGAAGCGAGATTGTAGAGAATGGCGCCGTCTCCCACCGATGACCAGTCGCCAATCTCGAGTTGCGAGGGCATGAAAATCCTGACGGTGGGATAGATTTGGCAATGCGCGCCGATCTTGGCTCCGAACAGTCGGAGCCATGCCGCCCGGGCCGAGAAGAAGGGGCGGGGAATTACCCGGAACACCAGCCGGCCTAGGCTCCACGCGATCCGAGCGCGGCGCTCGCCCGGCGTATAGTTTGCAATCCGCCGGTTGCCCTCGATATCGAGGGCGCCTGCCTTGTGGACGGATGGCTCGTCATTGCCCGCCATTGTCAAGTAGCGACGTGGTGTGGGCGCGGACCGCGACCGGTGAGCCATGCGAACAAGCCAATATGCTGGTCGACGATGCGCTCCCAGGTGAAGCGCTCTTCGACCAGCTGTCGTCCGCGCTCGCCGGTTTCAATCAACGCGGACGGCTGGTCGAGATGATAAGCCAGCGCTGTCGCGAGGGACTGTGGATCATTCTCGATGCGATAGGCGCCGCCCGCCACGAAGCCCTCAGGGATATTGCACTCGTGCGTCATCAGCACTGGCTTGCGATGCCCCCAGGCTTCCAGCACCGTCATCGGCATTCCCTCGCTGTAGGAGGGCAGAATGAAGGCGTCGCACGCAGCATAGGCGTCTTGCTTCGCGGAACCGAACAGGGGGCCGGGAAAGGTGACGTTGGTCAATCCGCGCTCCGCCGTCAGCCGCTGCAAATGTTCGAGATGGTCGCCATCATCCCAACCGGCAATCGTGAGAGTCCAATCGTCCCGTATGGTCGCAGAGGTCGCTATCGCGATCGCCCAAGCCTCGATTAGTTCCGCAATTCCCTTCTTCGGGTGGATGCGCCCGAGGAACAGCAGCGTCTTGCGTGACGTGTCAGCGCGCGATGGAGGCGGCAAATTGGCCGGCGGCAACTGAATGCCGTTGGGAATGACGGCGATTGGCACCCCGAGGTCCAGCGCCTCGATCGCGTCGGCTTCGGCCCAGCATAGGGCACGCATGATCGCTGCCGATCGCAGGTTGGCGTTTTCGAAGGCCCATTTTGCCACACGCTTCTTGAACTGACTGTTCTGCTGCGCCCAGGGATCGAGCATCCCATGAGGCGATATCACCAAAGCGCCGTCGTGCTTCCGATTCCAAGCCTTTGCAGCGACTGAGGAATAATTCCACAACCCGTGCAGATGAAGCGCATCGAAGTCGCGGTTCTGGAGTTCCCGGCCCAATTGGGGCGCATAGCCAAACCGCTTCGGGCCGATCGCCGGGAAGGGGTTGAATTGATCGACGGCCCATGCGGATCGGGCTGAGTCGAGCCCCTCATCGGCAACCCCGTATACGGAAACATGATGCCCCCGCGCGTGCATCAGATTGGCGGGAAGCCTCACCGATTCGAACAGGCCGCCGCCGCCGGAACTGAGCGACGTCGTCAATATGCCGAGCTTCATTGGCGCAATGGCCTGGGTCATTGCAGGGACTTTCTACGCATCATTATCGCCATGGTCGCACGTGCCAATAGTGATGGACGGGACCGAGGCGCGCTCACCGCATATTGCGCGGCGTCGGCCAGACCGCGCCCGAATCGATCCGGGGCGCATCTCTCCACGAGGCGAAGGCTCGCTTCCCGCATTGGCGTGTCGTCTTCTTGCCCTGCGATTGCGCTCATTGCGTTGGCGAGGGCTTGGGCATCCTGGGGGGGGAAGCGGAACCCGTTCACCCCATCCTCAACCAGAACGGAGGCGCAACCGCATCGATCGGAAACGATCACGGGCAATCCCGCCGCCATCGCTTCGTTCACGACAAGGCCCCATTGTTCGACTGTGCTTGCGTGAACGAAACAGCCGGCCGTGCCGTAATAGGAAGGCAAGTCGCCATATTGGCGGAACCCGGGCATGTGAACATGGGCCTGGATGCCCAGGGCGTCCCGCCGTTCCTCCAGTTCCGCGCGCAAGTCTCCGTCGCCCAGCAGGACCAGTGGCCAATCCGCCGCGTCATGGCCACGTCCGCGCCGGAAGAGCGCATAGGCATCCAGCATCAGCGCGAGGTTCTTTTTCGGGATGAACCTGTTGGATGCGAGGAAGTATCGGCCACGGGATGCCTCGGGCAAAGTGCCGCTATCGCCGCCAGGCATTGGCGCCGCTTTGGCAAGATCGCTCATCCGGCGAAAATAGGCGTTGTCGACGATGTTGTAGCCGCGAAAAATTGACGCTTCCGGAAGCCCGAGTGCGTGAAGATAGGCCGCCTGGCCATCATTGGTGCACAGGCCGGCAGCGAAATATTCGGATACACGCCGCTTCAGGAATTCCCGCGGCCATGCCCGCTTGAAGTCCCACGGATTGGTCTCCGACATCGCGATCACCGGGATGCCGCGTGCGACTGCCCAACTGGTCAGGGCAAGGGAGGTCTGGGTCGACCAGCCGGGAACGGCGATCGCGTCCGGCCTGAAGGGGCCGACCTTTGCCTCGATCATCGCCAGGACTTCGGTCAGTTCGGGCAGGCGGGCGTCATCCCACAGGACTGCATGCTTCAATCCGTTCGGAATCTCCGGCGACTCCCAGGCGTACAGAACGCTGCTCGTCGCGCGCTCGACGGCAAGCACCTCGACCTCCCTCGCGGCGGCCGCGAGGCGTGCGATGTGGTACGGTCCGAAATTGTCGAATGCGATCGCTACGCGAATGGTATCGCTCCTGGCGTGAACAAGGGCTGGTATCGCGCTTTGGTTGCACCTGCGAGAAAAACTTTCGGGCGGTCGGCCCAAATTAGCCTAGGTGGGTAATGACAGGTGCTTATATTCGAGCTCCAAACCCTCCACCATGCGATCGAGGGAGAATTCTGCCTCGATGACGGAGCGCCCGGTCGCAACTGCCGCCGCCAGCGTTCCCCGGTTACGCGCCGCCGTACGGATCGCTGTGGCGAGTTCCTCGATGGAGAAAGCTGTGACCATCTGGCAGCCTGGGATTGCAGCCATGATCTCGCTGCCACCTGACGGAATATCATAACCGATAACCGCAACGCCCGAACCGATCGCTTCAAGGATCACCAAGCCGAATGGTTCCCGGGTCGACAGCATGAGGAGTATGTCGACCTTGCGCCAGAGCGCGCCGACATCTTCGACAAACCCCAATACGGAAATTCTGTCATCGAGCCCATAGGCTGCAATCAGATCTCGCGCGTCCGGCAAGTCGTCCCCCTCGCCGGCGATAACGAAATCCAACCCGGGCTCGTTGCGCAGCAAGGCGGCTGCTTCAACAAAGTCGAAGAGGCCCTTCTCGCGGACCGCTCGGCCAATGAAGGCGATCGTAAACGACTCTCTTGTGGCGTCCCGTTCCGGTCGCTTAGGCAGTGCCTCGAAATCCAGCCCATTGTGCACCGTGCCAAGTCGCTTTGCCGTCACGAGGCCCATATTCAGGAAGGAACCTGCCACAGATTGCGAGATCGCCACAAATCTGTGTGCACATCGACGGCGCAGGAGATTCCCTATTCGGTCCCGGCCGCTCTTCTGCAGCGCATAAACGTGCAGATGCACTATCCAGCGGGGGCCGCAGAGAGCTAGCACCAGCGATGCCCATATCGGTTCGCAGTGCGAATGCAGAATGGCCGAATCGCGCTCGCGGACAATGTGGGCTAGCGCGATCATTCGCCCAAACTTGGGCCCGGCAAGAACGATCGGTTCGATCCCTGCTTTGATACATCGCGATTCGACCCGATCGGACGGCCCGAGCAGGACTATCTCCACGGATCTGCCTGCTTTGCGTTGATTCCGGGCGAGTTCAATCACCAAGGCCTGCAATCCGCCAAATGGTTCGGCGGGCAGGATGTGAACAACCGGTCGCGGATCAGCCACGCGAAGAGAATTCACGCAGGGCACCGACGAAGGATGAACCCCAGGCGCGCGCGTCATATGCCATGAACTCGGCCCTCGCCGATCGCGCCATCGCATTTCGAAGGGGGCGATTGCCAACGATCGAGCAGATCGCATCGGCGAGGGCCTCTGAATCGG
>CAISGR010000010.1 GCA_903884945.1 uncultured bacterium
ACCCAACCGATCATGCTCTCCAAGCCGGCGATCTGCTCCATGTCGGCGGCGCGGCCTTCTCCTCCCCTTTTCCGGGAAGCGTGGTTGTCACGCTCAAGGCCGAACTCGGTTTCCAGCTTGTCGCAAAGCTCGGCAAGCGTCCGGTAGTCCCGCAATGGGGAATGGACGGTGCGCCGGGTCGGATGAACCTTGTTGATAGCGATATGAAGGTGGACGTTATCCGTGTCGTGGTGCGTCGCACTGACGCGCTGGTGCTCGGCATAGCCAAGCCCGGCGCAAATTCGTTCCTCGATCTCGCGGATGACTTCCGGGGTCGGCCGCTCGCCGGGGCGGAACGACACGATCAGATGATAGGTCTTGTCCGCCTCTGACCGCTTGTTCTGCGCCTGCACGGCCATGCACGCGATAGCTGCCGCGTGGGGATCGTCGGTCTGGCAGTTGGTGACGGTGATATCGCCAACCCGCTCGTCGCGGCCCTGAGCGCTGGTGATGTATCGGACCAAGCCGCCAAAGTCGCTTTTGCGCGTGACGCGCATAGAGACGTGCTTGGCGATCATTCGGCGGCCCCGAAAATTTTAGCCGCTAAAATCACGGGCGCGCGATCAGGACCGATTTCGCGATCTCGCGAAGCTCCTCCTGCCCGGCTTCGATCTTCTTCAACAGGCCGCGAACGATGCGCCGCATTTCCTCGGGCTTGAAATCGTCCAGCTTCTCGTCGTCGGTCAGCCATAGTTTCAAGAGGCCGCCCATACGGCCAAGGTCGCCGTTGACCGCGACTAGGCGCTGCACCTCGTCAAAATCGACGACGTTGCGTGGCTTGTAGCCAAGCCCCACAAGGCGAAGGTAGGCGGCAATCGACAACCCGGTTTGCTGCGCCAGTTCCTCGATCTGCTGCCCCTCCTCGGCCGTCACCGGGACGCGAAGGTGACGGCCGCGACGCCGGCTCCCGCCTTCGGGAGCCCCTTCGATTTCGGCCGCGTCGTCCATGGCGTTCTCCCTCAAGGCGGTAGCCGATTGACCTCGTAGAGCAGGATCACCGTTGAGCAGCCCCGCTGCGAATAAGGTGGTGTAATGATGGCTGGCCCGCTTGCGGGTTAGCTAACATTACCTATCCTGCCCCGTCTTCGACGTTTATACGCCAGATATGAACCGTGTAAGGCTCGTTTACAACGCCTTTATCGGTTGTTTAGCGGGCGGGAGAGGGCTATTCTCCGCCCATTATCTCCTTTCTAAACGGTTCCGCTCTGCTGTTATCGTGTTTCTAAACGGTTCCTACACTGACTGACAAAGGCACGCGCTGAATGACGGACACAACCCCAAAGCCTTTCGTGGAGCGCCTTCGGGAGCGTGCATCCCAATCGAAGGTTGGGGCTGGTGGACGCAACCGGGCCGCCTTCCTCGCGGTCAAGCCGGACGTGGAAGCCGCGTTGGCCGATGGGTGGCCGGTCAGTCAGATATGGGATGCGCTGGTCGCTGAGAAGCGGATCGATTTCAGCTATGTGTGGTTCGCGAAGTTCGTCCGCGACCTGATCCGCAAACCCGGCGCTGCGATCCCGGCCCCATCGTCGGCCGCCTCGATCGCGCCCCCTCCCGCTCCGATCGCTGCCCCTGTCGAGGTTCCGATCGCCGCCACCAATCCCGACGCGACGCCGGCTGAGCCTCCCGCTGAGCCCCGGCCTCGTCCAGCCCGGTTCCATCATCCCGACTCCCCCAAGAAGGAAGATTACCTATGAGCAACGTCCATATCGTCCTCCAAGGTAAGGGCGGGGTCGGCAAGTCGCTCGCCGCCTCGATGCTGGCACAGTTCCTGACCTCGCGCGGGGAAACCCCGCTCTGCATCGATACCGATCCTACCAACGCCACCTTCGCCGGCTTCAAGGCGCTGAACGTCCGTAAGCTCGCCCTGCTGGAAGATGGCGATATCAACCCGCGAAACTTTGACGCGATGATGGAGCTAATCGCTGGCTCCAAGGAAGCGGTCGTGGTCGATAGCGGCGCGAGCACCTACAATCCCCTGTCGGCCTATATGTTCGACAACGGCGTTCCCGAAGTGATCGCGGACCTCGGCCATAAGCTCGTGCTCCATACGATCGTCGTCGGGGGACAGGCGCTCGTGGATACGCTCGCCGGCTTCGCCTCTGTGGCGGAAGCCTTCCCGGCCCCGGCGGCGATCGTGGTGTGGCTCAACCCCTATCACGGGCCGATCGAACATGAGGGCAAGTCGTTCGAGCAGCTAAAGGCATATAAGGATTTGAAGGATCGCGTGGCGGCGATCGTCACGCTCCCCGATCTCAAGCGGGAGACGTTCGGCGCTGACGTTCAAGAGATGCTCGCGGAACGCAAAACGCTCGATGAAGCGATGGCGAACGCGGCGCTCCCCCTGATGCAACGCCATCGCCTCGGCCGGGTGCGCGATGCCGTGTTTGGCGAGCTTGCCAAGGCGGCGATCATCTGATGGCCGATCATGCAAAAATTCGGGCGCTGATCGCTGAGATTGCGGCGACACATGGTGTCGCCCTTTCTCCGGATGATCCGCTGTTGATCCTCCAAACCATCAATACGATGCTGCTGGCCGAAAGCGCGGACGCGCAACAGGCGCAGTTGGAAGCGTTCAAGAGCGAACTAGAGGAAATGTCGAACCGCTGGGCCGTCGCGATAAACGACAAGGCGGAATCGATCCTGAACGCCGCACTCGTTGCGGCGGAAGCGGCCATGAAACAACGGATGGCAGAGGGCGCAAAAACGCTCGTGGCGGAAGTCGCGGCCGAAGTCAGCAAGGGGCTTGGCAAGCCTCTGGAAGACGGCGTGCGGATCGCCAACCGGAACCTCATTGCCTCGTGCCTGACGATCGGCGCGGCTATCATCGCCCTGCTGGCGGTCCTGATTCACTAGGGCCGCCAATCCCTCTAAGCGCCGCTCGATCCGCGACTTTGGGACAAGCCACGGGACAGGCTGAGCCCGCTCGATGGCGCGGCCTCCTGCACCAGCCCTTGCCGGTCCTCGCGCTTCTTCTCCTGCTGTTGCCGGGTGTGTATCTCGTGAAGCCGGCGGGCCTCCTGTAGCTCGGCAAAATCGTCTGCGAGCTTGGGTTCCCGATATTCCAGCTTCTCGGCCGCAAGCGCCTCGATCTTCGATCCGTGAACGGTGATACCGTCCCTGATCTCGCGAACCGTCTCAAGGCGGGCCTGCAATAGCTGAACGGTCGCCTGCGCCTGCGCCACCTGAGCCTGCCACCTTGCGCGCGTCGTTGCGCTCGCCAGCATCCCCGGCGGGTGCCCCTGAACCTGTGTCAGTCGAGCGCTCTGCGCCTCGATCATATTCTCAAGCCGGTCCTCGATCTGGCTGGCCTGATCCTGCTTCTCCTCGACCATCTGGACCATCGCGGCGGCGTATTCCTCCTCGGTGGCCGATGGCGCGGCGATCTCTCCGGCCTCCTGAGCCTCTATCCCTCGCGCGAGCCCTAGCAGCCCGTCCGCGTCCGCGATCGGATCGCCGGTCCCGTTGGACAGGGTTTGCTTGTTGCTGCCGGTTAGCGCTGCCATCGAAACCTCCTCGGATTTTAGCGGCTAAAATCGATGCCACGACTATATCCGATGCACGCCAAGAAAAAAGGCCCCGCTCTCGCGGGGCCTCCTGTCGTCGGCTGGGCCGTGCCGATAATCAGCCCTCTATGACGGAGATAAGCCGCACATCGGCAAGCTCGGCCTCGAACTCGCTGCCGTCGTCGTCATATTTCATCCACGACGCGCCTCCGCGTGACGGGCGACGATTGAGCATCAAGCGGCCGGGGCGTCCGTCATGCTCCACGGTGACGATTGCCTTTTTCAGCTTGTCGGGATCGGCCTCTTTCTCCTCTTTCTCCTTCGGCGCTGCCGGCTCGGCGGGGGGCGTGTCATCGTCGCCGCCTTCGCCCTCCCCTTCCCCGCTGCCGGAATTGAGAAATTCCTTTAGCAGTCGGACGGTGCCTCGCGTGATCTCCTGCTCATCATCGGCAAGCCAATCCGTCACGCCTTCGGGGTGCTTCTTGTAGAGCCCCACAAGCTCGTTAATCAGCGTCACGTCGCGGCACCGCTCGGACTGGAAAATCTCCGCGATCGGATCGGGCAAATCGAGCAACGTGGCGTGCTGGGTAACATAGGCCGGGGACTTGCCGATTGCCTTGGCAATGTCGCCCTTCTTGACCTTCTTCGCCAGTTCGCGGCCGATATATTCGGCGATCTCTCGGGCCGTCAGCGCGTCGCGCTGTAGGTTCTCGATAACCTGATCGGACTCGGTGTAATCGCCGTCCACGAACGCCGGGATCGTCGTCTTGCCGGCGATGCCCGATGCGCGGTAGCGGCGCGCGCCGTGGTTGATGATGAAATATCCCTCACGCTCCGGATTGGGCCGGATCGATATCGGGGTCTTCACGCCACGGATGGCAATCGTCGCCGCCAGTTCCTCAAGCGATGCCTGATCGAAATAGATACGTGGCTGGTGCGGGTCTTCCTCGATCAACTCCATGGCGATCTCGGACGCTTTGCCGTCGCTGGCCTGCGCGGCGCTGGCGGGCGTGGGATCGGCTAGGAGGCCCGAAAGGTCGCCCATGGCCCCAATCCCCAAGCCGGAGCCCTGTGCGGCGTCCTCGGGCTTCCTGCGGGCCTTGGCGGTCTTCACGGCCGGCTTCTTCTCCTCGGTGTGGTCGGCCATCACGCGATCTCCATCTTGTCATGTATGTGCTGGGTCATGGCTCGGACTTCCTTGGTCGCCGCTCGGGCGGAAGTCTTGCGGATTTCCCAAACGGGGCAATGCGACGCGAGGGCGTCGGCGATGCTGCTGCGGTAGCCGATCGGCGTCGGCATAATCAGGGCAGGGTAGGCGGCCAGTAGCTCGGCAAGGTGGCG
>CAISGR010000011.1 GCA_903884945.1 uncultured bacterium
ACCGCGATCATGAAGGCTGACGCATCCAAGGCTCTTAAGCCAGCATCATACCTCGAAGACAACCATTGGCGATCGGGCAACCAAAGGACTACACATGACCCAATCAATTAGACAACATGCAATTACCCCAAATTGCAGCCCCAAAAGCAGTCCCCGACGCTCAGTGCTCCGCACCTCTTCGATTCAATCCCGCGCCAAGCCCCGTCACCCTCGTCCCATGAAACGAGGACGCCCCACGCGCTACGAACCGGGGTTCGCCCGGAAGGCCCGCTCCTTCTGCCGCCTCGGCGTCGACAATGCCGGGCTGGCCAAGCTTTTCTCGGTCAGTCCCGCCACGCTCTATCGCTGGCTGGATAAATATCCCGATTTCGGCCTCGCCGTGGCGATCGGCCGGGGCGAATATCAGGGGCTCGCGGCGCCGAGTCTGTACCGGCGCGCCCTCGGCTATACCTATCGCGCCACCCGCGTCTACCGCGCCAACAGCCCCGCCCCGGTCCAGGCGGACTATGATCATCGCGTCCTCGCTGATCCGAAGGTCGCCTTGCGCTGGCTGCGCCTGCGGCGCCCCGAAGACTGGCGCCCCGCCGCGGCCCCGCCTGCCGCTCGCTCGCCGGACGTCGCCGCGAGCCCCGCGCCGGAAGAAGCCTGACCAACTCGATTCGCCCGGCGCGCGCGCCGCCCGAACACTGCCAGTCCCCGCAATCGATTCTCATAAATCGGCAAATAGATGATTGCTATTATGATACCGCGCCGCGGCGCGAGGACTGCCGAATTTTCGCCAATCGGCGGTGGAACGTCATCGTATCAGTCGCATTGCTTCCGCCAGGCGCCCGCGACGGGCAAAAGTCGGGGCGGACGTGGGCTTGCACAATCGCCTCTTTACTGGTCGCGGCGGGCGCAAC
This sequence comes from uncultured bacterium, assembly GCA_903884945.1. Taxonomy (GTDB): domain Bacteria; phylum Pseudomonadota; class Alphaproteobacteria; order Sphingomonadales; family Sphingomonadaceae; genus Sphingomonas. The sequence continues at coordinate 903 of CAISGR010000011.1, forward strand.
CCGTGACGTTTTACTTGGTTTGTCTTCGTGCCGGATCGCAGTCGCGTCGAACGCCCCTGGCCGATTCCCGTCGGGTCCTTCGATTCGCTGCGCCCGCCGATACCGCAGTCCCCCGGGCCGGGGCGCCGAGTTCGGCCCCGGCGGGGGGAGGGGTGTCCGCAACCCTTGCATCGTGCGCTTCGCGGACTAATACGGCGCCACTGTCCGTCCGAGAGGATTTCCGCCTTGGCTAGCCCACGCAATTCCGCCCGACCGATCTCGCCGCATCTTACGGCGTGGAAGTGGGGTGTCCACATGACCGTCTCGATCCTCCACCGCGTCACCGGTGACGGCCTGGCGACGGTCGGCGCGATCCTGCTCGTGTGGTGGCTGGCCGCGCTGGCCGCCGGCAAGCAGGCCTATGCGACTTTCACGGATGTCTTCACCTATGCGGACGGCCGGCTCAATCTGGTCGGCTATGTCATCGGCATCGGCCTGACCTTCTCGCTGTTCCAGCATATCGCGAGCGGCATCCGCCACCTCGTGATGGATACCGGCGCCGGCTTCGAGCTGAAGGGCAACCGGATCGGTGCCTGGCTGACCTTTGTCGCCTCGATCACGCTCACGGTCGTGTACTGGGCCTATCTGTTGGGGGGTAAGTAAGATGGGGAACGGCACGCAACTCGGCCGCGTCCGGGGCCTCGGCTCGGCCCGGGAGGGCTCGCATCACTGGTGGAACCAGCGGCTGACCGCCGGCTCCAACCTGTTCCTCATGCTCTGGCTGCTGATCTCGGTCGCCCGCCTGCCCGGCTATGATTTCGCCACGATCCATGCCTGGCTGGCCTCGGCCTGGGTCGCGATCCCGCTGATCCTGCTGATCGCGTCGGTCTTCTATCATTTCCGGCTCGGGCTGCAGGTGCTGATCGAGGATTACACCCATGCCGAGAGCCGGGTCGCCGCGCTGGTGGCGCTCAACTTCTTCACGGTCGCCACGTCGGCGATCGCGATCTTCTCGATCCTCAGGATCGCCCTTGCCGCCGGAGTCGCAGCCTGATGTCCGAAGCCTATAAGATCATCGACCACACCTATGACGCGGTGGTCGTGGGCGCCGGCGGCTCGGGCCTCCGCGCTACCATGGGCATCGCCGAGTCGGGCCTGAAGACGGCGTGCATCACCAAGGTGTTCCCGACGCGCAGCCACACGGTCGCAGCGCAGGGCGGCATCGCCGCCAGCCTCGGGAATATGGGCCCGGATCACTGGACCTGGCACATGTTCGATACCGTCAAGGGATCGGACTGGCTCGGCGACCAGGACGCGATCGAATATATGGTCCGCGAGGCGCCCGCCGCCGTCTATGAGCTCGAACATGCCGGCGTGCCGTTCAGCCGCACCGAGGCTGGCCGCATCTATCAGCGCCCGTTCGGCGGCATGATGCAGAATATGGGCGAGGGGCCGCCCGCCCAGCGCACCTGCGCCGCGGCCGATCGTACCGGCCACGCCATGCTCCACGCGCTCTATCAGCAGAGCCTGAAGTATGACGCGGATTTCTACATCGAATATTTCGCGCTCGATCTGATCATGGAGAACGGCCAGTGCCGCGGCGTCATCGCCCTGTGCATGGACGACGGATCGATCCACCGCTTCCGCAGCCATTCGGTCGTGCTCGCGACCGGCGGCTATGGCCGCACCTATTTCTCCGCGACCTCGGCGCACACCTGCACCGGTGACGGCGGCGGCATGGTGCTGCGTGCCGGCCTGCCGCTGCAGGACATGGAATTCGTCCAGTTCCACCCGACCGGCATCTACGGCGCGGGCGTGCTGATCACCGAGGGCGCGCGCGGCGAGGGCGGCTATCTCACCAACTCCGAGGGCGAGCGCTTCATGGAGCGCTATGCCCCGTCGGCGAAGGATCTCGCCTCGCGCGACGTCGTGTCACGCTCGATGGCGATGGAAATCCGCGAGGGGCGGGGCGTCGGCAAGGAGAAGGATCATATCTATCTCCATCTCGACCATATCGATCCCAAGGTGCTGCACGAGCGGCTGCCCGGCATCACCGAGACCGGCAAGATCTTCGCCGGCGTCGACCTGACCCGCCAGCCGCTGCCCGTCACCCCGACGGTGCATTACAATATGGGCGGCATCCCGACCAACTATCATGGCGAGGTCGTCCAGCTGAAGGACGGCAATCCGGACACGGTCGTCCCCGGCCTGTTCGCGGTCGGCGAGGCGGCGTGCGTGTCGGTGCACGGCGCCAACCGGCTCGGCTCCAACTCGCTGATCGATCTCGTGGTGTTCGGCCGCGCCACCGGCCTGCGCCTCAAGGAGACGCTGAAGCCGAACACGCCGCACAATCCGCTGCCCAAGGGCTCGGAGGAGCTGGCGCTCGGCCGGCTCGATCATTTCCGCAACGCGAAGGGCGGCTCGCCCACGGCCGAGGTGCGACTCGAGATGCAGCGCACCATGCAGAAGCATTGCGCGGTGTTCCGCTCGGACGAGCTGCTCAACGAGGGCGTCGGCAAGATCGCCAAGACCTATGAGCGGATGACCGACATCGGCATCAACGATCGCTCGCTGATCTGGAACACGGATCTGGTCGAGACGCTCGAGCTCGACAACCTGATCTCGCAGGCCGTCGTGACCATGAACTCCGCCGCCAACCGCAAGGAAAGCCGCGGCGCCCATGTCAACGAGGACTTCCCGGCGCGCGACGACGTCAACTGGATGAAGCACACCACCGCGACCTTCACCGGCTGGGGCGGTACCGGCGGCAAGGTCGATCTGGGCTTCCGCCCGGTGCACGATTACACGCTCACTGACGACATCGAGTATATCAAGCCGAAGAAGCGGGTTTACTGAAGATGCCGGCGGCAGGCTCGATCGGCCTGCCGCTGCTGCTCATGGTTGCGCTCGGCGGGCTGCAGTCGGGCGGCGGGGAGCCGTCGGGTGCGGGGCCGGGTGTCGCCGCACCGCCAGCAGCGCTCGGCGCCGACCCGTTCTACGCCAAATATGTCGACGCGGACGGCATTCCCGTCCTGTCCTCGGCCGCGGTGCCGGATCGGGCGCTGCTCGTGGCGAAGGCGATCGTCGAGGGCATGCTTGCCCACCGCCCCGATCTCGCCCGCGCGCTGGTCGCCGATCGGTACCGCATCGCGATCATGGCGCAGGACGAGGGCACGCTGGATCTCCCCGAGCAGCGCGGCTGGAAGAAGCCGGCGCGCGACGATCCCCGGCTCACGCGGTGCGAGCGCAAGCATTATGACGAGCGCATCGGCCGCCTGACCGATCGGGCCTATTGGAACGCCCGCGCCCGCGGCATGGCCGGGCGCCTGACCAGCGGCGCGGCCGAGGACCTGCTCGGCGAGCGCTCCTCGCGCTATTACGGCCAGACGATCTTCCTCCACGAATTCGCGCATGACGTGCTCGAGGCGATTCAACGTGTCGATCCGGCGCTCTATGCCGATGTCGCCCGCGCCTATGCGGCGGCGCTGAAGGCGGGGCGGTGGAAGGGGGAATATGCCGCGACCAATATCGGGGAATATTGGGCGGTGGGCAGCCAGTTCTGGTTCAACTCGAACCGGGTCGCGATCTTCGACGGGCGACAGGTCCTGTCCGATGCCGATCTCCGGGATTATGATCCGGCGCTCCATGCCGCGCTGGCCAGGGCCTATGGCGCCAGCCACCATCTCGCGGGCGATCCCTTCTACCTCAGCGACGCCCGCATTCCGCCGGGACCGCTGCCGGCCAACACCGCCGAGGTCTGCTGAAGGGAGCGAGCGCGGCCGAAGCTTGCAAAGGCGGGAACATCTGCGCCGTCGCGCGGTTACCGGCGCCATGACAGAATCCAAATATCCGCTTCTCGCAAAGCCGCATATCCGCCTGTCGGGCCCGGTCGATCAGTTCATGTATCAGAGCTTCCGCCAGCAGCTCGAGGCCTGCCCGGAGGATGGGGCACTCGTCATCGCGCTCACCACGCTCGGCGGCGATCCCGAGGTCGCGCGGACCATGGCGGACGATATCCGGCTGCTCGAGGATCATGACGGCCGCGAGATCCTGTTTCTCGGCAAGGTCGCGGTCTACTCCGCCGGCGCCACCTTCATGGCCGCCTTCCCGGTCGATCGCCGCTTCCTGACGCGCCACACGCGGCTGATGATCCACGAGCGGGTGATCTCGAAGCAGCTCAACATCAACGGTCCGCTGCGCATGTGCATCGCCAGCCTCAAGGCGACGCTGCACGAGATCGAGCATTCGATCCTGATCGAGGAGGAGGGCTTTCGCGATATCGTGAAGGGCAGCCGGGTCGATTTCGAGGAGTTGCGCGAAAAGGCGCCCTCCAACTGGTATATCGAGGCCGAGGAAGCCCGCGATCTCGGCCTGGTGCTCGACGTGATCTGACCGGAAGGTCGAGGGCGTCGCGGTGTGCCCCGGTCGCCCGTTTCAATCGAGCCGGTGCGCGCGCTATCCGGCGACGATGGTTCCCTGCACCCGATCTGCACACGCAATCCTCGCGATCGGCTTTGGACCCGGTATCGGGCGCCGCGGTACCCCGGCACCTCCTGACAGGGAGGTCTTCATGTCCGTTCGATCTGCGCCGGAGCGCGCGCCCGGGATCAAGTTGTTGCTGCCGCTGCTGATCGGCGCGCTGCTCACGATCCCGCTCTTCACCATCTATCTGCTGGTCTATGATCGCCAGAACCAGTCCACCACGGCCCAGGCCTCGATCGCGCAGGGCTGGGGCGGGCCGCAGGTGATCGCCGGGCCCGTGCTGGTCATTCCGTGGTCGAAGCAGGCCAGCGAAACCGTCACGCAGGACGGCAAGCAGGTCACCAGGACCAGCACCAGCTGGCATGAGCTCACGCTGTCGCCTGAGGCGACCGACGTGAAGACCGATCTCAAGCCCAGCCTGCGCCATCGCTCGATCTATGATGTCGTGGTGTTCGAGGCGCGCAATCAGGGGGCGGCGCGCTTCGCGCTGCCGGCCGATCTCCAGCGCTACGGGATCGCGCCGGAAGCGCTCGCGCTCGATCGCGCGCAGATCCGCTTCGGCATCAAGGATGCGCGCGGCCTGTTCGGGCCGCCGCCGGGGGTGTCGATCGACGGCCGCCCGGTCGTGCTGCAGCCCGGCAACGGCACGCGCGAGACGGGCGGCTCGGGCTTTTCGGCCTGGTTCGATGCCAGCGCGCTGCGCGCCCGTCCGGTCGGCGTCCGGTTCGATTATGCGGTGCGCGGCAACGGATCGCTCGCGCTCGTGCCGGGCGGTGGCGATACGCGCTGGCGTGTCGCTTCCTCCTGGGCCAGTCCGAGCTTCCAGGGCGGTTTCCTCCCGGTCGAGCGGACCGGCAACGCGTCCGGCTTCACTGCGACCTGGCGCGTCGGCAATCTCGCGCTCGGCAGCGCGCTCGTGGCTTCGGATCAGGCGGATGCCGCCCCGGCCGACCCCGACAATGCCTATCAAGGCCAGCGCCCGGCAGCTTCGGCCGACGATCACGAGGCCCGGGTCGATCTGCTGACTCCCGTCGACCTCTACAGCCAGGTCAACCGCTCGGTGAAATATGGCTTCCTGTTCATCGGCTTCACCTTCCTGGCCTTCCTCATGTTCGACCTGGTCGGCGGGGTCCGCGTCTCGGCGGTCGAATATGGCCTGGTCGGGTCGGGCCTGGTGCTGTTCTTCGTGATGCTGCTCGCCTTTGCCGAGGTGATCGGCTTCACCCCGGCCTATGGCGTCGCAGGCGCTGCGATCGTCGGCCTGCTTACTGCCTATTCAGCGGCGGTGCTCGGCAGCTGGCGACGCAGCCTCTTCATCGCCGGCCTGCTCGCCGCGCTCTACGGCGTGCTCTATATCCTGCTCAGCCTGGAGGATTTCTCGCTGCTGATCGGTTCGGTGATGGTCTTCTTCGCCCTCGCTGCAGTGATGTACCTCACCCGCGGGATCGACTGGGGCGGCGCGCCCCAGTCGGAACCGGTGGCCGAGTAATGCCCCGTCGTCCTCTCCCCGCTGGCGGGGAGGGGACGGCTCATTTGCGCCAGCGCAAATTCTCGCGGTTCAGCTCCGTCACCGACTTCACCCCCATCAGCTTCATGTCGCGCTCGATCTCGTCGTGCAGCCGGCCGAGGACCCGCTCGACGCCCGCCTGGCCTGCCGCCGCCAGCGCATAGAGATACATCCGCCCGCCCGAACAGGCCTTGGCGCCCACGCTCAGCGCCTTCAGCACATGGCTGCCGCGCCGGATCCCGCCGTCGCAGATCACGTCGATCCTGTCCCCGACCGCATCCACGATCTCGGCCAGCTGGTCGAACGGCGCGCGGCTGCCGTCCAGCTGGCGCCCGCCATGGTTCGACACCATGATCGCCGTCGCGCCGATATCGACCGCGCGCCTGGCGTCTTCGACCGACATGATCCCCTTCAGGCAGAACTCGCCGCCCCATTGCGCCCGCACGCCTTCGGCCGTCTTCCAGTCCATCGACGGGTCGAGCATCGTGTTGAAATAATCGGCGACCGACAGCGCGACATTGGTGCCCTCGGACACATGGTCCTTGAGGTTGGTCAGCTCGAACTTCTCGCGGAACAGATAGTCGAGCGTCCAGCGCGGATGCGTGGCGAAGCTGATCGCGGAAGACGGCGTCAGCCGCGGGGGCGAGCTGAAGCCGGTGCGCAGGCAGCGCTCGCGGTTGCCCGAGACGATCGTGTCGACGGTCAGCGCGATGCAGTCGAACCTGGCTTCCTTGCAGCGCTCGACCAGCGCGTGATTCAACCCCTTGTCCTTGTGGATATAGAGCTGGAACATCTTGGGGGTGGTGATCGTCCGGCCGATTTCCTCGATGCCGACGGTCGCGAGGCTGGAGATGCCGAAATAGGTCCCGAACTTTTCCGCCGCGCGCGCGACGCCGCGCTCGCCCTGCCAATGGAACAGTCGCTGCAGTGCGGTCGGCGACAGGAACAGCGGCATCGCGATCTTGCGGCCCATCACGGTGGTGCTCATGTCGATCGTCTCGACGCCCGCGAGCACCTTCGGCACCAGGTCGCATTCCTCGAACGCGGCGGTGTTGCGCGCCTTGGTCGCCTCGTCGTCCGCGGCCCCGTCGATATAGTGGAAGACGGGCCCCGGAAGGCGCTTGCGGGCGAGGGTCCGGAAATCCTCGACATTGTGGCACTCGCTCAGTCTCATTCCGTCCGGTTTCCTCTAGTCCGAAAAGCACTGCGTACGTGACGCGCTATAGGCTTGCACGCGCGCGCCGAAAGGCATAGCCGCTTCCGCGACGCACAATTTCGTTTCCGCTGGAGACTCCAGGCATGGCCGAATTCAGACTGCCCCCGAACAGCCGACCCAAAAAGGGCGGGAAGGTCCACAAGGCAGCAGCCGACGCTAAGCGCATCAAGAATTTCAAGATCTATCGGTACGATCCGGATTCGGGCGAGAACCCGCATTACGACACGTTCGAGATCGATCTCGACAATTGCGGCCCGATGGTGCTCGACGCGCTGATCAAGATGAAGTCCGATCAGGATTCGTCGCTCACTTTCCGCCGCTCGTGCCGCGAGGGGATCTGCGGTTCCTGCTCGATGAACATCGATGGCAAGAACGGCCTCGCCTGCACCACCGCGATCGAGGACGTGAAGGGCGATATCCGCATCACGCCGCTGCCGCACATGGACGTGATCAAGGACCTCGTCCCCGATTTCACGCATTTCTATGCGCAATATGCCTCGATCAAGCCGTGGCTGCAGACCGTCACGCCGGCACCCGCGGGCGAGGAGCGGCTGCAGAGCCCGCAGGACCGCGAGAAGCTCGACGGTCTGTACGAGTGCATCCTGTGCGCCTGCTGCTCGACGGCGTGCCCCAGCTATTGGTGGAACAGCGACAAGTTCCTCGGCCCGGCGATCCTGTTGCAGGCCTATCGCTGGCTCGCCGACAGCCGCGACGAGATGACCGGCGAGCGGCTGGACGAGCTCGAGGATCCGTTCCGTCTCTATCGCTGCCACACGATCATGAACTGCGCGAACGTCTGCCCCAAGGGCCTCAACCCGGCCAAGGCAATCGCCGAGATCAAGAAGATGGAAGCCGAGCGGGTCGTTTGAGCTGCCGCACCTTCCAGTGACCGAAGCGAGTCCGCCCGCCACTTTCCTGTACGAGGAAGATCCCGATCACCCCGGCTGGATGCGCTGGGGCTTCACGGATCCGACGCGCTACAACAACTTTCTCGGCCCGATGCTCGTGAGGGTCGATGGCGGGGTGGCGCTCGTTCGCATGACGCCCGAGCGGCGCCATTCGAACCTGCGCGACAATGTTCATGGCGGCGCGCTGCTCGGCTTCATCGATGTCGCCCTGTTCGCCGCGGCGCGGGCGTTCGGGCTGATCACGGCCGGTTCCGCGGTCACGCTCGATCTGTCGGCGCAGTTCATCGGCGGCGGCCGGATCGGTGCGCCGCTCGAGGCGCGGGTCGAACTGCTCAAGGAAACCGGGCGCCTGCTCTTCATGCGCGGGCTCGTGGTGCAGGGCGAGGAGAAGGTGTCCAGCTTCTCCGGCACGATCCGCAAGTCGATGAAGGTCGCCGCGCCGCAGGGCGAGGCCTGAGCATTGCCCAACGTCCTTGCTCGTTACGAAGCGCTGGTTGCCGCGGGCGAACTGAAGCCCGATCCCGAACAGGCCGAGGCTGCCCGCCGGCTCGACGCCCTCGCGACTCAGCTCGAGGCGGCGCCGAAGCGCGGCAGCGTCCTCTGGCGGGCGCTCGGCAAGCGACCCGAGGCGCCGGCCGGCATCTACATGTGGGGCGGCGTCGGGCGCGGCAAGTCGATGCTGATGGACCTGTTCTTCGGCTGCGTGAACATGCGGCGGAAGCGGCGGATCCATTTCCTGGAATTCATGCTGGATGTCCATGCCCGGCTCCGCGTCGAGCGCGAGAAGGAGGTGGGCGATCCGATCCTGCCCGTCGCGGCCGCGCTCGCCGAAGAGGTGAAGGTGCTCGCGTTCGACGAGATCATGGTCACCAACAGCCCCGATGCGATGATCCTGTCGCGGCTCTTCACCGAATTGCTGCGCCACGGCGTCACGGTCGTGATGACCTCGAACCGGCCGCCGCGCGATCTCTACAAGGATGGGCTCAACCGCGAGCATTTCCTGCCCTTCATCGACCTGATCGAAAGCCGGATGCAGGTGCTCGCGCTCAATGGTCCGGTGGATTATCGCCGCGACCGGCTCGGCCAGGTCGAGACCTGGCTCGTCCCCAATGGGGCCACGGCCACCGCCGAGCTTTCCTCGGCCTTTTTCCGCCTCACCGATTATCCGCCCGAGGATCGCGAGCATGTACCCGCCGAGGACCTGCCGGTCGGCGGGGGGCGTACCATCCATGTGCCCAAGAGCCTGAAAGGCGTCGCGGTCTTCTCGTTCAAGCGCCTCTGCGGCGAGGCGCGCGGCGCGGCCGACTATCTCGCGATCGCGCGACGTTTCCACACCATCATCATCGTCGGCATTCCCCGGCTCGGGCCGGAGAACCGCAACGAGGCGGCGCGCTTCGTCAGCCTGATCGACGCGCTCTACGAGCACAAGGTGAAACTGCTCGCCGCCGCCGACGCGCAGCCCGGCGAACTGTACGAGAAGGGCGACGGCCGCTTCGAATTCGAGCGGACGATCAGCCGGCTCGAGGAGATGCGCTCGGAGGAATATCTCGAACAGGGCCACGGCGCGAACTGAGGATCGCCGCCAGCCAGCGCCGGGCTGTCGGTTCGACCACGACCGCAACGCCATAGGCCATCGCCAGCACGGTCAGCGCCGCCGCGAGCATCGCGGCCCAGCCCGGCACGCCGGCGTGACAGAGCAGGACGATGATCGCCGCGCCGATATTCTGATTCAACAGATAGAGCGGGTATGTCATCCGCCCGATCGTCGCGAGGCGCCCCGCGCCGATGGTTCTGGCCAGCGGGCGTTGCAGCAGATGTGCATTCGAGATCACGATGATGGCAATGCCGAAGGCCAGGATCGGGGCGGCCGGATTGGGATCGGCGCCGGCGACGTCGACCATGGTTTTCGTGCGGAACCAGATCTCGACCATGCCGGTCGCAACGGCGAGGGCAGCAAGAGCGATCCGGGTGGCCGTCGCACCGCGCGCCCGGATCGACCACAGGGCAATGCCGAGCGCGAAAAAGGCGCCGTGCGGCATGAGCAGCAGCTGGAACGGCGTCTTCGCTGCCTGGTCTGGAGAGAGGCCGGCCAGAATCGCGACTGTCCAATAGGCGGCGCTCAACAGGCCGATGCCCAGCCCCACCCGTTCGATCCGTGGCGCATTGTCACGCCCCTCGCGCAGCCACAGCGCGACGAACAGATAGAAGCAGAGCTCGATACCGAGCGTCCAATAGGCCGTGTCGATCTGGGCGCCGAAGGGGATGAAGAATATCGACCGCAGCCAGTGTATTCCGATCGCGCCGGGCGTCAGGGTCGAGCCGGCCAGCAGCACGAGTGCCGTCGCGCTCGCACAGACCCAGGCAGCCGGCGCCAGCCTCAGTGCGCGGCGACGAAGGAAGCTGGCCTGCCCGGCGGTCGCCGCCGACATGGCGATGACATAGCCCGAGACGATGAAGAAGATCTCGACTCCGACCCAGCCGAACCAGCCCAGCCCCGCTGCTCCACCCGGGAGCGAGAGGCCGGGATCGTAGAAGCGCGTGGCCGAGGAGGCGGCGAGCGGGAAGATCGCGAGATAATGAAAGGCGACGACCAGCGATGCGCTCGCGAACCGGACGCAATCGATCGCGAGGATCTGGGGCTTGGCGTTGGAATCCATCAGCGCGCCGACACTGCCAGCATCCGCTTAAGGAAGCGTTCGGCCGGGCTCGCGATCTGCCTGCCGTTGCGCTACGCTGGAGTCCTTCAGGAGAAGCGATCGATGCTCGTCACCACCACCGAGAATGTTCCCGGGCACGCCGTTCGGGCAACCCTCGGTCAGGTGTTCGGAGTCGTCGTCCGCAGCCGCGGTCTCGGCGGCAACATCGCCGCCGGCCTCCGGTCGCTCTTCGGTGGCGAGATTCCCGAATATACCCGGCTGGTCGAGGAGACCCGTCGACACGCGATCGATCGCCTCGTGGCGAACGCGGCGCTGATGGGGGCCAACGCGGTGGTGATGATGCGCTTCGACTCGGGCGAGATCGCGCAGTCGATGAATGAGGTGGTGGCCTATGGCACTGCCGTCATCCTCGATCCGGTGCCGGAGTGATGTTGCGTACTTTCCTGCTCGTCGCCGCGATGCTGTTCTTCACGGCGGCCGTGCTCGGCGCCGTGATGGATCCGGCGGTGTGGCCGACGCTGGTCGTTGCGACAATTATGCTCTGCGGTATTCTTTTCGAGCGCCGGCGCTATGGTGCTGCTCGGTCCGAGCCCGTCGAAGGCGGATGGCGTGAAACATCGGAGCGCTTCATCGATGATGCGAGCGGTCGGCCCGTAACTGTCTGGTATAACGATGCTACGGGAGAACGGCGCTATGTCGATCCGGAGGGTGGACAGCCTGGCTAAATGCGCTTGCGAAGCAATCGCAATAAGCTTCGTTAATTGCTGGCCTTTACTGGTTGCCCCGACATCAAAACGAGCCTAAGGCGCGTCGCGTTCGCCGCGCGCGCGGCTCTATAGCTCTATATTAGCTGAAAAGGACGAGACATGGCCCGCAAGAAGATCGCGCTGATCGGCGCTGGCAACATTGGCGGCACGCTCGCCCATCTGGCCGCGCTGAAGGGCCTTGGCGACATCGTCCTGTTCGACGTGGTCGAGGGTGTCCCGCAGGGCAAGGCGCTCGATCTCAGCCAGTGCAGCCCGGTCGAGGGCTTCGACGCCACGATCACCGGCACCAACGACTACGCCGATATCGCTGGCGCTGACGTCATCATCGTCACCGCCGGCGTCGCCCGCAAGCCGGGCATGAGCCGCGACGACCTGCTCGGCATCAACCTGAAGGTCATGAAGGCCGTCGGCGAGGGCATCGCCGCCAATGCGCCCGACGCCTTCGTCATCTGCATCACCAATCCGCTCGACGCGATGGTCTGGGCGCTGCGCGAATTCTCGGGCCTGCCGCACCAGAAGGTCGTCGGCATGGCCGGCGTCCTCGACAGCTCGCGCTTCAGCCACTTCCTCGCGGAAGAGTTCAAGGTCTCGGTCAAGGACGTCACCTCCTTCGTGCTCGGCGGTCATGGCGATACGATGGTTCCGGTGATCAGCTACTCGACTGTCTCGGGCATCCCGGTTCCCGACCTGATCGACATGGGCTTTTCGACTCAGGAGCGCATCGACGCGATCGTCGCGCGCACCCGCTCGGGCGGGGGTGAGATCGTCGCCCTGCTCAAGACCGGTTCGGCTTATTACGCACCCGCAACCTCGGCGATCTCGATGGCGGAGGCTTATCTCTACGATCAGAAGCGCCTGCTTCCGGCGGCCGTTCACCTCACCGGCCAATATGGTGTCGATAATCTCTATGTCGGCGTGCCGGTGATCATCGGTGCCGGCGGCGTCGAGAAGGTCGTCGAGATCAAGCTCGACGAGGAAGCCAAGAAGAATCTCGACGTCTCGGTCGAGGCGGTCAAGGAACTGCTGGTCGCCTGCAAGGCGATCGACGGAAGCTTGGCCTGACCTCTTTTGTGCTCCCGCGAAGGCGGGAGCACAGTCTGGGCCCCGCCTTCGCGGGGGAGTGGAATGGGCAGTGAAAGCTGCGAGAGATTGAAGCGATGAATCCGGACTGGGACGATCTGTTCGAGTCTTTGTTTTAGATCTGGGCTCCCGCCTTCGCGGGGGCGCTAGAAAGCGGGAACGACAAGAATATGGCAATCCTCGTCGACAAGAACACCAAGGTCATCACCCAGGGGATGACCGGCGAAACCGGCACCTTCCACACCCAGCAGGCGCTGGCCTATGGCACGCAGATGGTCGGCGGCGTCACGCCGGGCAAGGGTGGCACCACGCACATCGGCCTGCCGGTGTATGACACGGTTTCCGAGGCAGTCGCGAAGACCGGTGCCACTGCATCGGTCATCTATGTCCCGCCGCCCTTCGCTGCGGATTCGATCCTCGAGGCGATCGATGCCGGGGTCCCGCTGATCGTCACGATCACCGAAGGCATTCCGGTCCTCGACATGGTCAAGGTGAAGCGCGCCCTCTCCGGCTCCAGGTCGCGCCTGATCGGCCCGAACTGCCCGGGCGTGCTCACCCCCGGCGAGTGCAAGATCGGCATCATGCCCGGCAACATCTTCAAGAAGGGTTCGGTCGGCGTTGTAAGTCGCTCGGGCACGCTTACCTATGAGGCCGTTTTTCAGACGTCGAATGCAGGCCTCGGCCAGACGACCGCAGTCGGCATCGGCGGCGATCCGGTCAACGGCACGAACTTCATCGACGTGCTCGAACTGTTCCTCGCCGACGAAGCGACCAAGTCGATCATCATGATCGGCGAGATCGGTGGCTCGGCGGAAGAGGAAGCGGCGCAGTTCCTCCGCGACGAGGCGAAGCGTGGCCGTTCGAAGCCGATGGCTGGCTTCATCGCGGGCCGCACGGCGCCTCCCGGGCGCCGCATGGGCCATGCCGGGGCGATCGTCTCGGGCGGCCAGGGCGGCGCCGAGGACAAGATCGCCGCGATGGAAGCGGCAGGGATCAAGGTGGCGGACAGCCCGTCCGAACTGGGCACCACCTTGCTCGAAGTGTTGAAGGGTTAACCAAGTCCCGCTTCGGCGGGACCAAGCAGCATCACTCCCCAGGGATGCGCCGAGGAACAGCCGGATGGGCTACGAAGGCCAGGATTTTGCCGATATCGCCGGGGGCGTAAGCCCGGCGTTCATCGATGCGCTGTATGCGCGCTACAAGGTTTCGCCCGATACGGTCGAGCCCGGCTGGCGCGGTTTTTTCGAGGGGCTCGAGAACAGCGCGACCGGCCCCAGCTGGCGCCAGTCCAACTGGCCCCTGAGCACCACGGACGATCTGACCGCGGCGCTCGATCCGACTCAGATGGAGCCTGCCGCCAAGCCGGCAAAGGGCGGGGCCAAGGCGGCTCCGGCCCCCGCCGCTGCGCCGTCGCAGGACGAGATCGTTCGCGCCGCGGGCGATTCGATCCGCGCGATGATGCTGATCCGCACCTATCGGGTGCGCGGCCATCTCGCTGCCAATCTCGATCCGCTGGGCTTGTCCAAGCGTGAGATGCCGGCGGACCTCAAGACCGAATATCACGGCTTTTCGGATGCCGACCTGGATCGCCCGATCTATCTTGGCGGCTCGCTCGGCCTGCAATGGGCCACGGTCCGCGAGCTTGTCGACATCCTGCGCGCCAATTACTGCGGCAATGTCGGTCTCGAATATATGCACATCGCTGATGTGGAGGAGCGCCGCTTTCTCCAGGATCGGATGGAAGGCAAGGACAAGGCGATCGAATTCACGCCGATGGGCAAGAAGGCGATCCTCAACAAGGTGATCGAGGCCGAGCAGTGGGAGAAATTCTGCGGCCGGAAATATGTCGGCACCAAGCGCTTCGGGCTCGACGGTGGCGAGAGCATGATCCCCGCGCTTGAAAGCGTCATCAAATATGGCGGCCAGTTCGGCGTACGCGAGATCGTGTTCGGCATGGCGCATCGCGGCCGGCTGAACGTGCTGTCGAACGTGATGGCCAAGCCCTTCCGCGTGATCTTCCACGAATTCGGCGGCGGCTCGGACAATCCGGATGACGTCGCCGGTTCGGGCGACGTGAAATACCATCTCGGTACCTCGACCGACCGCGAGTTCGACGGGATCAGCGTCCATATGTCGCTGGTCGCCAACCCTTCGCACCTCGAGGCCGAGGATCCGGTCGTGCTCGGCAAGATCCGCGCGATCCAGACGATCGCGGGCGATCTGGCGGAACACAAGGCATCGCTCCCCGTGCTGATCCACGGCGACGCGGCCTTTGCCGGGCAGGGAATCGTCTGGGAGTGCCTCGGCTTCTCCGGCATTCGCGGCTACAATACCGGCGGCTGCATCCATTTCGTCATCAACAACCAGATCGGCTTCACGACGAGCCCGCAATTCGCGCGCTCCTCGCCCTATCCGTCGGACGTGGCCAAGGGCGTCCAGGCGCCGATCTTCCACGTCAATGGCGACGATCCCGAGGCGGTCACCTTCGCGACCAAGATGGCGATCGAGTTCCGTCAGCGCTTCCACCGCGACATCGTGATCGACATGTGGTGCTATCGCCGCTTCGGGCACAACGAGGGCGACGAGCCCAGCTTCACCCAGCCGCTGATGTACGATCGCATTCGCGCGCACCCGCCGGTCAGCGAGGTCTATGGCCAGAAGCTGATCGAGCAGAAGGTGATCGATCGCGCCTGGATCGACGAGAATATCGCGCAGTTCACGTCGTTGCTCGAAGGCGAGTTCGAGGCGGGGACGAGCTACAAGCCGAACAAGGCTGACTGGTTCGCCGGGCGCTGGTCCGGCCTGCACGCACCGGCCGACGCCGAAAGTGCGCGTCGCAACGTCGAAACGGGGGTCGAGACCAAGCTGTTCGATTCGATCGGCCGCACGCTCACCACGGTTCCCGAGAACCTGACGATCCACAAGACGCTCGGCCGCGTGATCGACGCCAAGCGCGAGAGGTTCAAATCGGGCGACAATTTCGATTGGGCGACCGGTGAGGCGCTGGCCTTCGGAACCTTGCTGTCGGAGGGCTATGGCGTCCGCCTGTCGGGTCAGGATTCCGGGCGCGGCACGTTCAGCCAGCGCCATGCGGTGTGGATCGACCAGACTGACGAGCACAAATATCTGCCGCTTTCGCAGATCGAGCATGGCCGTTTCGAGGTGCTCGATAGCCCCCTGAGCGAATATGGGGTGCTCGGTTTCGAATATGGCTATGCGCTGGCCGATCCGAAGACGCTGGTCATCTGGGAAGCCCAGTTCGGTGACTTCATGAACGGTGCGCAGATCATGATCGATCAGTTCATCGCGTCGGGCGAGGCGAAGTGGCTGCGCGCCAACGGCCTCGTGATGCTGCTGCCGCATGGCTATGAAGGGCAGGGGCCGGAGCACAGCTCGGCCCGGCCCGAGCGCTTCCTGCAGCTGTGCGCGCAGGATAATATGCAGGTCGCGAACTGCACCACGCCGGCGAATTATTTCCACCTGCTGCGTCGGCAGATGCACCGGTCGTTCCGCAAGCCGCTGATCATCTTCACGCCCAAGTCGCTGTTGCGCCACAAGCGCGCGGTGTCGAAGGCTGCGGATTTCCAGGGTGACAGCCATTTCATGCGCATCCTGTCCGATCCTGCGGCGCCGGCCGACACGGAGGTGAAGCGCCTCGTGCTGTGCACCGGCAAGGTGTCGTACGATCTGATGGAGGCGCGGGATGCAGCGGGCGACAAGAACACGGCGATCGTGCGTCTCGAGCAACTCTATCCTTTCCCGGGCGAGCCGCTCGTCGTTCGCCTGAAAAAGATGGTGAACCTCGAAGAGGTGGTCTGGGCGCAGGAAGAGCCGAAGAACAACGGCGCCTGGAGTTTCGTCGAGCCCTTTATCGAGGACTGCCTGGTCCAGGCGGGCACCAGGGTAACGCGGGCTCATTATTCGGGTCGCGCCGCATCGGCATCGCCCGCGACCGGCCTGATGAAGCGTCACCAGATGGAACAGGCCGCGCTCATCGCCGATGCGCTCGGCCACAATGTCCGTGAAGAAATCCGCCGCACGCGCAAATCATAAGTCCGCCCCGCGCGGAACGAGGAAGATACGATGGCAACCGAAGTCAAAGTCCCGACCCTGGGCGAATCGATCACCGAGGCGACGCTCGGCGAATGGCTGAAGCAGCCCGGCGATCCGGTGAAAGCCGATGAGCCGATCGCCAGCCTCGAGACTGACAAGGTCTCGGTGGAAGTGCCAAGCCCGGTCGATGGCGTGATGGGCGAGCAGGCCGTCAAGGTCGGTGACACCGTGCAGGTTGGCGCGATGATCGCGACGATCAACGCCGGCTCGGCGGCTGCGCCCGCGGCAGCGCCGCCTGCCGCCGCTGCGCCTGCACCGGTCGCTGCACCTGCAACCGACAGCCCCGCCGCGCTCTCGCCGTCGGTGCGCCGTGCCGTGCTGGAACATGGTGTGGACCCGGCAAAGGTCCAGGGTACCGGCAAGGACGGCCGCATCACCAAGGACGACGTTATCGCCGCTGCCGCGACGCCGGCTCCAGCACCGGCGCCTTCGCCCGAGCCGCAGCTCGCGCCGTCGGCTGCCGCGTCGACCGGTCGCAAGGAAGAGCGCGTCCGCATGACGCGCCTCCGCCAGACGATCGCGAAGCGCCTCAAGGAAGCGCAGAACACCGCGGCGATGCTCACCACCTTCAACGACGTCGACATGACGGCGGTGATGGAGGCGCGCGCGAAGTACAAGGATCTGTTCGAGAAGAAGCACGGCGTGCGGCTCGGCTTCATGGGCTTCTTCGCCAAGGCTGCCTGCCTTGCGCTGAAGGACGTGCCCAGCGTCAACGCCTCGATCGAGGGCGATGAGATCGTCTATCACGATTATGCCGATATCTCGGTCGCCGTGTCGGGTCCGGGCGGCCTCGTGGTGCCGGTCGTGCGCGACGCCGATCAGATGTCGGTCGCGCAGATCGAGCGCACCATCGGCGATTTCGGCAAGCGCGCCAAGGACGGCACGCTCAAGATGGAGGAGATGAAGGGCGGTACCTTCACCATCTCCAATGGCGGCGTGTTCGGCTCGCTGATGTCGACGCCGATCATCAACCCGCCCCAGGCGGCCGTGCTTGGCCTGCACCGCATCGAGGATCGCCCGGTCGTCCGCGATGGCCAGGTCGTGGTCCGCCCGATGATGTACCTCGCGCTCAGCTATGATCACCGGCTGATCGACGGTCGCGAAGCGGTAACGTTCCTCGTGGCGCTGAAAAATGCTATCGAAGACCCGACGCGGATCCTGATCGATCTCTGAGGCCCCAATGGACTGGCGCGAGCATATTCATTCCGATCCGGACATCCTCGGCGGCAAGCCGGTGGTGAAGGGAACCCGCATCTCGGTGGAACTGATTCTCGAATATCTCGCCGATGGATGCAGCGTGGCGGATGTGGTCGCCGCCTATCCTCAGGTGTCGGAGGGCGCTGTGCGCGCGGCGATCGCCTTTGCGCATGACATGGTTGCGGACGAGGCGCCGATCGCGCGTCGGCGCGCCGCCTGATCGTTGAAGCTTCTGGCCGATGAGAATGTCCACCCGGTGGTGGTCGAAAGGCCGCGCCGCGCGGGCTTCGAGGTCGAATGGATTGCGGAGTCTGGTAGCGGCATGGCTGACAAGCAGATCCTGCAACGGCCCGACATCGCTGGTTGCTTGCTCGTCACCGATGATCGCGATTTCGGGGATCTGATCTTCAACCAGGCTTTTCCCGCCCCCCACGCGATCATCTACAGCCGCCTCGGACGTGCCGATCCACGCCATGCCGCCGATCGCGTCGCCGATCTGATTGAACGTGGCGTGCCGACGGGCCACATGATCACCATCACGAAAGAAGGGGAACGCAGCAGGCCGTTTCCCGCTGGAGCAGAATAATGGCTGACTATGATTTTGACGTCCTGATCATCGGCTCCGGCCCGGGCGGCTATGTCGCGGCGATCCGCGCCGCGCAGCTCGGCCTGAAGACCGCCTGTGCCGAAAGCCGCGAGACCCTCGGTGGCACCTGCCTCAATGTCGGCTGCATTCCGTCCAAGGCGATGCTGCACGCGTCCGAGCTGTACGACGAGGCGGCGTCGGGCCGGCTCGCCAAGCTTGGCGTGAAGGTCGAGACCAGCCTCGATCTCGAGACGATGCACGCGCAGCGCAGGGACGCGGTCAAGCAGCTCACGGGCGGCATCGAGTTCCTGTTCAAGAAGAACAAGGTCGAATGGCTGAAGGGCCGCGCCGCCTTTACCGGCAAGGACAGCGTCAGGATCGGCGACCGCGAGGTCCGCGCGAAGAACATCGTCATCGCCACCGGTTCTTCGGTCACGCCGCTGCCCGGCGTGACGGTCGACCAGGCGGTGGTGGTCGATTCGACCGGCGCGCTCGAACTGCCCAGGGTGCCGGAGCATCTCGTCGTCATCGGCGGCGGCGTGATCGGGCTCGAGCTCGGCTCGGTCTGGAAGCGCCTCGGTGCCAGGGTCACGGTGGTCGAATTCCTCGATCAGATCCTGCCGGGCATGGACGGTGACGTCCGCAAGGAAGCCAACAAGATCTTCAGGAAGCAGGGGCTCGAGTTCAAGCTTTCCACCAAGGTTACCGGCGTTACCGTCGAGGGCGGCAAGGCAACGCTGACGCTCGAACCAGCGGCGGGCGGGGCCGCCGAGACGATCGAGGCCGATGCCGTGCTCGTCTCGATCGGCCGTCGTCCCAACACCGAGGGCCTTGGTCTCGAGGCGGCTGGCCTGGCGACCAACCAGCGCGGCCAGATCGAGACCGATCACAGCTTCCGCACCACGGTGCCCGGCATCTGGGCGATCGGTGACGTCATCCCCGGCCCGATGCTTGCGCACAAGGCCGAGGACGAGGGGATTGCCGTCGCGGAGAACATCGCGGGCCTCACCGGGATCGTGAACCACGAGGTGATCCCGAGCGTCGTCTACACCATGCCCGAGATTGCGGGCGTCGGCCTGACCGAGGAAGTGGCCCGGGAGCGCGGCGAGGTGAAGGTCGGCAAGTTCCCGATGGTCGCCAACTCGCGCGCCAAGACCAACCATGAGCCTGACGGCTTCGTGAAGGTGATCGCTGATGCGAAGACCGATCGGGTGCTCGGCGTGTGGATCATCGCGTCGGTCGCCGGCACGATGATCGCCGAGGCTGCGCTGGGCATGGAATTCGGCGCCACGTCCGAGGACATCGCCTATACCTGCCACGCCCATCCGACGCATTCGGAGGCGATCAAGGAGGCAGCGATGGCGGTGCGGGGCAAACCCATCCACATCTGACTTCGCTCCCATCGGATGTCGCAGCGCCCGGCACGGGCCGGGCCCGGACCAGGACGAGAGCGGCATCTGCGGCGCCCGAGGTTCAGGCCTCGGCTGCCTCGGGGCCGTTCCGTTCGCGCCGCCGCGCGGCGGCCACCGCTTCGGCGATCGTCGTCCGGTACTGGACTTCGGGCCGCCGCCCGCCGTGCATCAGCAGCAGGCGGCGCACCGCCGGCCGGGCGCCCGAGATATAGACGAGCGCGCCGTGGCGATAGGCCTGGCGGGCGAACCCGGCGATCGTGGCGGCAGCGGTCGAATCGAGCACCGGTACGTTCGACACGTCGATGACATAGGCCCTGGGATGCTCGCCGATCCGGTCGAGCGCCGCCGCGACCGCGCCCGCCGCGCCGAAGAAGAAGGCGCCGGTGATGCGATAGACCAGGATATCCGGATCGGTCGCGAGCGCGGCGTCGTACGGCGTTCGCCCCTCGCTGTCCGCCCGGTCCTCGCCGCCCGCCAGCCCGGGCTGCTCGATTTCCACCGCCTGCGCCATGCGGTGCAGGAACAGCAGGGCGCCGAGGCCGAAGCCGACCAATATGCCTTCGGTCAGATCGCGGAAGATCACGAGCAGGAACGTCGCCAGCAGCACGACGGCATCGCCGCGCGACGTGCGCAGCAGGATGCCGAATTCATGCTTCTCGGCCATGTTCCAGGCCACCACGACCAGCACCGCGGCGAGCGAGGCGAGCGGGATCAGGCTCGCCAGCGGCGCCGCGATCAGCATGAAGACCAGCAGGATCAGCGAATGGAGCATGCCGGCCACTGGCCCGTGTGCGCCGGCGCGGACATTGGTCGCGGTGCGGGCGATCGTGCCCGTCACGCAGATGCCGCCGAACAGCGCGGAGGCGATGTTCGCCGCGCCCTGCGCGACCAGTTCGCAATTGGAGCGATGGCGCCGGCCGGTCATGCTGTCGGCCACCACCGCCGACAACAGGCTCTCGATCGAGCCCAGCAGCGCGAAGGACAGGGCGGCCGGCAGTACCGCCTCGATCCTTGCTGGCGACAGGCCGGGCAGGTGCGGCATCGGCAGCGACCGCGGGATCCCGCCGAACTTCGTCCCGATCGTTTCGACCGGCAGCCCGAGCAGCCATACGGCGACCGCGCCCAGCGCCACGGCGATGAGGAACCCCGGCCAGTGCGGGCGAAAGCGGCGCAGGAGCAGGATCGTCCCGACCGACAGGCCGGCGATCGCCACTGCGGTCGCGCTCATGGTGGGGAGTGCGCCGCCCAGCGCGGCGAGCTTTGGGAGCAATGGCCCCGGCTCGGCGCCGGTCAGTGTCAGGCCGAGGAGATCCTTGAGCTGGCTGGCGAAGATGATCACCGCGATGCCCGAGGTGAAGCCGACCGTCACGGGATAGGGGATATATTTGATGAAGGTGCCCAGTCGCAGCAGCCCGATCGCGAGCAGGATCACGCCCGACAGCAGCGTCGCGAGGATCAGTCCCTCCAGCCCGTGTTTGGCGACCGTTGCCGCGACGAGCACGATGAAGGCGCCGGCCGGCCCGCCGATCTGGAACCGGCTGCCGCCCAGCGCCGAGACGAAGAAGCCGCCGACGATCGCCGTGTAGAGCCCGCGGTCCGGCGTGACGCCGGAGGCGATCGCGATCGCCATCGACAGGGGCAGCGCAACGATCGCCACGGTGAGCCCGGCGACGGCATCGGCCTTGAGGTCGGCGAGGCGATAGCCTTCGCGCAGGACGGTGATGAGCTTGGGCGTGTAGAGATTGACGAAGCTGGTCCAGCCCGGGGCCGCGCGCGCGGTCATAGCTCCGCTCCGCCCGCTCGTCGCGCGGCGGGATCGCCGCCGGGGCCGGCCTGTCTGAGCCGGACGCCCCGGCCGCCATGGCGGCTTTCCATGCCCTCGCCGATCAGTTCGACCCCGGCACGCTCGAATGCCTCGACCACCTTGGTGAGCGTGTCGATCACGCCGCGGACGTTGCCCTCGCTGGCCTCCATGCGCTGGATGGTCGGCAGCGAGACGCCGGCAAGTTCCGCCAGCTGGCGCTGGTCGATGCCGGCAAGGGCGCGCGCGGCGCGCATCTGGGCGGGCGTGATCATGCAGCTACCCCTCAGTACGCCGCTTATGTATCATACATGGCTAGGAATGCACAGTATGGCAGTACTGGCATTTGCTATCGTAGCATCGATGTCCGCTCACGTTCGGGCACCGCTGGGCGGCGTGGTCAGCCCGCCGCGCGAAAGCCCCAGGGGCCGGCCGGCTGAGGCCGCCGGGCGATCGTGGCGATGGCGATCGTCAGGACGGCGGCAGCCCCCGCCGCAAGCCACAGCGCGCGCGTGTCGAATGCGGCGAAGCAGCTGCCGCCCATCACCACGCCCGAGACGAAGCCAAGCCACAACAGCAGATAGCGCATCCAGACCCAGCGGTCGGCGTCGCCCATCAGCGCGCCGGCCAGCCGTTGCGCCATCCGCACCAGCGAGCCGGTCATATAGGTCAGGCCCACGCTCACTTCCCCGTCGCGCATGAACGCGCCGTTCTCGGCCCCCATCGCGGCCGCGAGCAGCAGCAGGGCCCGCGTGTCCTGGCGAGCCTCCGTGATCGCGGCGGCCAGGGTCAGCAGGATCGTCACCGCGATCATGACCGCGGCCTGTTGCTGGCGGGGCCAGCGTCGCGCGATCACCGTCGCGAGCATGACGCCGCTCACGAAGCTCAGGATCAGTGCGCCGGCCATCCGTATCTCGCCGGACAGGCCCGCCGCGATCGCCACGCCGAGGCGGGTCGAATTGCCACTCATGAACGAGGCGAAGAAGCCGCCAAGGCTTGAATAGGCGAGCGCGTCGACGAACCCGGCCAGCGCGGCGAGGCAGACGGCAAGGGAAATCATGGAGGGATGAAGGCGTTGCATGGTTTCATGCCTATGTCGCAGCGGGCGGCGAGTCGCCAGACCCACGATGGCCGGACGCGCGCTTTCTCCGCCGAACCGGGCGCGGCGGGCCGTTCCAGGCATCGCGCAACGCAACCGCCCTCTACTCGCGCGCGGTCGTGTCGCGTACAAGAACCAATGCTTCCTCATGCTCCCTGGCAATTCGGATCGATCCTGCCCTGGCTCGATCTGTTCGGCATCGCCGTGTTCGCGACCACCGGGGCGCTGGCCGCGACCCGCCGCGCCCAGACCTTCGTCACCGCCGCCTTTTTCGCGCTGATCACCGGCGTCGGCGGCGGCAGCGTGCGCGACCTGCTGATCGGCGCGCCGGTCTTCTGGGTGCATGATCCGCTGGTGGCGGCGATCTGCCTCGCCATGGCTGCGCTCGTCTGGATGACGCCGCAGCATTGGTGGCAGGACAAGGCGCTCGACTGGCTCGATGCAGTCGGCCTCGCCGCCTATGCCGTCTTCGGTGCGGCCAAGGCACTCGCCTTCGGCGTGCCGCCGGTGCCGGCCGCGCTCATGGGGGTGATGAGCGCCTGTGTCGGCGGCATCATCCGCGACGTGCTGGCGGGCGAGCCTTCGATCCTGATGCGGCCTGAGCTCTATGTCACCGCCGCTGCCCTTGCGGCGGGGCTGCACGTCGCCCTGGTGGCGGCTGGTTTCCCCGGCTTCGCTGCGGCGATCGTCGCGACGGCCGCCGGCTTCGGCCTGCGGGCCGCGGCGATCCGCTGGCGACTCGCGCTGCCGAGCTATCGCGGGCGGCGCTGACGCTGGTGGGAAGAGAGGACGCCGCCACCGCGCCGGTGCGTCCGGCCGGGCCGCTGCCGGCCCGAGCTCATCCCCGCTTCAGGCCCTTCAGCACATTGCCTTCCGTCGAGAGATAATTGTGCCGGTAGTCGAAGCGCGGGCAGTCGCTGAAGATCAGCCAGTAATATTTCATCTGTTCCGACCACCAATAGCCCGGGCAGGCATCGTCGAACGCGCCCGGGGTGGTCACGTCGGTCAGCCCCGAATAGCCATGCGGCGCCTTGTTGAAGCGCTTCATGTTGAGGAAGTGCGCGCGCGCGACATGGCGCCATTGCTCGTCCTGGTCGTGCAGCCACAGGGTGAAGGCGGCATCGGCGAGCTCCGGCCGCAGCGCATTGCTCTTTGCCCTGATCGACCAGTCGCTCGGATCGAATGCCTCGGGCAGCACGGGCCAGCGCTCCTGCGCCTTCACCCAGCCGCGCATCGCGGCCACGCCGGCGCCATGCTTGCCGCCCTCGGCGAGCAGGCCCGGATAGAAAGCGGAAAGCTCGCTCTGGCGCAGGTTGAGCCGCTCGCCCGTCTCGAAATCGACATTGGCGAACCACAGGTCGTCCGTCGTACGGTCGGCCAGATGCGCCAGGATGCCGGCGGTGCAGGTGCGATAGGCATCGCGCAGCCTTTTGTCCCCGGTGAGGACCCAACTGTCCCACAGATATTCGAAATAGCTGTCGGTCGGCGGCCCGACGGTGGCGCGGCGCGTCACCCAGGCACCTGTCGTCACGTCGATCGTGTCGGCGATCAGGCCGATCCGCGATCGCCGTTCGTAGAGCGCGAGCATCGCCTTGATCGCGGCCTGGCCGAACCGCTTCTCGCCGGTCAGCGTCGATAGCGTCACGAGTTCCGGTCCCATCCCGCCGCCGATCTCGGCCGGAAAGCTCAGCGGATCGCGCGCCTTGCCGGTCACGAGATTGACGTAGCGCATCGGCATGCCCGTCGGGGTATCGAATGCCGGCATCATCCGGCTGGCGAGATCGTGTGCGAGCTCGAGCAGCTTCGCCTCGCCCGTCGCGAGATGGCCGGAAAGCAGGCCGCCCACCAGCCGGATCGTCGCCTCGAACAGCTGTGCATCGCCGTCGAGATCGAAGCGGAGCGAGGATGTGATCCAGCGGATCCCATCCTCCAGCTCGGCGTCGAGCCCCATCAGCCACAGGGTGTCGAGCGCCTCGACGATCGACAGCCCGACGGTCTGGCCGGGGATCAGGAAGGATTGCCCGCTTCCCGAGACCGGGCGGATTTCGTCCTGCCCCCAGGCATAGCGGCGATATTCCGCCCAGGCCCAGGCCATTTCGGCGCGCACGTCGCGCGCAAGGGATTGCCAGTCGGGCGCCGGATCACGCGACTCGCCGGGTGTCGCCGCCAGCGCGGTCGATGCCGCGGCGCTGGCGAGGAACAGACGTCGATCGATCATGCCGGGCCTCGTGGCGCTGTGGTGCGGTCGGCTCGTGTCTACACCCCCGGCCCAGCCCTTCAAGCCGGCAGGCGGAAACGGCGCTTCTCAGTGATGGCCATGCTCGGCCCTGCCGCCCGGGCCTTCGGGGTGCGGCTGAGGTCGCGGCGCCATGGGCGGCTGCGGTGCACGAACCTGCGGTGCCGGCCGCGCCACGGGCTGCGGACGCTGCATCGCGCCGAGCTGGGCTGGCGCGCGCGCAGCCGGTTGCGCGACGACGCGCTGTACCGCCTGCTCCCGCGCATGGACGGTCCGTTCGGCGGCGCGTTGCGGCTTTGCCGGTCGCTGCGCAACGGGTTGCCCTTTGGCCTGTTGCTGCTGGAGCCGCTGCGCCGCGTCACGCGGGCCCCGTTCCGGTTGCGGCGCGCGGCGCTGTTCCGCTGCCGGCGGCGGCACGATGGCGCG
>CAISGR010000012.1 GCA_903884945.1 uncultured bacterium
GATCGATGCCGGGCTGAAGCTGCGCACGCTGCGGCTGCCCGACCTGTTCCAGGACCAGGACAAGCCCGAGAAGCAATATGCCGAGGCCGGCCTCGATGCCGATGCCATCGTCGATACCGTCCTCAAGGCGCTACGCCACAATACCGCAACCGTCGTCGAGGAAGCGCAGCGTGACGCTGTTTAAGGCCGCCTGCGCCGCGCTGGCTGCGCTCATCCCGTCGATCGGTGTGGTCGCTGCGACAGCTGCCCCGCCGACTGGAACGCTCACGCTGCAGATCGGCAACGTCCGCAATTCCAAGGGCGTGGTGCATGTCGATATCTGCCCGCAGAACCAGTTCCTGAAGGATGACTGCCCTTATGTCGGTGACGCCCCGGCGCGTGCCGGGGTGACGACGGTGGTGGTCCACAACCTTCCTGCCGGGCGTTATGCGGCGCAGGTGTTCCAGGACGAGAACAGCAATCACAAGGTCGATCGCGCGCTGTTCGGCATTCCCAAGGAGGGCGTCGGCTTCTCCAACGACGCGCGGATCAGCCTGGGGCCGCCCAAATGGGCCGATGCCGTGTTCGCCTTCAACGGCGAGGCGCAGACGATCGGCCTGAAGTTGCGTTATTTCCTGGGTGCCTCGGGGCCTGCGGCAGGCTAGGCAGCCGCATGCGCTCCCCCGTCCCACAGATCGTATCCGCCAGTATCCGCCGTCCCTGGGTGACGATCGGGCTGTGCCTTGTCCTGACCTTGCTGGCGCTGCTCTTCGTCAGCGGCCGGTTCGAGATGACGACCGATACTGCGGCGCTGATTTCGCCCGATGTCGACTGGCGCAAGCAGGAACGGGCGATGGAAGCCGCGTTTCCCCAACTCAGCGACGTGATGCTGGTGGTGGTCGATGGCGAGACGCCCGAGCTCGCCGAGGACGGCGCCGCGAAACTGGCGGCGAAGCTGGCCGAGGATCGTGGCCATTTCCGCCAGGTACGGCGACCGGACGGCGGCGATTTCTTCGCTCGGGAAGGGCTGTTGTTCGGATCGCGCGAGGAAGTGCGCCAGGCAACTGCGGCGCTGATCGAGGCACAGCCGATGCTCGGGCCACTGGCCGCCGATCCATCGCTGCACGGCGTGACCGGTGCGCTCTCCACCATGCTCGACGGTGTCGACGCGAAATCGGCGACGCTCGACCAGATCGATGCGCCGATGCGAGCGCTCGCTGTCGCGACGGAGCGCTCGCTTGACGGCAAGCAGGCCTATTTCTCGTGGCAGCAGCTCTTCGCCAGCAAGGCCGGGCCCCTCAGCCCGCCCAAGCGCCGACTGATCCTGGCCCAGCCGATCCTCGACCATGGCGCGCTGATGCCCGGAGAGGCGGCCAGCGATGCCGTCCGCGCCGCAGCGCAGGCGCTACGCCTCGATGCCGCGCACGGCGTTTCGGTGCGGCTGACGGGCGAGGTTCCGCTGGCTGACGAGGAATTCGCTACCTTGCAGGAAAATATCGGCGCGGTCGGGCTGGTCATGCTCGCCGCGATGCTGGTGACCTTGTGGTTCGCGACCCGCTCGGTGCGGCTGGTGGCGGCGATCATCGGAACGATCATTATCGGATTGATCGTTACCACGGCAGTCGGGCTGCTCGCGGTCGGACGGCTCAACCTGATCTCCGTCGCTTTCATCCCGCTGTTCGTTGGTCTCGGAGTGGATTTCGGCATCCAGATCTGCGTGCGTTTCAACGCCGAGCGCGCGGCGGGAACTGCGCCGTTCCCCGCCCTTCAGGCTGCGGCTACTGCGCTCGGCGCGCCACTGCTGCTCGCGGCGGGCGCGGTCTTCCTGGGTTTCGGCGCATTCCTGCCGACCGCTTATGTCGGCATTGCCGAACTCGGCGTGATCGCTGGACTCGGCATGGTGATCGCGCTTGCGCTGAGCGTGACGCTGCTGCCCGCGCTCGTGCTGCTGCTGCGGCCCGGTGTGCCGAAGCGTGAGGTCGGCTTTGTCGAGTTGAAGCCCGCCGATCGCTTCCTGGAGCGACATCGCAAGGCAGTGCTATGGGCCTTTGGCGTGTCGATGGTGCTGAGCATCGCGTTGCTCCCGCTGGTCGTGTTCGATTTCAACCCGCTGCATCTCCGCGATCCGCAGGCGCCCTCGATGCAGGTGCTCGCCGATCTGACCCGCGATCCCGATCGTACGCCCAACACGATCGACGTGCTCGCGGCCAATCCGGACGCAGCGGCGATTCTGGTGCAGCGTCTCTCCGCCCTGCCCGAGGTCGGGCAGGTGATTTCGGTCGACAGCTTCGTGCCCGAGGATCAGCCGGCCAAGCTGGCGCTACTGCAGGATGCGTCGCTGTTGCTCGATGTGACGCTCAATCCGCTCGATCTAGCGGTGTCGCCGGACGATGCCGCAGTGGTGGCGGCCTTGAAGAAGGTCGCTGCCCGGCTTGATAAGTTGGCGGGCAACGGACAGGGCCGGGCCGACGCCGATGCCCGGCGTCTTGCCGCTGCCTTTGATCGCCTTGCGTCTGCGACGCCGGCGCAGCGCGACCGGGTCAACGCGATGCTCTCTCAGCCGCTCGCGGTGATGCTCGACCAGGTCCGGGCAGCGCTCCAGGCAGAGCCGCTGACCCGCGCTACGCTGCCGCCGGAACTGACGCGGGACTGGATCGCGCCCGATGGCCGCGCACGGCTTCAGGTGTTTCCCAAAGGCGATGGCAACGACAATGGTGTGATCAAGCGCTTCCGTGCCGCTGTGGCGGCGGTGACACCCGCCATTTCCGGCTTGCCGGTCGCGACCCAGGCAGCGGCATCGACGGTCGCCGGTGCTTTTGTCCAGGCCGGCGTCATCGCGTTCGTGCTGGTCAGCCTGTTGCTTTTCTTCGTGTTGCGCGACGTGCGCGAAGTGGCTTTCACGCTGGCGCCGGTGATCCTCTCGATCTTCCTCACCCTGGCGACCTGCGTGGTGATCGGGCAGCCGATCAATTTCGCCAACATCATCGCTTTTCCGCTGCTGTTCGGCGTCGGGGTCGCCTTCCATATCTACTTCGTGATGGCGTGGCGCGCCGGGGCGACCGACCTGCTCCAGTCGAGCCTGGCACGCGCGGTACTGTTCAGTGCGCTGGCGACGGGGACGGCCTTTGGCAGCCTGTGGTTGTCGCATCATCCAGGCACGGCGAGCATGGGCAAGATCCTGATGATATCGCTCGCCTGGACCCTGATCTGTGCGCTCGTATTCGAGCCGGCACTGCTCGGCCCGCCCCGGCCCGCGACGCGTAGAGGCGTTCGAGCCTAGGGGCGCTGATCCGGCGCCGTCGCCGCTGCAGCCCCACTATCGCCGGGCTGCGCCGGGGCAGGCGCCTTCGCCGGATCGGTCAGCGGGTCGTCGAGCGGACTGGCGCCTTGCTGGGCCGGATCGCTGAGTGGATCATCGAGCGGATTGGCAGCCGCACCAGCGCGTGACCGGCCGTGCAGCGCCCGGACTTCCGCCGCCCGGTTCTGCAGATACACCGAACGCAGCGTCGCATAGGGGTCGACCGCGCCATCAAGCACCGCCTTGAGGTCAGCGTCGTTTTCCGCGCGCTGATCGAGCCCGGTGCTGATGCCCCGGGGGAGCTGATATTCCCACCGGTCGAAGGGCGTGCCGATGCTGAGGGGCAGGACGAACGCTTCGCCCTGGCCGCCGAGAAAGTCCCGAAGGGTGGTCGGGCCGACGAATGGCAGGAACAGATACGGCCCCGGACCAACCCCGTAAAAGGCGAGCGTGTTGCCGAAGCTGTTGTCGTGATGCGGCAGCTTCAGGCCCGGCAATTTGGCCACATCGATCAGGCCGCCAATCCCGATCGTCGAATTGAAGAGAAATCGCGCGAGCGTCTTGCCGGCACGCCCCGGTTTGAGCTGCAGCAGATCGTTGAGGAAGACGAGCGGTTCGCCCAGGTTGCTGAAGAAATGGCGCAGCCCGGATCGCACCGGTTTCGGCACAATATGCTTATATCCCATCGCCACCGGCCGGAAGAATTTCCGGTCGGTCGACTGGAAAGTCGCAAACATGCGACGGTTGAATCCCTCCAGTGGATCGCCGGGGGTACGCTCCAGGGTCGCGACCGAGGTGGCTTCGACGGTGACCGGCGCGCTGCCGGACGTGGCTTGGGTGGCTGACGGGTCCGGTAGCGGCTCCAGCGCGATCGGCGGGACATCCGCGGTCGGCGAGGGGGCGGCGGGCGTCGCCTTCGGGCCGGCCTGCGGTACCGGCGCGACGGATGGCACCTCTGCCTGGGACTGAATCAGCGCGACCGGAAGAAGCGCCCCGACGGTGGACGGCTGTTCCGGCGCCGCGCCGAGGAGCGCGACCGTGGGCAGAACGAGGCCGAGGCTCAATTGTCGCCCTTGGTCGCCAGTGCATCGAGATGGCGAATCAGCGCCTTCGCGCCGCCCGTTGCCAGCACACGTGAGAAATCCGAGCGGCGCGTCGCGAGCTGGCTGATCGCGTTGCGGTAGAAGACGTCGACGATCTTCCAGCTCCCGCCGCTTGCACGGAGGCGATAGGCGATCGGGATCGGGTCTTCGCCAGACTGAACCAGCGTGGTGCGCACAAGGCTGTCGCCGCCACGATTCTCTATCTTCGGGTCGATCACGAACCTCTGGCCGGCGAAGGAATCGAAATTGACCGCATATTGCCCGACGACCATGCGCCGAAAGGCGGCGACCAGCGCGGCCTGGTCAGCGGGCGCAATGGTGTTCCAGCTGGCACCGACGGTTAGCCGAGTCATCAACGGTATGTCATAGACCCGATCGACGACCGGCCCGATCGCAGTCGCGCGGCCGCGTACGCCCGCCGTCTTGCCACTCTTCATGATCGAAATCAGGCCGTCGCACAGCGTCTGGACTGGTACGCGCGCGGCGTCGTTCGCCTGGGCAAAGGCAGCGGGGGCCGGCGCGACGAGCGCTGCAACAGCGAGGGCAGGAAGGAAGGCGGGGACGCTACGACGCATAAAAATGGCTCCAATGCTGCCCCTTCGCTCCTGTATCGGCAGGCGTGAATGAAATCCACCCTTGGCAGTGCCTGAGCTCTTTTCAAGATGGGTCCGGAAATGGGCGAGGAAATTTCTGGCTTTTGTATCGCGGCTTGCGCGGCTATCTCGGGGGCAAGCGGCGAACTATATCGTCGGCGCTTGGGGGCGGCTGCATAACCGGAACTAGGGGTGGGCACAGGCTGATGACCGCCAAAAATATGGCTGCACTACGTATCATTCTGGCTAAACCGCGCGGATTTTGCGCTGGCGTTGTCCGGGCGATCGATATTGTCGAACGCGCGCTCGATCTGCACGGCGCGCCGGTTTATGTCCGGCACGAGATCGTCCATAACCGTCATGTCGTGAACAAGCTGCGCGCCAAAGGCGCGATCTTCGTCGAGGATCTGTCGGAGATTCCGGCCGGTGCCCCGACCATCTTCAGCGCGCACGGGGTGGCACGGTCAGTGCAGGAGGATGCGCGGCTGCGCGACCTGCCGGTGCTGGACGCGACCTGCCCGCTCGTCACCAAGGTGCATGTGCAGGGGCGGCGTTATGCCAAGGCTGGTCGCACCCTGATCCTGATCGGCCATGCCGGCCATGCCGAGGTGGAGGGGACGATGGGGCAGGTCGACGCGCCGATCCATCTCGTCTCGACTGCGGCAGAGGTCGATGCGCTGCCGCTGCCCGTCGATACGCCGGTCGCCTATGTCACCCAGACAACGCTCAGCGTGGACGATACCCGCAGCGTGATCGCCGCCCTGGGCGCCCGATTCAGCGACCTGCAAGGGCCGGACGTCTCGGAGATCTGCTACGCGACCCAGAACCGCCAGACCGCGGTGCGTGATCTCGCACGGGTCAGCGACCTGCTCATCGTCGTCGGTGCGGAAAACAGCTCCAACTCGAACCGGCTGCGGGAAATCGGCGTGGAAATAGGCGTGCCGAGCTATCTCGTCGCTGACGGCGACGGCGTCGACCCGGCCTGGCTCGAGGGTGTTGCAGCAGTCGGCATCACTGCCGGGGCATCGGCGCCGGACGAACTCGTTGACGACGTGATCGCGGCGCTGGCCCGACTCCGCCCGATCGAGGTGTCGCAGCTTGACGGCGTCGAAGAGAATATCGAATTCAGCCTCCCGCCGGAGCTGAGGAACGTAAAGCCGCGCGGTGTCGCCGCGATGGCAAAATAGGACAAGCTCGATGAGTCTCCCCCTTTCCCAGATAGCGCGAATCGGCGCCTATACGGTCAAGCAGCATATCAAGGGCGGTCGCTACCCGCTGGTGCTGATGCTCGAGCCGCTGCTGCGCTGCAATCTCGCTTGCCCGGGTTGCGGCAAGATCGACTATCCCGATGCGATTCTCAACCAGCGGCTGAGCTTCGAGCAGTGCATGGAGGCGATCGACGATTGCGGCGCCCCCGCTGTTTCGATCGCTGGCGGCGAGCCCTTGCTCCACCGCGATATGCCGAAGATCGTGAAGGGCTATATCGCGAAGAAGAAGTTCGTGATTCTCTGCACCAATGCCCTGCTGCTGAAGAAGAAGATCGACGATTATGCGCCGTCGCCCTTCTTCACCTGGTCGATCCATCTCGACGGCGACAAGGGCATGCACGATCACGCAGTCGACCAGGACGGCACCTACGAGGTCGCGATCGAGGCGATCGAGCTGGCCAAGGCCAAGGGCTTCCGCGTCCAGGTCAATTGCACGGTGTTCGACGGTGCCTCGTCCGAGCGGCTTGCCGGCTTCTTCGACGAGATGGAGAAGCGCGGCGTCGAGATCACGATCTCGCCCGGCTATGCCTATGAGCGCGCGGCCGATCAGGAGCATTTCCTCAACCGCACTCGGACCAAGCAGTTCTTCCGCGACGTGTTCGCACGCGGCAATGGCGGCAAGGATTGGACCTTCACCAATTCGCCGCTGTTCCTGGACTTCCTTGCCGGCAACCAGACTTATGAGTGCACGCCCTGGTCGATGCCGCTGCGCACCGTCTTCGGCTGGCAGAAGCCGTGCTACCTCGTCGGCGAAGGCTATGTGCAAAGCTTCAAGGAGCTGATGGAAGGTACTGAGTGGGACGATTATGGCGTCGGCAAATATGAGAAGTGCGCCGACTGCATGGTCCATTGCGGGTTCGAAGGTACGGCGGCGACCGATTCGATCCGACATCCGCTCAAGATGTTGGCCATCGCGCGCAAGGGCGTGCGGACCAGCGGGCCGATGGCGCCGGACATCGATCTCAGCAACCAGCGCCCGGCACAGAACGTGCACTCATCGCACGTCGAGCGCGAGCTGGAGATCATCCGCAAGGCCAACCCCAAGGCTGCGAAGCACGTCGCGAACGCGGGGTAGCGCGGCAAAGGCGCGGCCGGCATCGCTGCCGGTACGGATCAAGGCCGGTAGCTGGCGCGGGTCCCGGGCCAGTGAGGCGAGGACAGCGCCCAGCGCCACACTGCCATCGGGGCGCATGCCTACCAGCGCGGCGGGCGGGAGCGTATGATCGGCGCTGTCGGAGATCGCCCTGACGATTGCGAAGGGCAGGCCGCATCGCGCCGCCACACGGGCTGCGATGTGGGATTCCATGTCGACGGCGAGGGCGCCGGTTTCGGTGTGAAGGGCGTGTTTCCCGACAGCCGTGGCAATGATCGTGTCGCTGCCGACGACAGTGCCAAGATGGGCCCCGGGAAGGTGGCGTGCCAACATATCGATAAGCGCAGCATTTCCTCTCCCGACGGGAGAGAACATCGAGTCGATCATGCCTTCGGCATGGGCCCCTTCCTTCTCCCGTGGGGAGAGGGAGCCGATGATGAGATTGCCCGCCCTTAGTCCAGGCGCCAGCGCACCGGCCAAGCCGCAGGAGAGAATAGCTGTTGCCCCTGGCGCAGCAACCGCGAGCTCCCGCTCAAGCCGCTCTCCATCCCCGCCGCCGGCCACCACCACGATACCCGATCCACCAAGCATCGCAGCTTCCTTGTGCAGGCCGGTCGCGATCAGGATCGTCACATGCCGTGCGCGACGCGGCGCGTATTGGAGCGTTTGAGGTTGCGATAGCGCGCCATTGCCCAGAGCGGAAAATATTTGGGATAGCCGTGATAACGTAGATAGAAGACCCGCGGGAAACCGCCGCCGGTATACATTTCCTGGCCCCACAGCCCCTCCGCATCCTGGTGGGCCGCCAGCCAGGCAATGCCACGCTCGACCGCCGGTGAATCGACCTGGCCGACTGCCATCAACCCGAGCAGTGCCCAGGCAGTCTGCGACGCGGTGGAGGGGGCCGGGGTGTAGCCGGCATAGTCGAGCGCATAGCTCTCGCAATCCTCGCCCCAGCCGCCGTCGGGATTTTGGATTTGCTCGAGCCACGCGACCGCCTTGCTGACGATCTGCTCTTCCGGGGCGACGCCGGCCGCGTTGAGCGCGCACAATACCGACCAGGTGCCGTAGACATAATTCACGCCCCAGCGGCCGAACCAGCTGCCGTCGGGCATTTGTTCCCTGGCGAGATAATCAAGCGCCGCGCGCATCCGCTCGCTGTCCCGCGTCTCGCCGAGTTGGGCGAGCATCGATACGCAGCGCGCGCTCACGTCAGCCGTCGGCGGGTCGAGCAGCGCGCCGTGATCAGCGAAGGGGAGGTTGTTGAGATAATGATAGCTGTTGTCGGCATCGAACGCGCCCCAGCCGCCATTGCGGCTTTGCAATCCGACCGTCCACTCGACACCGCGATCGATCGCCTCGCGGTCAGTGGCTGCGCGCGCCCGATCCATCGCCATCACCACGACGGCGGTATCGTCCAGGTCGGGATAATGCGCGTTGTTGTACTGGAAGGCCCAGCCGCCGGGACGGACATCGGGCTTTTCCCCGGCCCAGTCGCCCTTCACGTCGAGCACCTGAAGCGGCTTCAGCCAGTCGAGCCCGCGAGCGGCGCGGGCCTCGGCATCCTCGCCGCCCGCCTCCAGCATCGCGTGCGTGGCGAGCGCCGTATCCCAGACCGGCGAGACGCAGGGCTGGCAATAGGCCTCGTCCTGTTTGATCACGAGCAGCTTCTCGATCGATTTGCGCGCGATCGCCCGGGCGGGATGATCCTCGGCATAGCCAAGGCAATCGAACATCATCACGCTGTTGGCCATCGCCGGGTAGATCGCGCCGAGCCCGTCCTCGCCGTTCAGCCGCTCGAGCACGAAATCGACACAGGCCTGGATCGCCCGGGCACGCAGCTTCCTCGGCCATAGCCCATTGCCGGCCTTGAGCAGCCGGTCGAGCGCGTTGAAGCCGTGCGTCCACAGCCATTTGGTGTCGGCGGCCTTGCTGCCGGGCCGGACCTTCTCGCCGGTATAGAGCTCATCTACTTTCACCCCGAGCGCGTTGCGCGCAACCGGCTGCCGCGCGCCGAGCACGAGCAAAGGCACGACCACGGTGCGCGCCCAATAGGACATCTTGGAGAGGTGGATCGGGAACCAGCGCGGCAGCAGGATCAACTCGGGCGGCATGGTCGGCACCGTCGACCAGGGTCCCGCCGCGAACAGCGCAAGCTGGATGCGGGTGAAGACATTCACCGCCGACGCCCCGCCTGCGGCACGGATCGCGGCGCAGGCCTCGGCCATGTGCGGCGCGTCGATCGGGTCGCCGATCATCTTGAGCGCATAATAAGCCTTTACCGAGGCGCTGACATCGAAGGCGCCGCCATGGAACAGGCCCCAGCCGCGATGCTCGGTCGACTGAATGCGGCGCAGATAGGTGCCGATCTTGGCCTCGAGCCCCTTATCGACCGGCTCGCCGAGATAGTGGCGAAGCAGGACATATTCCGCCGGAATGGTGGCGTCGGCCTCGAGCTCGAACACCCAATGTCCGTCGTCGCGCTGCTGCGCCGCGAGCGCGGCCGTGGCGCGCTCCACCGCCGTCTCGACCATGACGAGCGGCGCGACCCCGCCGGCGATCTCGGAAAAGCCCTGGTGCATTCTCCCCTCCTATCCGGCGAGCGCGAGCCGCGCCACCGTCTCGCCCGAACGCAGGGCACCCTCGATCGTGGCGGGAAGCCCGGTGTCGGTCCAGTCACCGGCGATGAACAGGTTGCGCCACCGGGTTGCAGCCGGTGGCCGCTTGGCATTCTGCTCCGGCGTAGCGGCAAAAGTAGCGCGCTTCTCCTTGACGATCTGCCAGGTCGGCATCGGCGCGTCGATCGAGAGCGCCGCGCAGATATCGGCCCAGAAGGCCCGCGCCAGCACCTCGCGATCGGTGTCGATCAGACGGTCGGCGGCGCTCACCGTGACCGACAGGCGATCGGGAAAGGCGAACAGCCATTCCGCGGTGCCGCCGAAGAGGCCGAGCATGGAGGGGCCGCCGGCGGGCGGCGCGAAAGCGAAATGTCCGTTCACGATCGCGCGGAAATCATCCGGTGCCGACAATTCCGGCACCAGGGCCGTTGCAGCCCAGGGCGGCACGGCGAGGATCACGGCCTCATCCGTTGCGACAGGGTCGATGCCCGCGCCCCAGTCGAGCCCGCTCACCCGGTCTCCATCGAAGGCGAGCGCGCGCAGCCTGCGCCCGAATCGCACAGTGCCTCCGCGGGCGTCGAGCCAGGCCAGGGCGGGCTCGATAAAGGCGGCGCCGAGGTTCGGTTCGGCGATCCGCGGCCGCATCGCCCGCCCGCCCTTCGCGATCGTTTCGCGCAGGACACCAGCTGCCAGCCGCACTGAACCCTCCGCCGGTGCGGTGTTGAGGGCAGCGAGCAGTACGGGTTCGATCAGGTGCGACCAGACCGGGCCCCTGGTCGCGATTCGGGCGTCGATCCGGCCTTCCCGAGTCGAAAGCAGCCGTGCGAGCGGCAGATACTCGGCGACCCGGCTACCGGGAACGCGCCGGCCCGGTGCGGCGATCCACCAGGGCAAGGGACCATCGTTGATCCGCACCGTCCAGCGTGCGCCGCGGTCAAGGTCCTGGAAGGTGAAATCGGCATGCTCCGGGCCGGAGAGCGGGGTCGATGCGCCGATGACCGCCCGAAACCGCTCGACTGCGGGATTGCCGGACAGGACGAGGTGATTGCCGTTATCGATCGTCAGGCCGAGCTGCGGATCGTGATAGGAACGACACCGCCCGCCGGCTTGTGCCGCAGCCTCGCCGATCGAAACGGCGAGGCCGGCCTTGCGCAGCGCGACGGCGGCGGAAAGCCCCGCCAGCCCCGCCCCGGCAATCGTCGCCCGGGTGAAGTTCAACGCGTCAGCCACAAGCGCGCGACCGTCCAGAGCAGGACCAGCTTGGAGACTTTTACCCGATGGCGCGGCGGCTTCCAGCCGATCGCCTCGGTCCGCTGCAGCACCTTCGCATAGGCAGCCTCCATCAGGCGCGGTGCGATCAGATGGCCGCGAGGGCGCGTGGCGAGCACTGCGCGCGCGCCACGATAATGCTCGTGCGCCTTTGCCGCCACGGCACGGCAGGCAAGATCGATCCGCGGATCGCCGATCACTTCCTGCGGCCGGGTGAGCGGTATCCCCGCCGCTTCGATCGCCTCGCGCGGCAGGTAGACGCGCCCGATCTCTGCATCCTCATCGATGTCGCGCAGGATGTTGGTGAGCTGCAGCGCGCGGCCGAGATGATAGGCCAGCTCGATTCCCGGCGCTTCGTCCATCCCGAAGATGCGCACCGACAGCCGCCCGACAGCCGAGGCAACGCGGTCGCAATAGCGATCGAGCTCGGCCATTGTCGGCCAGCGAACATCGTGGGCGACATCAGTCGCCATGCCGTCGATCACCGCCTCGAAATCGGCGCGATCCAGCTTGAAGCGGCCGACTGCCTCCGCGACCAGCGCCGCCCGGCCTGGCGGCCCCCCCGCGTAAAGCGAATCGAGATCCACCCGCCATGCGTCGAGCGCGGCCATCCGGCCTTCGGGATCGCCCTGCTGATCGTCGGCAATGTCGTCGACTATGCGGCAGAAGCCATAGATCGCATACATCGCCTCGCGCTCCGCCCTGGGCAGCACGCGCATGCCGGCATAGAAGGAACTGCCGGAAACCTGCTGGCGCAGGGCGGCGGGAGTCGCGTCCGGGTTCATGCCGCGCGCCGGAAGAGACTGCCGGCGGCCGCGCCCGCTGCGAGAAGGGCGGCTTCCCAGGAACGATGGTGCACCCGCTCGCTCAGCGGATCGCGCGTTTCCAGCCGGTCGCACAGGCTGACGGCGAGGCGATGGATGATCGCGACCTCCGCCGCCAGTCTCCGGTCGACGATCATGGTCGCAAATCCGGCTGACTGGTCGAGCAGCAGGCGGGTTTTTCCGACCAACTCGACGATCGCGGCGCGCAAGGCGGGAGAGGCGCGATCCGCCGCGATGTCCGCGATCCCGGCCCCTGTCTCGGCCAGCGTCTCCGCCGGGAGATAGACCCGGTCGAGCGTGCGCAGATCCTTGCCGCAATCCTGCAGGTGATTGATCACCTGCAGTGCAGCGCATAGCGCATCGGAGGCGGGCCAGCAGGCGCGGTCCTCGCCATGCACATCGAGCACGTAACGGCCGACCGGCATCGCGGAGAGCCGGCAATAGCCGATCAGGCCGGCCCAGTCGGCATAGCGGTTGACCGTTACGTCGCGGACAAAGGCGTCGAGCAGATCATGGGCATGAACCGGATCGAGGGCACGTTCGATCATCACGTGCCGCAGGGCGATGGCTTCCGCGCTCCCGTCCGGGTCGCCGTCGAGCCCCGCACGCATCCGCGCGAGCAGATCGAGCTTCGCGTCCGCTGCCAACTGCTCGTGATCGGAGATGTCGTCGGCCGCGCGAGCGAAGCGGTAGAATGCCATCACCGGCGCCCGATGCTCGGGTTTGAGCAGGAAGGATGCGACGGGAAAATTCTCGTCGCGATGCCCTTTGCCCGAGGCAAATACGGGTTGTGCGTCCATTACTGAGTCCCCGTCGCCTGTGCGCGACCCTTCCACATGCTGCCCCGTCCCTGGCTGTGCTGCCACGCCGATAGCAAGGTGCAGCCAGCGTAGAAAGCCGCGATCGCGGGCAGGGCGATCCCCCAGAGCGGCGAGCGGCGATAGAAGCGGAGCATTGGCTGGAAGGCGATCGCCATCAGGCCCCAGGCAGCCCCGCCCGCGGCTTGCGCCCAGCCGCTGCCGAACAGCGCCAGCGCCGGTGGCGCGCCATAAACCAGTGCAAGTCCGAGCAGCGTTCCAACGAGCAGGAGCGGCGAATAGTGAAGCTGGGCATAGGCGGAGCGCGAAATCATCGCTGCGATCGTACCGAAGCCATCATAGGGCCGGATGCTGCGCGACCGGTCAGTCAGACCGAGCCAGATCGGCCCCTGTCGCTTGAGGAGCGCGCCGAGCGTGCAGTCGTCGATCAGTGCGGTGCGGATGGCGGCGATGCCGCCGCCTGCCGCCAGCGCGTCGCGATGGACCAGCATGCAGCCCCCGGCGGCTGCGCCGATGCCGGTCGGGCGATTTACCCGATCGAAGGGATAGAGCATCTGGAAGAAGAAGACGAAGGCGGGGATCAGCATCCGTTCGGCCGGGCTGTCGCAGCGCAGCTTCGCCATCAGCGTGACCAGGGCAAGCTTGCCCGCTTCGCCGCGCGCGACGAGAGAACGGAGCGTATCGGGCGCATGTTCGATATCGGCGTCGGCCAGCCAGAGCCAGGTCGGTGCGGCACCGGCACGCTCCACGCCTTGCGCGACCGCCCATAGCTTGCCGGTCCAGCCCGGCGCGAGCGGCAGGCCGGCGAGGATCTCGAGCGGATGCGCCCCCTTGAGGGTGCGTGCGATATCGGCCGTGCCGTCGCTGCTCGAATCGTCCACCAGCAGCACATGAAAATGTCCGGGATAGTCCTGCGCGACCAGGCTTCCGATCGAGCGGGCGATCACGTCCGCCTCGTCGCGCGCGGGGACGATCGCGATCACGTCCGGCCATTGTGCGGGGTCAGCCGGCTGGTGTCGGGTATCGCGCTCGCGGGCCAGCCAGAAGCCACCATGCGCGAAGACCAGCCCGAGCCAGATCGCGAGACTAAGGATGCCAAGCGCGAGGGCCGTCACCGGATCATCCCTGCCGAACGGAACCAGGCGATGGCATCGGTCAGCGCAATTTCCCATGGCCGGGCGTGGTAGCCGAGCGCTGCTGCGGCCTTTGCCGAGCTGAAGAACATGTGGTGTTTCGCCATCTTCAGCCCGTCTACGGTCAGGAACGGGTCCTTGCCGGTAATCCGTGCCAGGGCTTCGTTCGCATAGGCCAACGGAAAGAGCGGTACGCGCGGGAGGCTGATCTTTGGCGGTCTGCGGCCCATCTCCTTCGCCACGGCCGCGAGCATCGCGCCCAGCGTCACGTCCTGCCCCCCAAGGATATAGCGCTCGCCGACCCGTCCTTTCTCCAGCGCGAGCACATGCCCGGCCGCGACGTCGTCGACATGGACCAGGTTCAGGCCGCTATCGAGATAGGCGGGCATCTTGCCGTTCGCTGCTTCGACGATGATGCGGCCGGTCGGGGTAGGGCGCACGTCGCGAGGCCCGATCGGGGTGGAGGGATTGACGATCACCGCCGGCAGGCCGCGTTCCGAAACCATCTGCTCGACCAGCCGCTCCGCCACCACCTTGCTGCGCTTGTAGGCGCCGACCGCCTGTTCGGGCGTCGCCGTGCGGGTTTCATCGGCGGGGCCGCCCGGCAGCGGCTTCAGCGTGGCGACGCTGCTCGTATAGACCAGCCGCTCGACCCCGGCGGTCAGTGCCGCCTCCATCACGGCCCTGGTGCTCGCAAGGTTGTTGCGGACGATTTCCTCGGGGTCGGGCACCCAGATACGGTAGTCGGCGGCAACGTGGAACAGCCAGCGTGCGCCGCTTGCGGCTCGTACCATGGCTGCGGGATCGCGGGCGTCGCCTTCGACCAGCGTTCCCGGGAAGCCAGCGAGATTGGCGCGCGAACTGGTGGAGCGGATCAGGCCACGGACCTGCCGCCCCTGGGCCGCTAACGCGCGTGCCACCGCCGATCCGACGAATCCCGATACGCCGGTGACGAGGACAATATCCGAATCCTGGCTCACCCCGCCTCCGTGCCCTTCGATCGCGCGCTCTACACAGGATGCGCGGCGGACGATAGGGAGGGGAGATGGTCTCATCGCTTCCGCCGATTGTCACCTTGCTCGGCTGCATGTTGCTGGTGCTGGCCGGGGTTGGTATCGCCTACACCATCGCCAGCGCGATCGTGCTGAAGCGCTTCTTTGTGCACCAAATGATCCCGTCGCGGCGACGCGATTCGGTCACCCTACTCAAGCCGCTGCATGGGTCGGAGCCGATGCTTGGGGCCAATCTCGCCACCTTCCTTGCGCAGAATCACGATGGTGCCGTCCAGCTCCTGTGCGGGGTACAGCGCGCGGATGATCCTGCAATCAGTGTCGTCGCGGGGCTCGCGGCCGCCTGTCCCGACAGCTCGATCGATCTGGTGATTGATCCGGCTAGCCACGGCGCGAGCGGAAAGGTCTCGAATCTGATCAACATGATGCCGAAGGCAGTGCATCCCGTGCTCGTCCTCAGTGACAGCGACATGGCCGTCGCGCCGGACTATCTCGCCCGGATCCTCGCAGCACTCGACCTGCCTGGCACGGGGGCGGTCACGTGCCTCTATCGCGGGCGGGGCGACGAAGGTTTCTGGTCGCGGCTCGGTGCGGCCGGCCTCAGCTACCAGTTCCTGCCCGGTGCCGTGTTCGGGATCGCGCTCGGCCTTGCCCGGCCGTGCATGGGATCGACCATTGCCCTGCGTCGCGAGATGCTCGACCGGATCGATGGTTTCGCTCGCTTCGCCGACGTGCTGGCGGACGATTATGCGATCGGCGAGGCGATTCACGGGCTGGGCCTGCGGGTCGCGGTGCCGCCTATGCTCGTCGTGCATGGTTCGGCGGAACGCAGCTTCGCCGAACTCTGGCGGCACGAGGTACGCTGGAGTGCCACCGTGCGTGGCGTGGTGCCCGGCGCCTATGTCGGCTCGGTGATCGGCATGCCCGTGCCCGTTGCGCTACTCGGCGCAGCGCTCGTCCCTGCCCATGGTATCGGCCTAGCCATGCTCCTGCTGGCGTTGCTCGCTCGCGCGCTGGTCGTTCGCGCGGTGGATCGGCAGGCGGGGGAGCCAACCGCCCCGCTCTGGCTCTTGCCGTTGCGGGATTGCCTCACCTTCGCGATTTTCGTCGCAACCTTCTTCACCCGTTCGGTTGATTGGCGCGGACAACGGCTTAGAATGGGTGCTGACGGCCGGATCATGGCCGACCCGGAGATTCCCGCATGATGCGTACGTTGTTCCTACAGGCTCCCTCGTTCGACGGTTACGACGGAGGTGCCGGCGCACGCTATCAGATGAAGCGCGAGGTGAAGTCCTTCTGGTACCCGACCTGGCTGGCGCAGCCCGCCGCCCTGGTCGAAGGCTCGAAGCTGATCGATGCGCCCGCGCACGACCAGAGCTGGGACGATATCAAGCACGAGGTCGATGAGCGCGACCTGGTGATCCTCCATACCTCGACACCGTCATTCCGTCAGGACGTTCACACCGCGGAGCTGATCAAGGCGCGCAACCCGAAGATCATGATCGGCCTGATCGGTGCAAAGGTCGCCGTCGAGACGCAGAAATCGATGGAGGCCTCGACCGCGATCGATTTCGTGGCGCGCAACGAGTTCGACTTCACGATCAAGGATGTCGCGGACGGCATTCCCCTGAGCGAGATCAAGGGCATCAGCTGGCGCAATGAGGCGGGCGAGATCGTTAATAACCCGGATCGCCCGGTGATCGAGGATATGGATTCGCTGCCCTTCGTCTCGCCAATCTACAAGCGCGACCTGACCATCGAAAAATATTTCGGCGGCTACCTGCTCCACCCCTATGTCAGCTTCTACACCGGCCGCGGCTGCAAGAGCCGCTGCACCTTCTGCCTGTGGCCGCAGACCGTGGGGGGCCATAACTATCGCACCCGCTCGATCCCGCACGTGATCGAAGAAGTGAAATACGTCATGCGCGAGATGCCGCAGGTGAAGGAGATCTTCTTCGATGACGATACCCTTACCGACAATCGCGAGCGTGTCGCGGCGCTGGCCGTTGAGCTCGGCAAGCTCGGCATCACCTGGTCGTGCAACGCCAAGGCGAATGTGCCGTACGAGACGCTTAAGGTGATGAAGGAGAACGGTCTGCGCCTGCTCCTCGTCGGGTACGAGAGCGGTAATCAGCAGATCCTGCACAACATCAAGAAAGGCCTGCGCACTGACGTCGCGCGGCAATTCACCAAGGATTGCCACAAGCTCGGCATCGTCATCCACGGCACCTTCATTCTCGGCCTGCCGGGCGAAACGGAGGAGACGATCGAGGAAACGATCAACTATGCCAAGGAGATCGATCCGCACACGATCCAGGTGTCGCTCGCAGCGCCGTACCCCGGGACCTTCCTGTACAAGCAGGCGACCGAAAATGGCTGGTTCGACGGCACCGACCACCTGCTGACCGATGGGGGCAACCAGATTGCGCAGTTGAGTTATCCGCATCTCCCGGCAGCCCTGATCTTCGACAAGGTCGAGGAATTCTACAAGCGCTTCTATTTCCGCCCTTCCAAGATCTGGTCGATCGTGTCGGAGATGCTGCGCGACTGGGACATGATGAAGCGCCGCCTGCGCGAAGGCGTGGAATTTTTCGATTTTCTGCGCCGCCGGAAGGAAGCGGCCTGACTGGGTGATGGTATTTGCGATGGCGTCATGTTGAACGTGCTTCAGCATCCGACGTGCAACCGGCGAAGTCCCGTGTTGGGGCGCTTGGATCCTGAAACGAGTTCAGGGTGACGCAGCGAAGCGGGCAGCGGGTCGACCACGAACCCCATGCGGCAAGGCGCCTGATCGTCACCTCCGATGATTTCGGCGCGGCGATCGCGGTCAACGAGGCCGTCGAGCGGGCGCATCGCCACGGCATCCTCACCGCCGCCAGCCTGATGGTGTCCGGCGATGCGGCCGCGGACGCGGTCGAGCGCGCCAAGGCGATGCCGAAGCTGGGAGTCGGTCTTCACCTCGTCCTGGTCGAAGGCCGCCCGACGCTCCCTGCTGAGCAGGTGCCCGACCTGGTCGACGCGACGGGCCTTTTCCGCGCTGACATGGTCCGGGCCGGCATCACGATCTTCGCGAAGCCCGCCGCGCGCCGCCAGCTGCTGGCCGAGGTGGAAGCGCAATTCGCCGCCTTCGCCGCGACAGGGCTGCCGCTCGATCATGTCAATGCGCACAAGCATTTCCATCTTCATCCCACCATCGCCTCGGCGATCCTCCGGGTGGGGCCGCGCTACGGCATGAAATCGGTACGGGCACCGATCGAGCCGCGCGACGTTCTCGCGCAAATCGAACCGGCCGCGAACGGCGTCGATGTTGCCCGACTTTGGGCGCTGCTGGTGCGCCGCCGGATGCGCGCCGCGGGGATGACTGTACCGGATCAGGTTTTCGGCCTTGCCTGGTCGGGCGCGATGAATGCGGCGCGGATGCGCGCGCTGATTGCCCGGCTTCCCGATGGGCTGACCGAAATCTACACTCATCCCGCGACTGACGATCACTATCCAGGCCACGCACCCGGCTATGGCTATCGTGACGAACTCGCCGCACTGATTGACCCTCTTGCGCACGAGGCCCTGCTGCGCGAGAGGATCCGGCAGGGGAGCTTCACCGACTTCGCTTGAGATCCGCGCTATGAATATTGCCAACGGGTTCCGCCATTTCGCCCAGCCCGAGCCCGTTCCCGCCGGGCCGATCCGCCTCGGCAGCCCCGAGCACCGGGCATTGTTCTGCCAGACCCTGCTCGACACGCATGATCCCTATCGACCCGCTCTGATCGACTGGCCCAAGCTCGACCCGGCGACTCGCGACAAGATCGTATCGCTGCCGATCTGGGACATCGCGGTCGCCACCGAAGGCCGCGCCGGGATGAACGTGAAGACCTTCGGCGAAGGTGTGGCCGATCCGCTGCTCAAGGCAGCGGTCGACATGAACGGTTTCGAGGAGAGCCGGCACAAGATCGTGCTGGCGGACATGGTCCAGGCCTATGGCATCGAACTGTCGCCTGAGCCCGCATACAAGCGCCCGCGCGATCCCGAATTTGCCTTTATGCGTACCGGCTATTCGGAATGCATCGACA
This sequence comes from uncultured bacterium, assembly GCA_903884945.1. Lineage (GTDB taxonomy): Bacteria > Pseudomonadota > Alphaproteobacteria > Sphingomonadales > Sphingomonadaceae > Sphingomonas. Next base: position 19,074 of record CAISGR010000012.1, read on the forward strand.
GCTTTTTCGGCTTCGGCCTGTTCAAACTGGCCAAGGATTCCGGTTTCTTCCCGGAGGAACTGGTCGATACGTTCGAGCCGGTGATGCGTGAGGAGGGACGGCACATCCTGTTCTTCGTCAACTGGGTTGCCTGGTGGCGACGCAACATGCCCTGGTGGCGTCGCCCGCTGTTCGAGGCAAAGGTGCTGATCGTCTGGATGTTCCTGATCGGCGAGCGGATCAGCATGGCCAAGGGCATGGGCGAGGACAACACCAAGGCCCAGGAGAACAATTTCACCCTCAACGGCTCCAAGGAGCTCGGCGTCGAGGTGACATTCCCGGAACTGGCGCGTATCTGTCTCGCCGAGAATGATCGACGCCTCGCGCCGTACGACCCCCGGCTGATCCGGCCGCGGTTCGTGCCGGCGATGATGCGTCTCGCGCTGCGCTTCGCTGGCGGGCGCAAGGGAGAGGCCGCCTGAAGATTTTCGCCCGGGCAGGGATGCTGCTCGCAACATTGGCCGGGCTTGCCGCAGCGATCTGGGCCTTTGGCTCGATCGGCTTCGGCAGCGTCGTCGCCGTCGCCGGCCGGATCGGGGCCGGCGGCTTCTCTCTGTATTGCCTGTGGTCGATCGGCGTGTTCGGCGTCCTGGGTGCCGCCTGGCTGGCGGTAGCGATTGGTGAGCCGATCCGGCTCCTCGGTCGCTTCTCCTGGGCGCGGGCCGTGCGCGAAGCGGTTGCCGACCTACTGCCCTTCTCGCAGATCGGGGGCATCGTCGTCGGCGTTCGCACGCTGTTGTCGCGGGGAATACCGACCTCGCGCATCTACGCGTCGTTCGTTGTCGACATGACGACCGAGATGGCGGCCCAGCTGGTCTTCACGCTGTTCGGCCTGGCGATGATGATCACGATGCTCGCGGCTGGTGGGCATGCCGCTTCGCTGCGCCCGCTCATCCTCGGGGGCACCGCAGTGATGATTGCGGTGATGATCCTCTTCTTCGCCGGCCAGCGGCCGGCACTGGGGCTGGCCGGGCGGATCGCCCATCATTTCCTGCCCGGATCAGGTGCGGCGATGACGGGGATCGCGGATGAACTGCGCTATATCTATGCCCGGCGCTGGCGCGTCACCTTCGGCTTTCTGCTCAATCTCGCTGGCTGGGTCGGCACCGCGATCGGCAGTTGGGTCGTGCTGCGAATGATGGGGGCGGATATTTCGATCTGGTCAGCCCTGTCGCTGGAAAGCCTGATCTTCACGCTCCGCAGCGTTGCCTTCGCCATCCCGGGCGCGATCGGGGTGCAGGAGGCGGCATACGCGCTCGTCGGACCCTTGTTCGGCGTGGCGCCGGAAACGGCACTGGCGCTCTCCCTCGCCAAACGTGCCCGTGACTTGGCGGTTGGCCTGCCTACGATCATCATCTGGCAACTGGGTGAGGCGCGCGCGCTGGTTTTTGCTGCCCGGAAGGCATAGCGCCCCGGGTCGGATCCGAAGGCTGGCGTGAAATTCCTGCCGAATTCCAAATCCGAAAGCAGGATCTTGGGTTGTCGGCGGAAAAAAGGAGCCGTCCCATAGAAAAAAGGAGGGTGCCACCTCCGCGGTGCCCCCTCCTGCGCAATTCCGTGTGTCGAAAGGCCCGCCGGGCAGGCGCTCAGCTGCCGTATGTGGCGTTGGTGGCTTCGTAATTATCGATTCCGGAAAGGAAATAATTCTGGGTCGATTCGACGATGCTGTCTTCACTGAGCATCGGGGTCTTCCATTCGGGTCGATAGGCGACGCCAGCGGGGTTCTCGCCTGTGTCTGCCTTCGGTGCGTCGTTCACTGCGTGTCCCCTTTTACTTCCCGCCCGTCCGATGCCGGACATCCCTGCACAGGATTTCTCGTTAACCCTTGTATTCTAGGCAGCCGCTGGCCGAAAACGCAACCCTTGACTGCATTTTTCGGCTGCTTGCTCGCATTGTTCGCGTACAATAGATAAGCGGGCGATTGATGAGCGAGTTTCTTTCAGCCATTCGCGCCACATTGGCCGATCACCGCTTGCGCACGCATGTCGAGAGCCGACAAGTGTGGCATCTCGCCGATGCCCTCCCCGATCCCGAGCAGTTCTGGGGGCTGGACGACCTCGAGGGGGCGTTCGCGCGCGGCGGGATCCCGGCAGGTGACGTCAAGCTCTATCTCAAGAACTCCGGAATCGACCTCGCCACTGTCGGCGTCGCTGACGGGCCCGGGCTGCGTCCGCTGGCGCTGCGCTCGCTCGCTCGACAGGGCGCCACGATCGTGGCCAACAACCTGCAGAGGATATTCCCGGCGCTCTGGGATCTTGCATGCGGCGCGGAAAATTGGCTGGATGGTCCGGTATCGATTGGGGCGATCGCCTCGTTCGGTCATTCCGGCCTGAAGCTGCATTATGATCCGCAGGACCTCATCATCGTCCAGCTCGCCGGCGCGAAGAAGTGGTATTTCTACGGCGAAGCACTGCGCGATACAGCGGGGCGGCGCGAGATCAACGATCCGCCACCCGAGACAGTACCCGTTACGGAGCTGACGATGCGCGCGGGCGATGTCATGTATGTGCCAAGCGGCCTGCGTCATCGCTGCGAACCGCAGGGCATGTCGCTCCATATCGGGATCATCGTCGAGCACGCGTCGGGCCGGGATTTCGTTGCGCACATCGCCAAGGTTGCGCGGAAGGATCCTTTGCTCAACGAGCCGGTGCAGCGCTTCCTCGGGCGGGAGGCGATCGCCCGGCAGGCAGAAGCCATGAAGGCCCGGTTGCTGGAACTCGTTGCGGCGAGCGATCCGCAGCAATGGCTCGATAGTCACGCCGCGTCGCAGGCGCATGTCGTCGACATCGAGTTCGTCGCGCCGCCGCCGGAGTCGCCGGCTGCGCGCGCGTCCCTTGCGGCCACCCGGCAGCCCGTGCTCAACCGGGAGGGGAAGTGGCGATCGGGCGAAGTCTTGCTCGATCCCCTGCCGGGCATCGGCGCGGTCTTCGATGCCCTGCGGGCCGGTGATCGCTCGGTCGGCGAGCTTCGCGCGGAGGGCCTGGGTGATGCGCTGGACCTGCTTGCCGAAAAGGGGATCGTTCGCATCGTTCCCTGATTTTGCGCTTGCTCGGGGTGCCCGCCACTACCTCAGGCGCGTGCGCTCAAAGCGGGATGGTGTTCCGCGCTCATGACTGGAATCGATGGCCCGAGCGCGACACCGAGCGTCGGTGTGTGGCGCGATCTCGGCTGGCGAGCGGCGCTCTCCCCCGTCACCGCGGCATCGATCATCGTTTGCAGCATCTCGGCATGATCGGGCAATTTGGCCAGCAGGCCGGTCCGGATCGCGAGGAAGTCGTGTATATAGCGCTCCCAGACGGGGCGGGGCAGGAGGTCGGTCCCGACAAGGTTGGAACCCGCGTAGAAGCCCTTGCCGAACAGCACTGCGGAGACGCTCCAGAAGGTGAAAATGTCGCTGGGCCGGGGGTCGTAGGGATCGGGCAGCGCGGCACGCCAGAGATCGAGGCATTCCTGTAGCCGGTCCGACCGCTTGGCCTCGTGGCGCATTGCGCGCCAATAGGGGGTGTCGTCGCGATCGCCGAGCGTGAAGTGTAGGCCGAGGAAGTCGCGGACGTCCTCGTAGATCGAGGCCATCTGCGCGTTGAACTTGGCGATCGGACCCGGTTCGAAATCGCTGCTCGGCAGGCATTGCAGCAGCCGGCGGCAGGCGAAATCGACAAACTGGATGCCGGTGGATTCAAGCGGTTCGACAAAACCCCCGGCCAGGCCGAGTGCCACGCAATTGCCCACCCAGGAACGGCGGCACCGGCCGACGCGCATCTTCAGGGTGCGCGGCTCGACCAGCCGTTGCTGCCCCTCCAGCGCGGCAAGCAGGTCGTCGGTCGCCTGCGCATCGGTGGCAAAGGCACTGGAGAAGACATACCCGTTGCCGACGCGGGACTGGAGCGGGATTCGCCAGCGCCAGCCGCTGCCCATCGCGGTCGAGACAGTCGTGGGTGCCAGCGCCTCACCGTCCGGATGCGCGGTCTGCACCGCGACCGCGCTGTCGTTGAAGAGGTAGGGCGCAAAGGATTCGAACGGCTCCTCCAGCGCCTGGTTGATCAGCAACCCGCGAAAGCCGGAGCAGTCGAGGACGAGTTCCACGTCGTGGCGTTGTCCCCCGGCAAGCCGGAGCGCAGCGATATGGCCGCGTTCGTCGCGCTCGATTCCGGCGACGGTATCGCGCACATGAGTGACGCCGCGCGCGATACTCACTTCCTGCAGAAAGGCCGAGAACAGCGCTGCGTCGACATGATAGGCATAGCCCAGCGCGCCTTGGTAAGGCGGATCGCCATGGCGACGCGGCGACTTGCTTGCCGCCGCTGCCGCCACGCCATGCCCGACCAGATTGGTGAGCTGCGGATCGACGTCCAGGCCTTCGGGCAGGCCGTAGCGCAGCAGTGAAGCGGCGGGATTGCGCCCGCCGATTTGCACGCCGCCGGTGAAGGGGTGAAAGAAGCTCTTCGGCTTGCCGCCATCGGGCCGGTGCCAATTGTCGAAGCGCACGCCGAGCTTGAAAGTGGCGTTGGTCCGCGCGACGAATTCGTCCTCCGATATTTCGAGCAGTTCCAGGGTTCGCCGAATCGGCGGGATGGTTGCCTCGCCTACGCCGATGATCGGTACTTCGGGCGATTCGATCAGCGTAATCTGAACGCCGTCGGGATGGGCGAAGCCCCATTGCAGGCGGTGATTGAGGATTGCGGCAGCAAGCCATCCGGTCGATCCACCGCCGACGATGGTAATATTGCGGATCGGCTTGCCCATTGCCTCGTCATCACTCCCCAGTACGGGCCCAGCATGGCCCGCAAACGTCGCCCACAGATCGCTCGGCATTGAGGCTAAAACCAGTATTCCAGAGTCTTCCTTTGCCGTGCTGCCCTTGCTACGCATCCAGGATGGCTCAGGCAATCTCACAGGACACGCTTCTTTCCGCCTCCGCTGATGCAATCATGAGCGAAGTGGACGGGGAGATCATGCTCATTTCGGTCACAAGTGGCCGCTATTACGGGCTCGACATGGTTGGCAGCGAAATCTGGCGCCGCTTGCAGACGCCGACCCGGTTCGGGGATCTGTCCGCCGGGCTGCAGTCCTATTTCAAGGGCGATGCTGACGAAATCGACCGCGAGGCGCTGGCATTCGTCTCGAAGCTCGTCGATCGGGGTCTGGTCGACGGTGCGGAGCGGCCTGCCTGAGGCGTTACCGATAGCCGAAACGGGCCATCATGGCGGCGTGGTCGCGCTCGATCCGTGCCGTCTGCGCTGCGCTCAAAACCTCGCGCCAGCCCTCGGCGCGGCCTGCCCGGAAGAAGCTGGCCGTTGAGGCGGGGCGCTCGGCGAATCCTGTTTCGCTTTCCAGCTTCCTCAGCCGGTCGAAGCGGGTGGCCTCAACCGCCAGGTCGATGATCTCGGGAGGCGCCGGCCAGCCGAGATAGTCGACCAGGATGCCGATCCAGCGCTGCGGATCGGCGAGCATATCCTCATAGCGGATCACGAGGGGCGAAAGCCCGCTGTCATCGATCCAGCTGGCCGCGTTGGTCGACCAGGAGCCGATATGCTGTGGTGCCAGCGACAGGATCGTCTGTCCGCCGCCGCCGATCACCGCGTTGGGGTTGGCGAGGTAGGCGATGGCGCAATCGAGCGATTCGTCCCTGAAATTTGCCCACGAAACGGCGACGTCGCGCGGATCGCGGATCAGGTAGATGGTCGACTGCGTGATTGCGGGATCGTGCACCGGGCGACCGTCGCGCGTTCGCCGCCACGCGTCATGCACCTTCACCAGCGGGTGCGGCTTCAGCGCGGCGATGGCTTCGTGCATCGCCGGACGCAGCGCCTCGATTTCCTCCGCGCGCAACAGGCCCGAATCGCATTCGAGCGTGGTGTCCAGCAACTGCCGGTTGATCGCCATCCTGCCGAAGTCGCCGAGAAGCTCCAGATCCACCGCGCGGCCATGGCGCAGCGTCCACAAGATGAGCCGCATCCAGGTGTTGCCTGAACGCGGATAGGAAGCGAGCCAGGTGATCGAGCTCACACGGCCTCCCGCACCGCGTTGATGACGGCATCGACGGTTTCCTCCAGGTGCCTGAAGCGCATCGGCCGCCTGAGCGAGAAGTGCAGTGGGATCAGGGGGGCCGCCTGGCTTACCCGCCGCAAGGCGTCGCCGCGACCGATCAGGCCTACCAGGGAGCGCCAGCGATAGATTTGCTGGCGCATCGCCTGCACTGCCTCGACCCCGCGTAACCGGTCGAAGCGGATTCCGCTATTGCGTTCGTCGCGCCGAAAGACGTGGATCAGCGCGCTCGGCTGCAACGGCGTGTCAGCATGGGCTGTGTCGAGCGGCTTGCTGAATTTCTGCAGATCGTCGCGGCAGGGTTCGAGCGTATCGATCGACCATCCGGCGCGTTCCGCGGAATCGCGCCAGAGCCGGATTCGCTGAAGGCTTGGCAGGATCAACGGCTCGGGACCGCTCCAGTCCAGTGGCGCGACGTCGTCGGACAATACCCGATGCCCGCGGTCCAGGAAGGCAGCTGCGAGCGTCGACTTGCCCACGCCCGAGGGGCCGGCGAGCAGGACCGCCTTCCCGTCGACCTCAACCGCGGCCGCGTGCAGCGGCACGATTCCGCGCTGATGACATAACAGGCCCAGCCCGGCGCCGAGCAGAAACAGCCGGATGTCGGGCGCTTCCGGCCGCAGCACGGGCGCCATCGTGATCCGGTTGCCATTCTCGACCAGATAGTCGCACACGCCCTCGATGCCAAAGCGGATCCGCCCCGCCGCATCGACCTGCGCGATCGGAGTCTTGAGCACCGGTGCCTCGAAGTTCGCCGGCACCTCGCCGAGGACGAATTCGATCTCGGGGGCACGCTCGTCGCCGCGCCATGGGGGAAGTTCGGGCAGGTCGATTTCGCTGCGCAGTCGCCAGCCGCACAGTACATGGTCTTGCACCGCGCTATTCATTGCCGCCCTCGTACCAGCGCAGGAAGCCGCCCATGGCGATCGCCCGGTGCAGGCCGTGGCCGTGCAGCATCTCGTGCGCCCTCGCACGTTCGGCGTCTTCGGGCCATTGCTCGAGCAGGCGGCGCATGCGCGGAATGTCCAGGACACGACTGGCGAGCCGCGACCGCGACAGCCGCTCCACGGCCTCGATCATCGCCTCGCGCCGCCGGGTCGCGATGAAATACCATTCGGGTGATTGCTTTCCCTTTCCGCGCTGCGCCAGGATCTCGGCTGGAACCCGGTCCGCAAGAACGCGCCGTGCGAGCCGACGGCTGACGCCGTCCTTCCAATATTGGTCTTCAGGGATCGCCAGGGCGAATTCCACCATCGCGCGGTCCTGGTAGGGATCGCGCCGCGTAACCGTCCAGCGTTTGCGGACATAGGCGGCGAAGTCATGACCGCGCTGGCGCTGCAGGATCCGCAGGCGAAGCTCGCGACTGTCGAACGGCGGCTTGAACGGAATGTCGTGTCCGGCGTCCAGGCTGTGCAGGTCATAATCGATTTCGTCGAGGAAGGCCGGCGAAACCAGGCTGTAGGAAAGCCAGGGCAAGGTGCCGCTGCCCGTCTGCGCCTTGTGGAGCAGCCGTTGGGCCGCACGGGACGGGACGGCATTGGCGGCGACGCTCAGGGCCGTGCGCGACAATGATGTGTTGCGCTCGCGCGCGAGGCCCTTCAGGTCGCCCAGCGCGCCGCGCCACTGGAAGGATCGCAGCCGCCGCGCGAAATCCGGCGCGCCGCCCCAGGACAGCACCGAGTTGCCTTCGCCACCGTCAAGCAGCACGCCGACTCCACTCGCCTCGACCGCCATCTGCAGGCTTTCGAACCAGGCCCCGTTGAAGCTGCCCTGGCGCGGGACGCAGAGCGCGCCAGCTTCGATTTCGGGCTCGATATCACGCTGCGATTCCCGGGCATCGTCCACTATGGTCCAGTCGATGTTGGGATAGCGCGCCGGGACGAGACCGGCGAGCCCCACCTCGTCAAAGGCGTCATAAGGATGTGCGGCACCGGCCCCGCGCGTAAAGGCCCGGAGCCGGTCATTCCCGAGCAGTCGGGCGGCCGTGGCCGCGACGCCGGCGGAATCAAAGCCACCCGATAGCGACGCGGCGTTCCCTTCGCAGCCCGACAGCCGGCATGCCACCGCGCGATCGAGCAGGTCACGCCCCGCCTCCACATAATCGTCCTCCCGGCCGAAGCGGACGGGGGTGAGGCGATCGAGCGTGAAATAGCGCCCGGTCCGGCACTGGCCATCCTCCATGATCGCGAAGCCGCCGGGAGGGACGCGGCGGATATGGCGATAGATCGTCTGCTCCTGTTCCTGCATCGCGATCGTCATGGTGTGCGCGATGGTAACGTCGTCCAGGTCGCGCGGGGTCTCCGGCATAGCGAGCAGGATCGGCAGGGTCGTCGCGAACAGGATCAGCCCGGGCTGCACGACATAATAGATCGGCCGTACGCCGAGCGCATCGCGCGCCAGCGTCAGCCGGCGGCTGCGCTCGTCCCAGTCGGCAATGGCGAAGTCGCCATAGAGTCGCTCGGCGGCAGATGTCGGGCCCCAGCGCAACGTCGCTGCGGCGACCAGCGCGCGATCGTCCGGAAGCCGCGGGCCGTCCAGCCCCAGCGCATCCTTTACCGCGCGGGGCGCATCCAGCCGCGCCGTCGCCATGATGAAGCGATCGGAATCCAGCTGTGTCGCCGGCGATGCCCAGCCATTGTCGTAACCGGCCGGTCCCCGCCGCTCGACCAGGATCACCGAGGGATTGGGTCGCCAGATGCGCGGCTTTGCCTTGCCGTCGAACGACCGGACCAGACGCGCGGCTGCGGCGTCCGGGACGAGACTATCGTCGGTTCGAACGATGCCGGCAAAGTCGCTCAACCATGATCCCCCGGTTCGATCGCTCGCTTGCCGGTCATGGACGCCCGAATATCTCGAACAGCCGGCTTTCGACCGAAAAGGGCGAAGCGCGCACGGTTGTCAAGCGCGCGCCGCGGTGCGCCGCTTGCCGCGGTGCGGCCCAGCCTCTAGCCTTGCAGCGCCGCCGCAGTCACCGGGGAACCATGGGGTACGATCGACTTTCGCGCTGGCTGCAGGAAAGCGCGCCCGGTGTGCGGCGGGTGCCGGGCATGCGGATGGCGGGGCGGAGTGCTCGCTATATCCTCGATGCCGCCTATCGCGACGAATGTCATCTCCGTCTGTTTCGTGATCGGCAGTTGTTCCAGGCGGCCGGACACACCTGGGCGGGGCGCTATCCGAACCTGTTTGCCTGCCTGTCGGACCGGCTCGGCGACATGGAGGAACCCCGGATCCTGTCGTTCGGCTGCTCGACCGGTGAGGAGGTCGGGATGTTGCGATCAGCGCTGCCGAAGGCGCGCATTACCGGCATGGATATCAGCGCACGCAACATCCGGATCGCGCGAAGGCGTTTCGCTGATCCCCGGACCAGCTTCCTCCATGGTGGGCGGGTAGAGCAGACGGGCGGCGCGCGGTTCGACGCAATTCTGTGCCTGGCGGTGTTGCAACGCGCCGAGCTGACGATCCAGCGGCCGGCCGATTGCTCGCCCTGGC
>CAISGR010000013.1 GCA_903884945.1 uncultured bacterium
TCCTGGTCGGCTTTGGCGGCGTCCAGGCGGAAATCCTGCAGGACGTTCGGCTGCTCCCCGCCGACCTCACCCCCGAGGCGATCGTCGGCGAGTTGCGCAAGCTGAAAAGTGGTGCCCTGCTCGACGGCTGGCGCGGATCGCCGGCGCTCGATGTCGGCGCGGTGGCCGCGATCGTGGGCAATGTGGGCCGTCTGCTGCGTGGTACGCCGGCGATCCGGGAGATCGATCTCAACCCGGTGATCGTCTATCCGCAGGGGCAGGGCGCGGTCGCGCTCGATGCGCTGATCCTCGCGGATCCAGTCTGATCGAAGGCTCGAAGGCGGGGCGCCGGGCCGCCGGGCTCAGCGCTCGCGCGCTTCGATCTTCGCCAGCAACGCGATCAGTGTCCTGCGCTCGGCTGCGGTGAGGTCGACCAGCATGTCATGCTCATGGGCCTCGATCCGGGCGATGCATTGACTCAACATCGTCGCGCCCGCCGGCGTCAGGTTCAGCGCGAAGGCGCGCCGGTCATCGGCCGCCGTCTTGCGATCGAGCAGGCCGGCATCGACCAGCTCGTTGATCAGCGATACCATGTTGGCCCGCTGGATCCCGAGCAGCCGCCCGGCGGCGCCCTGGTTGATCCCCGGATTGGCCTCGACCACGGACAGGATGCCGAGCAGCACCTGCCGCATGCCCGTACCCTCGACCGCGCGCGAAAAGTCGGCCGAGAAAGAACCCGAGGCGCGTCGGAGATGATAGCCGACCAGGTGTTCCAGGACACCCAGCGACGCCCCCTCGGCATCGGCATTGATCAATGCGACGTTCAACCCGTTCCTCCCCGTTCAAGTCCGGCTTACGAGGAGTCGCCCCCCGCCTCAAGCGCCACCGCCATCCGGGTCGCCGGCGGGGGTCGTGGCTGGCCAGCGCGACCGTGGTCGCATTGACCACCACGCCGCCAGGGCCTAGCCCTCGGCCATGATAGCGTGGTTTCGGAATCGATATCTGAGCCTGCTGGCTTCGATCTATATCTATAACGAGCATCGCGGCTACACCGCGATCGATCGGGTGTTGCAGGCCGTCCGCGCCCGTTCGCCCGATAACCATGGCCTGATCAATGCGATCGAAAGGCACCGCGCCGACGAACGCAAACATTATGTGATGTTCCGCCGCTGGTTCGAGCTTCGCGGGGAGATGCCGTTCGAAGTGGATCGCACCTGCGGCCATATCGATCGGTTCGTCGAGATCATGTTCCATACGCGGATCGACCAGCTCGACACCCAGGCAGTGATCAACAGCGACGCCCTGTTCGAGAAGCTGTGCCGGGTAATCTCGCTGACCGAGCAGCGCGGCCACCGGCAGGTCGGGATTCTGCTGCGGCACCCGCTCGTCCGCGACGACAAGGTGATGATGAAGATCTTCCGGATCGTCGAACGCGACGAGCCCAGTCACTGGGCACCCTATGACGGCTGGCTTCGCGCGCACGGCAAGCGCGCGCCGCGCTGGTGGGAACGCGCGGTCGATACGTTCATCCATTCCGAGCTGCTGTTCCTCAAGCTCCCGGCGCTGTTCCTGACGCCGCGGCTTCGCCGCCGCGCGGCCTGGGCCGATGCCGGCGATCCGGCCGAGCGGCTCGCCTCGCCCTTCTCCCTTTCTGCGACCGGCTGAGGCGGATCGGATGCGGGAAGCGCTGTAACTACCGGAGGCGATCGGCTAGCCGATCCGGACGCTGACTGAAGCTGGGACCCGTGCGCAAGATCATCCTCACCACGATCGGCTCGCTTGGCGATCTCCACCCCTTCATCGCGCTGGCCCTGGCACTCAAGGGCCGAGGATTCAGGCCGGTGCTGGCGGTGCCCGAAGACCATCTGGTCAAGGCCCGCACCGCCGGGCTCGAAGCGGTCGCGGTCCTCCCCGGGTTTCGCGACGTCTGCGCGCGCCTGCAGCTCAACGAGCATGACGCCGCAAAATGGATCATGAGCAATCAGCGGCACATGCTCGAACAGGTGGTGTTGCCCGAATTGTCGTCCTGCGCCGCGAGGCTCGACGAGGCAGCTGCCGACGCCGAGGCGATCGTGTCGTCGGTGTTCGTGCTCGCCGCGCCGATCGTCGCCGAGAAGCGGAACCTGCCGCTCATCGCCGTCATCCTCCAGCCGATGGCGATGCTGTCCGCCTATGACCCGCCGCACACGCCGGATTTCCGGATGACCCGGCACAGCCCGGTCGGCCCGGCCGGCGCCCGCTGGAACCGGCTGGTCTATGCGACGCTCCGCCAGATCCTGCATATGCTCTACCGTCGCCGTATCGACGCCGTCCGCGCGGAGCACGGGCTGCCGCCGAGCGGTGCGAAGTTCATGCTGGAGGCCGGTCGGGATGCGCCGCTGACCCTGTGCTGCTATTCGCCTTCCTTCGGACCGCTTGCCCCGGACGCATCGAAGAACGCCATGGTGGTGGGCTTCCCGATGTTCGACAGCCAGGGCGGCGCCGCGGAAATGCTCTCGCCCGACCTCCAGGCCTTTCTGGACGAGGGGCCTGCCCCGCTCGTCTTCACGCTCGGGTCCTTCGCCGTCCATGCCGCGGGCAATTTCTATACGGAGGCCGCGACAGCGGCGCGACGGCTCGGCAAGCGGGCGATCCTGCTGACCGGCGCAAGTGACAACATGCCGTCGGACAGCAGCATCTTCGCCTGCGCCTATGCCCCCCATTCGCTGCTGTTCCCCCGGGCTGCGGCCATCATCCACCATGGCGGCGTCGGCACGACCGGTCAGGCGCTGCGCGCCGGCCTGCCGCAACTGGTCGTGCCGTATATGGGCGACCAGTTCGACAACGCCCATCGCATCGAGCGCATGGGCGTCGGGCGCGTGCTCAGGGCCAGCCGCTTCACCGCCCGGCGCGCGACCGCGATGCTGACGACGTTGCTACGCCACGAGACCATGGCGCGGGAGGCGGCGGATGTTGCCCGCCAGATGGCGCATGCCGATCCGGCGGAGGCCGCGGCGGCGGCGATCGAAGCGCAACTGGGCAAGCGCGCTGCACGAATGGTCAGTTGACGAGCGCGCCGAGTTCGCGGGGCGCGACAACGGCGACGGCGCTTGTTCCGGGCATCCCGGCAGCCCTGGCCGGCGTGCCCCAGAGCGGATCAAGCCGCTCATGCAGCGCGCTCCCCGCTCCATGGATCGCCTCGAGCGTCTGGATCTGTATCTGCTGTCCCAGCCCGTCGCTTCGGGGCTGGCGTGTCACCGTCGCGACCAGGCTCGGGGTATCGACGATCAGGAGGACAGCGCGCCCGTCAGCCTCGGCGCCATAAATCCGGTAGCGCCCGCGCTCGATCGCGCGCCGCGCCTCTTGCCCCATACCCGGATCGATCCCGGCGGCGCAGGAGACGAGGTTTCGCCGCTTCCCCGTCGCGCGTCGGCTGAACAATCCCATCCCCAAGCTCCTCCCGCCGCTTCTTGGACGAGGTCGGCGCCACAAGGCTACACTGCAGAAATACGGAGGCCCGGAGCGTCGGCGTAGCGCTGCGAGCGCGATGGTGCGGTGTTATGTGCTGCGGGGCGCGGCTGGATCGGGGTCGCGGGTTTAGAATGTCAGGAGGGTTACTGACATTTCAGGCGTTGGCGTCGGCGATATTCTGGTTGTTTTACAAGGCGATAGTGCCACAGTGCCGCGCCCGCAGCCGGCGCGGCGCCTGGGGGTCCGCGGCGCGCGCGTCCGCAGGGCGGAGAACGCAAAAAGGCCCCGATCAGAGCGACCGAGGCTTTTGGTATGTGAGTTTGGTTGCGGGGACAGGATTTGAACCTGTGACCTTCAGGTTATGAGCCTGACGAGCTACCGGGCTGCTCCACCCCGCGCCAAGGTTCTTTCGCCCGCCTGGGGGCGGGGGAAGGACATGTAAATGGGTTCTTGTCGAAGAGATCGTTTTTCGGGGATGCTTCACCGGCTGCAATGCCTGGCGACGACCTACTCTTCCATCGCTTGAGCGATAGTACCATCGGCGCAGTCAGGTTTCACGGCCGAGTTCGGGATGGGATCGGGTGGGGCACTGACGCTATAGCCACCAAGCAATGAAGCCGGTGAGGCATCCCGCCACGGCATGCCGCGGCGGGAACCCATAAGGGTTTGCGAAAAACGGTTCTTCAAATCGATGCACGCTTTAGCCTGAATTCAGGTGTAGTTGTTTATTAGGCGTTGCCGTCAATCATCCGACGCTCGCGGACAAGGCTGGTATGACCCAGGATTGTCGTTGATGGTGGGACTCTCAAGCGCAAATAGAGCAATTAGTATCGGTTAGCTCCATGCGTTACCGCACTTCTACATCCGATCTATCAACGTCGTGGTCTCCGACGGCTCTATGAAATCTTATCTCGAGGGAGGCTTCCCGCTTAGATGCTTTCAGCGGTTATCCCGTCCATACATAGCTACCCTGCTGCGCTCCTGGCGGAACGACAGGTACACCAGAGGTATGTTCAACCCGGTCCTCTCGTACTAGGGTCAACTCCTCTCAAATTTCGACGCCCACGGCAGATAGGGACCAAACTGTCTCGCGACGTTCTGAACCCAGCTCACGTACCACTTTAATTGGCGAACAGCCAAACCCTTGGGACCTGCTCCAGCCCCAGGATGTGATGAGCCGACATCGAGGTGCCAAACGATTCCGTCGATATGAGCTCTTGGGAATCATCA
>CAISGR010000014.1 GCA_903884945.1 uncultured bacterium
ACAAGTTCCGGCGGCGCGGAGCCGCCTCCCTGCCTGTCGAGGAAACCAACCCCTACCTCGCGGCCCGGCGGTCGTGGAACGACCATGTTGGCGGCCTCGCGGCCTCGCGGCGTATGTGGCAGTTGGTGGCGATCCTGTCGCTCCTGATCGTCCTCGCCTCCGTGGGCGGGATTATCTCAATCGGAAGCCAATCGAAGTTCGTCCCCTACGTCGTGAAGGTGGATAGCCTTGGCTCGGCCGTCGCGACCACGCGCGCGGATCGGGCGGCCCCGGTCGATGCTCGCGTCATACAGGCTCAACTCGGATCGTTCATTCAAAGCGCCCGCTTCGTAACCTCCGACATAGCCCTGCAACGGCAAGGTATTTTCCGGGTCTATTCGATGCTGCTGCCGAACGATCCGGCGACGCAGAAAATGAACGATTGGCTGAACGGCAATCAAGAGACGACGCCCTTCAAGCGGGCTGAGACAAAGACTGTCAGCATCGAAATCGCATCGGTGATCCCGCAAACATCGCAGACGTGGCAGGTCGATTGGACCGAAACCGAACGCGATCGGCAAGGCGGCCTTATTCAACCGCCGATGAAGTGGCGGGCTCTTGTCACGATCAAGGTCTTGGCCCCGAACACCGGCACAACCGAACAGCAAGTCCACGATAATCCGCTCGGCATTTACGTCAGCGATTACTCGTGGTCGCGCACACTCTAAGGGAGGGATTGGCACATGAAACGGAATATCATTCTCGCGGCACTGCTCTGCTCGATCCCTACTTTGGCGATGGCACAGGACGCCCCGGCGCAGGGGCTCTGTTGCAAAAATCGTGAAGCTTGAGCATGCTTGGCGGAGATTGGACGGACGGAACGATGACGGATTTCAAGTGGCGCCATTTCCAGGGTGATGTGATCCTGTGGGCGGTGCGCTGGTATTGTCGCTATCCGATCAGCTATCGCGACCTTGAGGAAATGCTGGCGGAACGCGGCATTTCGGTCGACCATACGACGATCTATCGCTGGGTCCAGTGCTACGCCCCGGAGATGGAGAAGCGGCTGCGCTGGTTCTGGCGGCGTGGCTTTGATCCGAGCTGGCGCCTGGATGAAACCTACGTCAAGGTGCGGGGCAAGTGGACCTACCTGTACCGGGCAGTCGACAAGCGGGGCGACACGATCGATTTCTACCTGTCGCCGACCCGCAGCGCCAAGGCAGCGAAGCGGTTCCTGGGCAAGGCCCTGCGAGGCCTGAAGCACTGGGAAAAGCCTGCCACGCTCAATACCGACAAAGCGCCGAGCTATGGTGCAGCGATCACCGAATTGAAGCGCGAAGGAAAGCTGGACCGGGAGACGGCCCACCGGCAGGTGAAGTATCTCAATAACGTGATCGAGGCCGATCACGGAAAGCTCAAGATACTGATCAAGCCGGTGCGCGGTTTCAAATCGATCCCCACGGCCTATGCCACGATCAAGGGATTCGAAGTCATGCGAGCCCTGCGCAAAGGACAGGCTCGCCCCTGGTGCCTGCAGCCCGGCATCAGGGGCGAGGTGCGCCTTGTGGAGAGAGCTTTTGGCATTGGGCCCTCGGCGCTGACGGAGGCCATGGGCATGCTCAACCACCATTTCGCAGCAGCCGCCTGATCGGCGCAGAGCGACAGCCTACCTCTGACTGCCGCCAATCTTTGCAACAGAGCCTCCGGGTCTGGCCGAGCTGATCGCCTATGCCCGAAGGGGCGACACGCTGGCAGTGGTCCGCCTTGATCGGCTCGGGCGTTCGCTGGCCGAACTGCTCGCCACGGTCGAGGCGCTGCGCGGCCAAGGTATCGCGCTCCTGAGTCTTGAGGAAAAGATCGACACATCGTCGGCCGCCGGCGAACTCATCTTCCATGTGTTCGGGGCCATTGCCCACTTCGAGCGGCGGCTGATTTCCGAACGCACCAAGGATGGCATCGCCGCCGCCCGTGCCAGGGGCAAGTTACCTGGCCGTCAGCCGCTCGACATGAGCAAGGTCCATGCTGCCATCAAACTGGTCGAAGCGAGTATCTCGCCGACAGAAGCGGCACGGCAACTCGGCATCGGCCGATCAACCATATATCGAGAAATGCGCCGCCTTGGCGTGGAAAGGCCCGCCTGAATGTCCAGATCAAAATCGGTTCACGATCTTTCGGGCCTGATGAAATATGCGGAACGGGCGCCATGGGATGAAGCGATGGCTGAAATGCTGTCCGCGCATCTTGGCCCAGCGTGCGAAGCAACCGGACTCGAGCCAGACGCCATATTCGAAATCATCGGTGATCACTGGCAAGGGCCGCTATGGGGCTGTTTCTTTGAAGATCTGCTGACGCAGGAACTGGAACCTGACGGTGGCAATCTGGTCGATGACTATCTCAAGCGCCGGGGCTGGAACGAAAAGGCGCCGAACAAAGCCTATATGCGCGCACTACGCGATACGGTCATGTCGCTCTATGAAGTCAGCGAAGTGGTTCCCGGCCAATCGATGACCTTGCGCGATCTGCTGCGCGACGTCGCCCCGGTGACGGTGCGGGAACACGGTGCGACCCAGACCCTCGTCAACTGGGACAAAATCGCCGCAAGAATTGTTGACGTGAACGGTCGGCACGGCATTTCCGGGGCACTCCTGCCGTTCAGCGCAGATGGCGCCGTGCGCGTAATCGACGCGCTTTCCCGACTTGTGGACGATGCACAGGGCACTGTCGGATTGGATCCCCTAGACAAGGACGCGCTCTTGCGGGCATCGGGGCCGATGTTCACGAACATGTGGCTGCTCGACTGTCTGGGTAAGGCCATTCCCGCCAGCTCGCCGGATATGGTCAACGCGGACGGTGATGACCTTGTGTTCCACCGTATCGTTTTTCCGCTGGCAAAGGGCGTGATCGGCAAAAGCGTGGTTCGCAGGCTGAAAGCGGCTCAATGGCTGGAACCTGCGAGCGACACGTTCTGGAACTGGCTGGCACCGGTGACGAAGAAGAGGACACCAGAAACGACCAAAGGCGGGCAGGCTTTTGTGACAACCATGGAGGACGGCACACCCGTTTTTGCCAATGTCGAGTTGGCTGGACGCAAACTGATCGTTGAGGTCAACAGCGCCGCCCGCGCTGAACAGGCGATTGCGCAGATGAGCGAGTGGCTTGGTGATTGCGTGAGCACACCTATGACCGAAATCCGGACTCTGGCCCAGTTCATGGCCGATGACGCCGCCCGCGCTCCGCAGGAAGTGCCGCTCGATATCCCGCCGGACGAAATCGAACGCATCGTTCATCAGATGCTGACACGCGAATATACCAAAACGCTTGATGAAGCGGTGCCGGCCCTCGGGCACAAGACGCCACGCGCTCTGGCCCGCACGAAGGCAGGCCGACCAAAAGTGGCCGACTGGCTCAAATATATAGAGAATGGCGCGGCAAAATCCGGTGCTGGTGATCCGATGGCCACCTATGATTTTACGTGGATGTGGCGAGAGCTGGGCATCATCGACCTGCGCCGTTGATCGCCATCACAGCGCCGTTCTTGCACTGTTCTCGCTTAGCGTTGTCTGGCGTACCTTCCACGCTATGCCCTCCGATTGAGGGTTTTGCGCTGTTTCGCGATCTGCCCGCTACGGACAAGAACAAGGTGGCGGCGATGATCGCCGGTCATATGCTCATGGGGACCACTTCGGTTTATTCCGATGGGCGCACCCCGCGCATGGTCCGTGAGCTTGCCAACTGCATCGAGGCCGAGGCCGGTTTCGGACGCTGGCGCGATACCGTCGAGTTGGACGAGGCGTTTTTCAACACCTTCTCCAACAAGGCCCGGCTTGCTCTTCTCGAAACG
>CAISGR010000015.1 GCA_903884945.1 uncultured bacterium
GGCCGCCCTCGGCGCGCGCCACGCGGCAGACTGGTTCTACGCGTCGATTCCCGACGAGCCGGCCAAATGAACGCCGATATCGCCGCGCTCGATCTGGACGCGACCGCCGAGCTGCTCCGCGCGCTCGCCCATGCCGTCCGCCTCGATCTCATGCGGACGCTGATCGGCGGCGAGCGATCGGTCGGCGAGATCGAAACCATCACGAAGGTCGCGCAGCCGGGCCTGTCACAGCAGCTCGCGATCCTCCGAAAGGCGGATCTGGTGCTGACGCGACGCGACGCGAAGCTGGTCTTCTACCGACTGAATCAGGCGCGGATCGCAGATGTGAGCGCACTGCTCGATGCCTTCGCCGGCACGGTCGCGCTGACGCCGGCGGAAGCGTCGGCGGCGCGCCAGCGCGGCGGCGGCGCGACAGCGGTCTTCGCACGCATGGAATAGCGCGCCGCGGATCGCCGGCACTCACTTATTGCAACCGCCCCCCTCCCATCATGCGGCCGTCGCGGGACGCCAGAGCAGCGCGCGCGAACCCCGGACCCGCGGGCGCGTCGGGATCGATTCACCCGGGGAGAGCCACGTGTCATGCTGTCCGGCTGCCCCGGCAGTCGGGCTCGGGCCGTCGAAAATGTCAGCGACCCCCATGACATTTTCGCCACGCTGCCCCATGCGTCCGGTGCGGGTCGATCCCGATTCAACATCGCGGCACACCACCATAGATCGGCGCGGCCAGCAGGCGATGCAGCTCATTCTCATGGCCGGATAGGATCTCACACCGATGCGGTACCGGCGGGCTGTACGGCATCGTGCCGCGGCACCCCGTGGGATCGGCGGAAGGAATGCCTAATGCCGTTGTTGACTCAGCATCAGCCGCGTCCACCTGACGATGCCTGAGCGATCCATCGCCCCGGCCTGCCGCGCAATCTCCTTGCCGCCCGCGAACAGGATCAGCGTCGGTATCGAGCGGATCGCATAGCGCGCCGCAACATCCTGGACCTGCTCGGTATCGACCTTCACCAGCCGGACAGCCGGTTCGAGCTCGGCCGCCGCCGCGGCGAAGGCAGGCGCCATCATCTTGCACGGGCCGCACCAGCTTGCCCAGAAATCGACAAGGACGGGCTGGCTGCCCGACAGGATCAGCCGATCGAACAGGCCGGCATCGGCCGCGACGGGAGCGCCGGTGAACAGCGGCTTGCCGCAGCGCCCGCATTTCGGCGCATCGGACAGCCGTGCTTCCGGCAGACGATTGACCGCCCGGCAGTCGGCACAGACGATACGGGCTTCGCTCATGGCGTCACGCCGCGGTCGGGCCGCAGGCCGCGCAGAGCGCTTCGATCATGCGGCGCATCCGGGGATCGGCCAGGCTGTAGTGGCGGGTCTGTTGTTCGGGGCGGACCCGCACCGCGCCGGCCTCGCGCAGGACGGCGAGATGCTGCGACACGCTCGACTGCGCAAGTCCCGTGACCGCGACCAGTTCGTTCACCGAGGCTTCGCCAGCGGCAAGGCGGCACAGCATGAGCAGCCTGTCGCGGTTGGCGAGAACCCGAAGCCGGTCGGCGACCTCGCTCGCATTGTCGTGGAGTGCCTTGATGGCTGCACTGTTGATCATGCGGGAACCGTGGCGGGGCGATCGTCGTCGCGCAAGACGATGTAGATCGCCGGAATGACCAGCACGGTCAGGATCGTCGAAGAGGCAAGCCCGAACAGCAGCGAGATGGCCAGTCCCTGGAAGATCGGGTCAGTGAGAATGACCGCGGCGCCGATCATCGCCGCCGCGGCGGTGAGCACGATCGGCTTGAACCGGATCATGCCAGCTTCGAGCAACGTGTCCCGCAGCGACTTGTCCGCGCTCCGGGCATGTCGGATGAAATCCACCAGCAGGATGGAGTTGCGCACGATGATCCCGGCGAGCGCGATGAACCCGATCATCGAGGTCGCGGTGAAAGGTGCCGCGAACAGCATATGGCCGATGACGATCCCGACCAGGGTCAGCGGGATCGGCGTCAGGATGACGAGCGGCAGGGTGAAGCTGCGGAACTGGCCGACCACGAGCACATAGATGGCAAGGAGGGCGACCATGAAGGCCGCGCCCATGTCGCGAAAGGTCACCCAGGTGATTTCCCACTCACCATCCCACAAAAGTGAAGGCCTGCTTTCGTCGGTCGGCTGGCCGTTCATGCGAATCTCGGGCTTTGCCAGGCCGTGCGCTTTCCAGTCGAACGTGCCGATCGCGTCGTCGACGGCCATCAGGCCGTAGATCGGGGCCTCATAGGCCCCCGCCATCTCGGCCGTGACCATATCCGCCGCGCGCCCGTCGCGCCGGAACAGGGCATGGCTTCCCTGGCTCATCTGCGCGTCGACGATCTGGCCCAACTCGATCGGCTGCGGGCCTGCCGGCCCCTGCATCGCCGCGACCGGGGTCGAGGCGAGTGTCGCCGACCAGCTTCGCTGCGCTTGATCGAGCGCGATCTCGATCGGCAGGGGGTCCCGTCCGTCCCCGCGCGGCGCATAGCCGACGGTCTGCGTGCCCATCAGCGCTCCGATGCTGTCGAACACCTGGCGCTCGGACAGGCCGTAGGAGTCGAGCTTGGCACGATCCGGCGTGAGGCGCAGTTCGGGGCGCAGCTGCCCGAAGCTGTTGTCGACATCGACGATATACGGGACGCTGCGGAAGATCTTCTCGACCTGCACGGCGGTCGCGCGACGCGTTGCTTCGTCCGGGCCGTAAATCTCGGCAAGCAGGGTGGCGAGCACCGGGGGCCCCGGCGGCGTTTCGACCACCTTGATCGAGCCGCCCTGGGGCAGCGCGACCGACCTGAGCCGATCACGCAGCTCGACCGCTATTGCATGGCTCGATCGCGCGCGATCCCCCTTCGCCTTCAGCGTCACCATCAGGTCGCCCATCTCGGGCTTGGCGCGCAGGAAATAATGGCGAACCAGGCCATTGAAATTGAACGGTGCCGAGGTGCCGGCATAAGCCTCCATCGCGGTCACCTCGGGCAGGCCTCGCGTTACCGCGGCCGCCTGTTCGAGGATGCGTGCCGTGCCTTCCAGGCTGGTGCCTTCGGGCATGTCGACGACCAGCTGCACCTCGGACTTGTTGTCGAACGGCAGCAGCTTGACGGTCACTGCCTTGAAATAGAACATCGAGCAGGCGACCAGCGTGGCGACCCCGACCGCGATCAGGAACGTCCGCGCCGACCGGCGACTGCCGATCACGCGGCGCGCGACCCGGCCATAAAGCGCGCCGAGCTTGCCGCCATGCGCGTCTGCATGGTGGCCATCGCCCAAGGTCTGTCGCGCGAAGCGCACCATCAGCCACGGCGCAATGATCACCGCGACGAAGAAGGAGAAGACCATCGCGGCCGAGGCATTGATCGGTATCGGCGCCATATAGGGGCCCATCAGCCCCGACACGAACAGCATGGGTAGCAGCGCCGCGACCACCGTCAGCGTCGCGACGATCGTCGGATTGCCGACCTCCGCCACCGCATCGACCGCTGCGTCCACCCGGTTGCGGCCATCGGCCATCGCCCAGTGGCGGGCGATATTCTCGATCATCACGATCGCGTCGTCGACCAGGATGCCGATCGAGAAGATCAGCGCGAACAGGCTGACCCGGTTGATGGTGAAGCCCATGACGTTCGAC
>CAISGR010000016.1 GCA_903884945.1 uncultured bacterium
CCCAATATTCGCCGCTTCCGCAAGGAGCGCGGGATCAGCCAGCAGGACTTTGCTTACGACATTGAAATGGACAGAACCTATTTTGGTGGCATCGAGCGGGGAGAGCGCAATGTCTCAATCGACAATATCGAGAGAATTGCTAACGGCCTGCAAATACGCCCGCATGTTTTGTTGATGAAGCCAGAGGTTCAAGTCTAGACCGATTCAGGTTCGAGGATGGCCGCAAGCACGGCCATCCGCTCGCTTGCCGGTAGCTCCCGATACATGCGTTGCCACCGAGCCGCCTTGCGCTTGATGCGCTGGCGATCGGTGAAATCCACGCCGGCATGGTCCGCCCAATGCGCCGCGTTCGCCGCATAGTTCATCCAGAGATATTCGGTGCGAGGACCGCCGCGCGTCTTCACCTGATAACTCAGCGACCGCCATTCCGGCGCGAGCAGCAGGCCGGCGTAGAGGTCCGAGTGATAGCCCGAGATCATCACCGACGCTGGCAGCGTCCGCAGCAACGCGATCAGGGCCTCGTGATCGGCGTCGGTATAATCGAAGCGGTAGCGTTGCCCCTTCCGAGCCCGCGTCGAGAGCACATAGGGCGGATCGGCATAGATCAGCACCCGACCGGCCGAGGCGAAGTCGAACGTCCGCAAGAAGGTCATGCAATCGACGTTGTAGGTTTCCACGTCGGGAATCGCGCCGAAGCTGGCGAAGGTTGCCGGGTCGATTTCCAGCCCGATCGAGCGCAGCGCCGGAGGCTTCCGAAGCATGACGATGCCCGAGCCCAAGTGCGTTTCGATGTAGGTGTCATGGGGAGGCATGTTCGCGATGACCGCCTGATAGGCCCCGTTGACCGCCTTTGAACCGAGATAACCCAAAGCAATATCCACCTTCAAAATGGGCCGAGGGGAGAAGTCTCTCCCTACGATCGAGCCGCCGATCGGCGTCTCGCTCTACCCTCTCAGCAAGGGGCCAGCCCCTCGCAACGCTCCCCGATCAGACGCCATGGAAAGGCCGATGGCCGACAGCCAGGTCAAACCGTGCCACGTCCGGAAAACTGCTTCAGCATAGATACCGGCGTCTATGTCGGCCGACCTGGCTACATAGACACTCGCGACTATGGGCCGTCAGATCCGACATAGACATTTGCGACTATGCTAGTGCGCCGCCGGCCCGTCCCCGGCCTCTGGCGGCAGCTTCCGCAAGAGCGTGTCGATCGCCGTTTGCAGATGGCATCCCGCCGCTTGTTCTTTCACCGCATCGAGGAGGTCCAACGCTTGCCGCATCAGAGCGAGCGCCATGGCCTTCGTCACGGCCGCGTCCTTTCCGATATCCACGGCGCTCAGGCCGCAGCCGCTTCCGGCCGCCAAAGATCGACCAGTTCGGCCATGGCGTCGCGGTAGCCCCAAGCGTCAGGATAGATCGCGGTTGGATACGCCGCGAGGTAGGCAAAGATCGTCGCCATATCGGCCGAGAGCGAGGAATCGACGCCGAACAGATCGGCGATCGGGAAATGCCCCCAATCGTCACCGTTCCACCACGCCAGCAGGAAGTTCGCGCAGCGCCGGGATTGTCCCGTGTCCGATCGCGCTACGTCGAGCAAGCGGCCGATCGCCGCGCCCACACCGTCGTCAGTCATCGCATTTGCTCCC
>CAISGR010000017.1 GCA_903884945.1 uncultured bacterium
CCCGACACGCAGACGCTCGACGATGCCGATGCGACGGGCATGACCGCGCGCGTCAATCGCGGGGATGGGCTCGCCAACGATACCGAGCAATGACGCCGGCATAAGCGGCACGTGCGCCGAACGGAGCGCACGCGCCATCGACACGGGCGCTCGACCATGGCTATCGGGCGGCGATGAGCATCATCGCCACCATCATGAACGCGGCCACCGGCACGCCAATCCAGAAAATGACCTTCGGCAGGATGCCGCGCCCGGGTGCCGGCTTCGTCCTGACCTCGGGCGAGCGCGTCACGGCCCAGCGCGTCGACGTCGGCAAGCCCGCGCCGGGCAAGTTCATCACGCCCGTGGAAGTGTGGGTGACGCCGGGTGCCGCCCCCCTGCCCGACCAGCCGTGAAGGCGGGGCCGACCATTCCGCAATAAGGCCATGAGGGCCCGGCCCGTTTCGCCGGGGATGGCGCCACCCGCGATCCCGTGCGAAGGTTCGCCGCATGAAGGGGGGCCAACCATCATCGGGCGACGCGGCCGAGGCCGAGCCCGCGACTGGCCGGCGCGGCTTCCTTGCCTCGCTCGGCCCCGGCCTCGTCACCGGGGCCGCAGATGACGACCCCAGCGGCATCGGCACCCACAGCCAGGTCGGCGCGCAATTCGGCTACGGCCTGGCCTGGACCTTCGTGCTCAGCTTCCCGCTGATGGTCGCGATCCAGCAGGTCGCCGCCGAGATCGGGAGCGTCACCGGGGCCGGCATCGCCCGCAATCTGCGCCGCCACTATGCGCGGCCCGTGCTGTGGAGCATGGTCTCGCTGCTGCTCGTCGCCAATATCGTCAATCTCGGTGCGGACCTGAGCGCGATGGGCGCTGCGCTCGCGCTGCTCGCGGGCGGCAACGCCACGCTCTACACCTTGTTGTTCGGCGTGATCTGCATCGTCCTCGAAGTCGCCCTCAGCTATCCGCGCTATGCGTCGATCCTGAAATGGACGACTCTGTCGCTGTTCACCTATGTCGCGGTCGTCATGGTCGCCGGCGTGCCCTGGCCGCACGCGCTGCGCTCGCTGGTCGTACCCGAGATCCAGTTCAACGCGGCCTATGCCACCGCCTTCGTCGCGATCCTCGGCACCACGATCAGCCCCTATCTCTTCTTCTGGCAGGCCGGGCAGGAGATCGAGGAGCAGCACCGCCACCACACCAAGCCCCTGTGCATCACCCCGCGCGAGGCAGGCCCCGAACTGAAGCGCATCCGCACGGATACGCTGGTCGGCATGGCCTTCAGTACCCTCGTCTCGCTGGCGATCGTCTTCGCGACGGCGGCGACGCTCCATGCCAACGGAATCTTCGACATCGCCACCTCGGCCCAGGCGGCCGAAGCGCTGGAGCCGATCGCCGGCCGCTTCGCCTCGGCGATGTTCGCCCTCGGCATCATCGGCACCGGGCTGCTCGCCGTGCCGGTGCTCGCCGGATCGGCCGCCTATGCCGTGACGGAAATGGTCGGGGTGGCAGGCAGCCTCGATGCCAAGCCGCTCGACGCGCGGCTCTTCTACGCAACGATCGCGGTCACCACGCTGGCCGGTGCTTCGCTCAACACGATCGGGATCGATCCGGTCCGCGCGCTCTACTGGGCGGCGGTGGTCAACGGCGTGCTCGCAGTCCCGCTGATGGCGGTGATGATGCTGATCGTCCGCAACCCCCGCGCCATGGGCCGCCTCACCCTGCCGCTCGGCCCGACGCTCCTGGGGTGGGGCGCGACCTTCGTGATGTTCGCCGCGACCATGATCTTCTTCCTGTTCGCACTCTGATCAGGCGATCCTCGGCTCGGCGCAGGTGATCGTCACGTCTCCCTCGGCGGTGGCGATGGCGACGACGGCGGCGGCCACGTCCGGCCCGGCCCCGTTCAGGTTGATGGTCACGGGCGCCTTGCCCCGCGCCTCGCGATCGCGCCGCAACGCGACGAAACACGCGTCGAGCGACGGGTAGGTGGACCCAGCCGCCACGACCAGCCCATTCCGCGCCAGCCGCAGCCAATTCCATCCCGGCTGCGGGCATTCCGGAAGCGCCAGGAACACCTCGTACGAAGGGAATCCCACCATAACGGACCAAACGCCTTTTCAGCCGCTCGGGTTCCATCAGGGGGGAATCGCGGCGGTTCGAGGAACGGGACGCCCGATATCCGTCGGCCGGGATTCTTCATGCGTTACCGAAACTGGCTGCCTGATCGTTTACCAGTTCGGCCCGGATCATCGACGTGGCGCTCGCCGTGAAGCGAGGATCGATTCCCGCGACTGCTTCCGTCGAACTTCGTAGATCCCCGCCCTTCCCCAACCCCGACCCCCTTGCTAAAGGCCGCGCGACTCTTCGCATTCGCACAACCCGGAGCGCGCTCGCGCGGAACCTTCCGCCTCCCCGCCGCGCCCGGCCAGACAGGGAAGGAACCCGCCCCAGATGACCGCCATTGGCCAGGATACGCTCGGCGCCCGCAAGACGCTCAAGGTCGGCTCGAAGTCGTACGATTATTATTCGCTGGCCGATGCCGCCGCGAAATATGGCGATATCAGCCGCCTGCCCTTCTCGATGAAGGTCCTGCTGGAAAACATGCTCCGCTTCGAGGACGGCAAGACCGTCACGACCGACGACGTGAAGGCGATCATCGACTGGCAGATCGACAAGCGCTCCGACCGCGAGATCCAGTATCGCCCCGCGCGCGTGCTGATGCAGGATTTCACCGGCGTTCCCTGCGTCGTCGATCTCGCGGCCATGCGCGATGCGATCACGAAGCTCGGCGGCGACGCGGCCAAGATCAACCCGCTGGTGCCCGTCCATCTCGTCATCGATCATTCGGTGATGGTCGACGAGTTCGGCACGCCCAAGGCGTTCGGCGACAATGTCGATCTCGAATATCAGCGCAATTTCGAGCGCTACGAGTTCCTGAAATGGGGTTCCAAGGCGCTCGACAACTTCCAGGTCGTCCCTCCGGGCACCGGCATCTGCCACCAGGTGAACCTCGAATATATCGGCCAGGGCGTGTGGTCCTCGGCGAGCTGGGGCGATCACGGCGACGGCACCACCGTCGCCTATCCCGATACGCTGGTCGGCACTGACAGCCACACCACGATGGTCAACGGCATGGGCGTGCTCGGCTGGGGCGTCGGCGGGATCGAGGCCGAGGCAGCGATGCTCGGCCAGCCCGTCTCGATGCTGATCCCCGAAGTCGTCGGCTTCAAGCTGACCGGCGCGATGGCCGAAGGCATCACCGCCACCGACCTCGTGCTCACCGTCACCCAGATGCTGCGCGCCAAGGGCGTGGTCGGCCGCTTCGTCGAGTTCTACGGCCCGGGCCTCGACACGATGACGCTCGCCGATCGCGCGACCATCGCCAACATGGCGCCGGAATATGGCGCGACCTGCGGCTTCTTCCCGATCGATGCCAAGACGATCGACTATATGAAGCTCACCGGCCGCTCGGACGAGACGGTCGCGCTGGTCGAGGCATACTGCAAGGCGCAGGGCCTGTGGCACGATTCCGACAGCGTCGATCCGGTCTTCACCGATACGCTCGAACTGGACATGAGCACGGTGCAGGCGAGCCTCGCCGGGCCGAAGCGCCCGCAGGACCGCGTCTCGCTCAACAAGGTCGACGAAGTGTTCAACGGCGACCTCTTCAAGGTCTACAAGAAGGAGCAGCCGGTTCGCGCCGCAGTGGTCGGCCGCCCCGACGATATCGGTGACGGCGATGTCGTGATCGCCGCGATCACCAGCTGCACCAACACCTCGAACCCATCGGTGCTGGTCGCCGCCGGCCTCGTCGCCCGCAAGGCGCGGGCCAAGGGCCTCACCTCCAAGCCCTGGGTCAAGACGTCGCTCGCCCCCGGCTCGCAGGTCGTCACCGACTATCTCAACAAGGCCGGCCTGACCGAGGATCTCAACGCCCTCGGCTTCAACCTGGTCGGCTATGGCTGCACGACCTGCATCGGCAATTCGGGCCCGCTCGCAGCCGAGCTGTCGACCGCGATCAACGAGAACGACATCGTCGCCGCCTCGGTGCTCTCCGGCAACCGCAACTTCGAGGGCCGCGTCTCGCCTGACGTGCGCGCCAATTTCCTCGCATCGCCGCCGTTGGTCGTCGCCTATGCGATCAAGGGCACGGTGACGCAGGACATGGTCGAGACGCCGCTTGGCAAGGGGTCGGACGGCGAGGATGTGTTCCTCAAGGATATCTGGCCGACCAACGCCGAGATCGCCGACGTGATGGCGGCGAACATCGATGATTCGATGTTTCGCGCCCGCTACGGCAATGTCTATGCCGGCGACGAGAAATGGCGCGGCATCGAGGTCGAGGGTTCGGATACCTATACTTGGCGCGCCGGCTCAACCTACGTCGCCAACCCGCCCTATTTCGACGGCATGACGATGACGCCGGCACCGGTGATGGACATCATCGAGGCGCGGCCACTCGCGATCCTCGGCGATTCGATCACCACCGATCACATCTCGCCGGCCGGCTCGATCAAGGCGGACAGCCCGGCGGGCGTGTTCCTCCAGGAGCATCAGGTCAGCCGCGCCGACTTCAACAGCTATGGCGCGCGCCGCGGCAACCATGACGTGATGATGCGTGGCACCTTCGCCAATATCCGCATCAAGAACGAGATGGTCCCGGGCGTCGAAGGCGGCATGTCGAAGTACGAAGGCGAGATCATGCCGATCTATGACGCCGCCATGCGCTTCAAGGCGGATGGCACGCCACTCGTCGTGATCGCGGGCAAGGAATATGGCACCGGCTCGTCGCGCGACTGGGCGGCGAAGGGCACCAACCTGCTCGGCGTCCGCGCCGTCATCACCGAGAGCTTCGAGCGCATCCATCGCTCGAACCTGGTCGGCATGGGCGTGCTCCCGCTGCAGTTCGCGGAAGGCGTCACGCGCCAGACGCTCGGCCTGGACGGTTCGGAGAGCTTCACCATCCAGCACGTGGCGGATATCCGCCCGCGCCAGGATGTCGAGGTGATCCTCACCCGCGCCAACGGCAAGACCGAAACCTTCCTCACCCGCTGCCGGATCGACACCGTCAACGAGCTGGAATATTTCCTCAACGGTGGCATCCTGCAATACGTGCTGCGCAAGCTGGCCGCCTAGGAGTGACGACAATGCGGAGCGCGATCGCCTGGTCTCTTGCCCTGGCGGTCGCGTCCGCACCAGTCGCTGCGCTCGCGCAGGACTGGAAGGAATTCACCAGCGCGGACGGCTATTCGAGCGCGGTGGATCCGGCGACGATCAAGGCATCGGGCACGCTGCGAAGCTTCCGCCTGCGCGTGGGAAAGATCGGCGACAGCCATTATGCGATCGCCGAGGCGACGCTCGATTGCACCGGCAGGACGCTGACGATGGGCGACGCCGATCTCTACGACAAGGACGTCAAGACCGGCAGCAAGGCCGCTGACCCCGCCAAGCCCTTCACCGAGCCGCTGGGCGACGAACCCTCGGGCGACGCCATCCTGGCATTCGTCTGCACGAGCTGATCGCCAGCCCTTGAGCGAAGGTGCCGGCGCAGGCCCGGCATCGCCGCTCAGGCTGCTGCCCGCCCCTCCACCGCGCGCCGCCGCGCATACAGGAAATAGGCCAGCAAGCCGAGGCCGTTCCAGATCAGGAACGAGATCTGCGTGACACGCTGGAGGCTCAGGAACAGATAGCAGCAGCCCAGGATCGCGCCGGGTGCCACCACCCAGGCCAAGGGCGTCCTGAACGGCCGCTTCGCATCGGGGCTCCGCCGCCGCAGCACCAGGACACAGGCTGCCACCGCCACGAACGCGCACAAGGTCCCGGCATTGGCGAGCGATGCGATGACGTCGAGCGGCAGGAGCCCGGCGAGGATCGCGACGAATATTGCCGTCACCGCCGTGATCCGCGCCGGCGTGCCGCGCGTCGATATCTTCGCCAGCGCCGGCGGCAGGAAGC
>CAISGR010000018.1 GCA_903884945.1 uncultured bacterium
AAGACCGCCGTTTCAAGATAGGCGGCATAGTCGAGAAAGGCCGGCTTCACCACCTCCTCGACAAGCTTACGTCCCTCTTGAGCCAGGTCAGCCATCGTGCCGCCCCGGTTCGAGACTCGTGCGAGCGGCGCATAAAAGGCGTTGTCCTCGATCGGCATCGACATCTGGCCCCGGATCTGCGCGACGGCGCGTTCCACGACGAGGCGGGGATAGGCCATGCCTGCGGCGATGCCCCGGGCGAGGCTCTCTTGAACGCTGGCGAAGGAGGTCGGGGTGGCGGCGAGCCTTTTGAGGTAGCGCCGCGCGTCGGCGGCGGTGGCGAGGGCGGTGGAGTTCGCCCAATAGATCAGCGTGAACTCAGGTCCGAGCGGATACAGCGTGGGGCGAAGGTGCGCGCCACTGTCCACCATCTCGGTGAGGAGGCGGAACTCATAGTCGAGCAGCTGATGCGTCGCACGGTCTTCAACGCCAAGCGGCGCAGGATCGATGGTGGCGAGCTCAGCCCGTGCGGCTCGCGCCCAGGCAGCGCGCCGTTCGGCGTCGGCGGGCGCCTCCCGCAGCAACTGGTCCGCGTCAGTGGCGACGCCCGCCCCGATCGCGGTGATCGGCGACTCCTCGCACTGAAAGGTCCAGAAACGTGCCGCGAGATCGGCCAGGGCAGTAGAAGGTTGCATCACAATTTCCCATGTAAGGCGCCCGCTTTCCCGGGCGGGCCAAGCGCGAGACCCTGCCGTCAGACCGCCAGGGCAACCCCCGTGCGCCGCGGATCCGCGCAGGCACTCGCGAGCCCGTCCGCGGCGATGTGCACGCCTTCGTAGCTGCCGCTATGGAAGTTCCACGGGTTGACCAGCTCGATACCCAGCCGGCGCTTCCTGACCTCCGCCTGGATTTCCGGCGTGCCGCAATCCACCTCGAGGAAGAACGCGTCTGGAGCCAGGCTGTCCGTGGTGTAGGTCGGCCCGCCGATCCGGGGCTGATGCACCGAGGTTTCGATATCCATGCCGAAATCCAGGATGTTGAGCGCATTGGTGACGCAGTTCTGGATCAGGCCGACGCTGGGCGAGCCCGCTGCCAACACCGGCTTGCCCGTCGCGTCGAAGATGATGTGCGGCGCGACATAACAGGTGCCGCGATCGCCGGGCCTGGGCATGTTGCGGAAGAAATGCACGCCGCCGGCCCACAGGTTCATGCCGTCCACGATCAGCCCGTTGGACCAGCCGTGCGACATGACCGAGTGCAATACCGTGGCGATATTGCCGTCGCGGTCGACCACGGTCAGATGATTGGAGCCCGGATAGGCCTTTTTTGCCGGATCCAGACCCCTGGGATCGCGCATCTTCATCAACTCGAAGCGCATTGCGGCATAATCCTTGGAGAGGATCGTCTCCATCGGCAGTGGCCAGCTTTTGGGATCGCCCTGCGCTGCGCCTTCGGAAAAAACCTCCAGGCAGAAACGCGCCAGCCAGTACATCGAATCCGCGCTCTCGGTGGGCATCCCCCATTGTCTGAGCGGGATTTGCTCAACCAGATTCAGAATCTCGATGATGTGGGTGCCGCCGGTGTCGGGCGGGGGCGAGCCGGCAATCTTGTAGTCGCGGTAGCTGCCCCAGGCCGGATCCATCCAGCGTGTCTCGTAGCGATCGAAATCCTCCATCGTCAAAACGCCACCGGCGCGTTTGACCGTCTCGACCACCTTCTCGGTAAAGGCCGAGCGGTAGAAATAATCGACACCGTCCGTGGCCATCCGTTCCAGCGTGTCGGCGAGGGCGTGGTTGACCAGCGGTTCGCCCGGGCCGCGGATCACATTGTCTCGGAAATAGATGTTCCGGCCTTCATCGCTCAGGCCGATCTTGGCCGCGGCTTCGAACATCATGCCAAACAGGACGGGATAGATCGGGAACCCGCCCCGCGCGAGGTCGATGGCGGGCGCGGCCAGTGCCTCGCGCGACCTGGTCGCGTAGCGCATGCGCGATGCTTCCCAGGCCGACCAGAAGCCGGGGACCGCGACGCTGCGGCCGGTTGCCATGTCGGCCGCCGAAAAACCGGGCAAGCCCGCCAGCGGCGCGTTCATCGAGCCGTTGACATATTGCGTCGCGCCCGTCGCCGCATCGTAATGCATCATGCTCAGCACGCCGAACGCGGTCGTCATATGCGGCTCGACGACGGTCTGCGCCAGTGCCGCTGCGAGCACGGCATCGACGGCGTTGCCGCCGTCCTCGAGCGTCCTCATTGCGATCTGCGAGACGATCGGGTGCGACGAGACAACGATCCCGTTCCGGCCCGAGGCTTTTTGCTTTCGCCCGGCGGTCGCCGATTTGCATAGCTGCGCCAGTTCATCCTGATCGAACATAATCCTATTCCCTTCCGAACGGAGCAGCCAGCCCCAGAGATTCCGCGAAGAACGCAAGCACTTCCGCCGACTGGCGGGACTGATCTTCATGGCCGATCGCCCCGTGGCCGGCACCCGCGCGCACGCGCAGCAATATGGGGCCGGTGCCGCTGCTCGCGTGCTGCATCCGGGCTGCGAGCTTGCGGCCATGCCAGGGCGGGCAACGCGGATCGTTCGCGCCGCAATCGATCAGCATCGCTGGGTAGGGCACGCCATGCCTGACGTTCTGATACGGTGACCAGCCGTAGAGGATTCGGGCCATTTCCGGATCCGACGGATCGCCATAATCCAGTGTCGCCGCCATGGTGAACGGATCGCGGGAGCGCGCCAGCAGATCCGTGATCGGGGCTTCAGGCGAGCTCGCACCGAACAGGTCCGGGCGCTGTATTGCCGCCACCGCCGCCATCACCCCGCCGTTCGATCCGCCGGTAACCCCCAGTTGCGCAGGCGTGGTCATACCGCGCGCGATCAGGTCTTCCGCCGTCGCGAACATGTCGTTGAAGGTGTTCTGCTTGTGCCGGAGGCGGCCCTGTTCCCACCAGGAAGAGCCGAATTCGCCACCACCGCGCAAATGGCTGAGGACGAATATGCCGCCCGCCTCGATCCATGCCGCCCATCGGTTGCCAAACCAGCCAGGGAGTACGGCCACGTTATAGCCGCCATAGCCGGTAATCACCGTCGGATGCGGCTTTGACAGATCCAGGCCCTTGCGCGCGACGACATGATAGAGAATCTCGGCGCCGTCCTCGCTGATCGCCTTGCCGTCCAGCACGACCGCATCAAGCGTCTGCTCGCATGGGGTAATCTGGGTAAGGCTCCGGGTCTTCACGTTTGCCGTGAAATGCGCAGGTGAGGCGGACGGTGACGCGAACAGGAAATCGACCTGCTCGCCCTGGCCCCGCAGCATCGAGTTGGTGACGTTGAAAAAGGAATAGAAGCTGCCCGTACGATTGATCAGCCCCTTGCCGGGCAGCGCGACCTCGCCCTCCAATTGCCCATGCCTGTCGAACACGCGAAGGCGCGAATAGCTGTCCACAAAGTCGAGGACGACCGCGCGATCGCCGACCGCGAGGACATTGGCCAGCACATTGCCGGAGGAAGGAATGATCTCCTTCCACGTCTCGCGCCGATCAGGCGTGGCAAGCGGAATCGATATCATCCGTCCGCGCGGCGCAACATCATCGGTGATCGCGAAGAAATGATCCCCCACGACATCGCCGCGAAAGATGCCCTGCGCGTCCTTCAGGAACGGCTGCCAGGTACCGTCGCCCTGTGTGTCGAGGATGAATTCCGGTCGGGGCGCCAGGTGATTGACGAACAGCAGGATGTGACGATTGTCACCCGCGACGACCGGACGAACATAGAAATGACCTGGCTCGACCGCTTCGAGCTTCGCCTCCGCCGGGTTGTCGACAAGCACACGGAACAGGGTCTTCCCGGCGCGAATGTCCGCGGGATCCATGCTCATGTAGAAAAAGCCGCTGTCGTCCGGCAACCAGGTGAAATTCATGAGCCGCTCGCTCGGCAGTCCCTGGGACAGGACCGTGCCGGTTTCGACCTCCACCAACTGGACGATCGGCTTCTCGTGTCCGCCGGCGGTGTAGGCGAAGACCGCCAGCTTGCCGCTGTGAGACAAGGCGTATGCCGCCATCTGCAATGGTTCGTCGGTACGCAGCGCGTTCAGATCGACGACCCGCCGACGCGGGCCGGTGGGCGTGTCCGAAAGTTCGACCACCGCGAGGTCCTGGCCTTCGGGGACGAACCTATGGACATGATAGCCGCCGGCGAAAACCGGGAGCGTCATGTCCTCGGACGCGCCCATCGATTCCAGTTTCGCGAGAAAATCCTGGTAGCGCGGCAGGCTGGTGCAATGGGCCCGAGCGAGTTCGTCCTGGGCGCTTTGCCAGGCGAGGACAGGGCGATCCGTTTCTTCCTCGAGCCAGCGAAGCGGATCCGCGTAGCGCACCGTGCCCTGGCCGAATTCGACCGTTTCCGGGCGCGCCCCGGCGGGCGGGTAGTCGAGCCTGGCCAATGTCACTTCCCGGGAGTCAGTGCGTCAGCCCATACGGCGCGGACGCCTTCGGCGATCACGTCGGCGATCACTGAACTATGGTCCTTGCCGGAAAAGATCCGTGTCGTGACCTTGAGCGACGGATATTGGCGCAGCAGCAATGTCTCGGCCATCAGGACCGGCGCACTGACGATCCCCCAGGCGGCGAGGCTGAGCTTGCCGATCTCCAGCTCCCCTGCGCCAAAGAAGACATCCGCCTTCAGATCCGCATGGGCGGCGGCATAGTCGCGCTCGAGCCGGAACGCCGAGCGGTCCGCCGCATTGCTGGACGGACTGCCGATGATGTAGCGGCGGAACGCGCCGGGTCGCGCGAACAGAGCGTAGCTGGCAAACATGCCTCCGCCGGAATGGCCCATGAGCCCATGGTCATCATTCATGCGGTATTGCCGCCGAAGGGCGGGCCGCAGCTCATCGACGAGAAAGGCCAGAAGATCGTCGGCTTGCTGTTTTCCGCCTTTTTCGGGCACCCCGAGCTTCCGGAAATATTCGCCACCCGGCCCATCGAACAGGATCGACATGCCCGGCGGAGCGAAGTCGATCGAGCGGCGGCGGCCGAACTCAGTCGCACCTTCTTCGCTGGCGCAGCCGACTCCGACGATGATCATCTCAGGTGCCAGCCCGCCGACAACCAGGGTGTTGAGCAGGCCAACAGCCAGATGAAAAAGGAGCGGCCCATCAGTCAGCCAGAGGACCGGATAGGCCTTCTCGGGTACCACGCCATAGCTCGCCGGCAGTGCGACCTGAACCTCATAGTCCCAATCGAAAGCGGCTGTCCGCATCGCAACGGCGGATTCGATCGACATGGTGCATCGAGCCCCGGGTCGCTGCCAATCGGGTACGGGCACTTCCATGACTAAGCCTTTGTTTGAGCTGCGGTGCGGACAAGCGCGCCGATATCGAAGAGGCACACCCTGCGATTCCCTGGGCAAAAGGCCATGCTACCCGACACTTTCAGCCCGCGCCGCAACATCCAGCGGGCTGCTCATGCCCGTCGCTTCCCGCGCGGTGGCCTCGAACGGCTTTTCGGCAAGCCGCATCAACACGATGCAGGCGATCCATGCCGGCACGCTGATGCACAGGCCGCCCCAGAACAGGCTGCGTGGCCCGGCGTTGATCAGGTCGCCCAGAAAAGCCGACCCGGCGATGCCCAGGCCCACCGCCGGCCCGTTCGTCATCGCACGAAGCGCCATGATCCGCGCCCGGACGGCGGGTGGTGCCAGATCCTGCAACAGGCTGACGCTGGAGGCGCCAGCGATCGTCGATACGAATATCTGGACGCCCACACAGGCGAACACCTGCCAGGGCGCCGTCGCGATGGGGATCAGGCAAATCAACGGGATCGATGCAATCAGCGACACCCAGACCACGCGAGGGGCCGAGCGATAGCCAATGCGCCCCTGCAGGTACCGCATCACGAAATTGGCCACGGTAACCCCGGCGATGCTCGCGACGGCGGACACTGCGCCCAGAACCATTCCGACATGCGCCACGCTCAATCCAAATATCCGGGTCAATGAAACTGGCGTCCAGGCCAGGATGCTCGTCACACCCAGCGCGAAAAAGGTCATGCCCGTGAAAGTGAGGGCGACCGATTTCAGGTGTGCGGCAAAAAAAGGTGCAATCGGAGCAGCCGTCGGCTTCGCCCGTACGGCCGCACCCGGGACGCGTCTGATCGGTAAAGCGAAGATCAGCGCGATAAAGATCGGAAAAGGAGCCGCCGCCGCCAGGAATGCCAGGCGCCAATCCTCCAGCGAGCCCAGCGGCGCAGGCAGCGGTTTGAGCGCATCGATGCCCGCAATCATGGCACCGACCACGAACAGGCCGGAAGCCGTGCTCAACGAGACCGCGACATAATAGACCATCGTCGCGGTCACGCGCGCCTGCCCGCGGAACAGCTCGGGCAGCATCGACATGAAGATTGGCGCGATGCCGGCTTCGGAAACCGCCACCGCTGCCGAGGCGACGAACAAAGTCGAAAAACCCGCCGCAAGACCGCAAGCCGCTGTCCCCATGGCCCAGCATAGAATGCACGCGGCAAGCACCCAACGCCGATCGAATCGATCGGCGAACCATGCGATCGGATAGGCACCGATCACCGTGAGGAACGCGAAGCCCAGCCCCTGGATCAGACCGAGCTGGGTGTTGCTAAGATGAAGCGTCGTGCTCATCCCCGCCGCGACCAGGCCGAATACCTGCCGGTCGATGATCGCATACAACATTGTCGCGACCATGACGGCCAGGGCGAGCCATGCGCCGACATCGGAGACGTGGCCTTGAGATGATCGTCGCATTAGCCAATCCTTGGTCGCTGCGGGATATAGATCGCGACCCCGCAAAACGCCTGTATCACTGGTGCCGGAGAAATCTTGCGCACCCGGCACCGCAATCGCTCTCAGCCTAGAAACCTGCCTTGAACTTCACGCCGACGATGCGCGGCTGCTGCTCGATATTCTGCCGGATAGAGCCGAACGGTCCCGGGATGATCGGCGTATTCTCGTCCGTCAAATTGCTGGCGAAGACAGCGAGTTCAAACTTCCCGAAATCTACGCCAATCTGCGCATTGAGCAGATCCCGGGAGCCGATCGCAACATTCACTGCCTGACTGCGATTGATCAGCGCGGACTTTCCAGCATGCTGATAGTCCAGGCGCGCGAAGCCCTGGGCGTCGCCGGAAATCGGATGGCGATAGTCGATCGATCCGGACCAGCTTTCCCGAACCGCATAGTCGACTGGGTCGCCCGGAGCATGTTCAGCGGTGTTGCCCTGATAGGCCAGGTTGTTCCAGCCATAGGTTGCGGCAAGCGTCAGACCGGTGGCGGGACTGGCGCTCAACGAAGCCTCCGCGCCCCAGCCGTGCACGTTGCCGCCGTTGGTGATGTAGCCGATGGCAGCACCCGTAGGGACGAAAGAGCTCTGAACATTCTTCCAGTCGGTATAATAGACTGCCCCTTCCAGCGTCAGGCGACGATCGAACCATTGATGCTTGGAGCCGAGTTCGTAGGTCCACAGCTTATCGGGATCATAGGTGCCCGGGCCGCCGGTGGCCGGCAGATTGAAGCCGCCACTGCGAAAACCCTTGGCAGCGCTGACATAAACCATCGACGTCGGCGAGAAATTGTAGCTGATGTTGAACCGCGGATTGACGCTGGAAAAGTCGCCGCTGTTGAGCGCCGTCGTATTGGCGCCGAAGCCCCGGTTCACGGATGTGAGCGTGCGCGTTTCATGGAAGTAGCGCAGGCCGCCGGTGAGGGTGAGTTCGTCGGTCGCTTTCCAGCTCAGCTCGCCGAATGTCGCCCACGCCTTGGATTTGAAGATCGCGGTCACGTTGATCAGATCGAAGGCCATGCTGCCCGGCGCCGTGACGCTCTTCGACGTTCCTGTGCGGTCGAGTTGCCGGCCGTAAAGGCCGACCGTCCAATTAAGGCTGCCGCCCGACGCGGACGACAGTCGAAGCTCGTCGCTCACCACGTCGATGTCAGATATCGATGACAGGCCGACGCTGGTGATCGAGCCGGCGGGGGCACCAAACAGCCCGAGCAGCGGAACATAGGTGGCCGACAGATCGGTCATCGTGTCGTTGTGCGCATTCTGATAGCCGAAGCTGTTGGTCAGCGCAGCGCCGCCCAGATCCCAGTGCACCACAGCGTTCATCAGATCATAATTGGGATTGTTCTTCTCGGCGACGCGGGCGGTGGTTTTTCGGCCGATGCCGAAATTCTGATAATCCTGCGTCTGGTCCTGGTGCAGGCCGAGAACCGACAGCTGCAATGTGTCGGTGATCTCGGCCAGGAACTTGCCCCGAACAGTGAAGATCCTGGCTGCGTTGACATCCTTTTTGCCGGTGACGGTGCTGTCGATCCAGCCGCCGGTGTTTTCGTAGCCGGCGACGAGCCGCACGCCGACCCGGTCGGTAATCAAAGGCAGATTGATCACGCCGTTGACGCGCCATGCGGTGCCGCCGTCGGTGACCGAGCCGACCTGTCCCTCCATGTCGCCGCCGACCCGCTTCAGGTCGGGATCCGCCGTCAGATAGCGGATCGTGCCACCCATCGAACCTTCGCCATAGAGCGTGCCCTGCGGCCCCCGCAGCACTTCGATCTGCTTCATGTCGTACAGGCGCGGATTGAGCGCCTGCGTCTGGTCGTCGATACTGATCGGCATCTCGTCGAGATACTGACCGAATGTCGGCAAGCCGTTCGAATTGGCCACGCCGCGGATCTGGATGCGCTCCTGGCCGGGGCCCTGCTCGACAAGCGAAAGGCCGGGCACGGAATATTGGAGGTCCTGCAGGCTGGCGGCGCCGCGCCGCGCGATTTCGTCGCCGGTGATCGCCGTGATCGCCAGCGGCACGTCGAGCAGGCGCTCGCTGCGCTTCTGCGCCGTTACGATGATATCGCCGTCGCTTGTCGCAGCATCCGCGCGATCGGCGCCGGAAGCTTGCTGCGCCTGTGCTGCCGCGGGAAAAAGCATGGCTGCTGCCGCCCCGAGGAGGAGCCGACTGCGCATCCGCGATAAGAACTCGCCACCCCTTGTCATTTCGCTGCCTCCCAATATCAGCCCGGATACCCGGGCTTTTGTTTCCCCGATGACCGTGTCCTTGTTCGGTTGTTGCCGATGGCCGGTCGATTATGGATACATCCGAACCGAAGCCCTCAGTGACCACAGGCGACAAAAGCGCGCCCATAAGCGACATCGTGAATTTGCCGATGAGGAACGCCGCGCCGCGTTAGCGCAGGGTGCGGATTTTGCCGGGAGATACGGAGAAGCGCTTTCGAAAACTGCGCGAGAAATGGCTGGTGCTCGCAAATCCGCAGGCGATGCTGATCGTCGCTCTCGACAAGTCCGTTTCCCGCAGAAGCCGCATCGCCTTGTCCAGCCTGATGCGCAGATAATGCTCCCGGATCGAGGTGCGCATCTGCGTCTTGAACAGCCGCTCGAGCTGACGTAGCGAAAGGCCCGCAGCCGACGCCAGCGCATCACGTTCGAGAAGCTCCTCGATATTGGCCTCCATCGCCTCGAGCGCAGTGACCAGCCCGGGATGCGACACACGGTATCGCTGGCTGATCGCTGCCCTCTGCGCGCCCTCGGCAGGGCGCTTCTGCGTGCGAATGAACCAATCGCTGACAAGCTGGGCGAGCTCCGGGCTGTGCGCAGCGGCAATCAATTCGGTGACAAGATCGAGCCCGGCTGTCCCGCCCGCACAGGTGATGCGAGCCCGGTCGATGACGAACAGACCGCGCTCGAACGCCAGGTCGGGAAATTCCTCGACGAAGGCGGGTTCGTGTTCCCAATGAATCGTGCAGCGATAGCCGTGCAATATCCCGGCCCGCGCCAGCAGGAAGGCCCCTCCCGATACACCGCCGATGACGACCCCGCGCGCGCTGAGCCGGCGAAGGGCGGCAAAGGTCGGGCGGTGTACAAACAGTGCCGGGTTCCCGCCGGCGCAGACGAACAGCATGTCGATATTCAGATTGCCATCGACTTTTCCATCGACCTGCATGGCCACGCCGGTCGAAGGCCGAACGGGTTGGCCATCGATCGAATAATGCTTCCATTCATAGAGTTCGCGCCCCGACAGGCGATTTGCGGCGCGAAACGGCTCAATGAGCGACGCATAAGACATGAGCGCGAATTCTTCGATCAGAAGAAACGCAACGCGCTTGGGGCGTTCGCGCTGACCGGAAGTGTCGCCGCTGGGCCCGGCTTTGTCGCTGCTGTGCATCACTGGTTCGTGGATAGGATCAAAGATGGGTCGGAAGCAACAGACGGGGAGGGGAGGAAATGCGGTATTCCTGGGCAACCCTGGTTGCACAATCGCTTCGCAAGCATCGCGGCTGGAAGCCGGCATGGGTGGACCGACCTCTTCAGCCTCATTACGATGTCATCGTTGTTGGTGGCGGCGGCCACGGCCTTGCCACTGCTTATTATCTCGCCAAAAATCACGGCGTTACCCGCGTTGCAGTGCTCGAAAAGGGCTGGATCGGCGGCGGAAACGTCGGTCGGAATACGACAATTATCCGGTCGAACTACCTCCTGGACGGCAACATCCCGTTCTACGACTGGTCGCTGCGGCTCTGGGAGGGCCTGGAGCAAGACCTGAACTACAATGCCATGGTGAGCCAGCGGGGGGTTCTCAACCTCTATCACAACGACGCCCAACAGGACGATGCCGCGCGACGCGGCAACGCAATGCGCTTCCACGGGGTCGACGCCGAACTCCTCGACCGTGACCAGGTCCGTCGGATGGCGCCGTTCCTGGACTTCGACAACACACGCTTCCCGATCGCGGGTGGCCTGCTGCAGCCTCGCGGAGGAACGGTGCGGCATGACGCTGTCGCCTGGGGCTACGCCAGGGCTGCTTCCGCACTCGGCGTTGACATCATCCAGGGATGCGAGGTCGTCGGGATCGAGCGCGACGCATCCGGCACCGCCGTCGCGCTCGAAACAACCCGAGGGAGGGTCGGTGCGGGACGGATCGGCCTCGCCGTCGCGGGCAACAGCTCCCGCGTGGCGGCGCTGGCGGGCCT
The DNA here is from genome assembly GCA_903884945.1 of uncultured bacterium. Taxonomy (GTDB): domain Bacteria; phylum Pseudomonadota; class Alphaproteobacteria; order Sphingomonadales; family Sphingomonadaceae; genus Sphingomonas. Next base: position 10,988 of record CAISGR010000018.1, read on the forward strand.
GAAGCTGCCGATCGAGAGCCACGTCCTGCAGGCGTTCGTGTCCGAGGGACTGAAGCCAGTCATCCCGGGCGTCATCACGTTCGGCGCCGGCCATTTCTACATCAGCCAGTCCGACAAGGGCGGCCTGGTATTCGGCGGCAACCTCGACGGATACAACAGCTACGCGCAGCGCGGTCAGATGCCATCCGTGGAGGACGTCTGCGAAAGCGGCATGGCAATGATGTCGATGCTCGGCCGCGCGCGCGTCCTGCGCAGCTGGGGCGGCATCATGGACATGTCCATGGACGGCTCGCCGATCATCGACGCGACGCCCGTGCCCGGCCTCTTCCTCAATGCCGGCTGGTGCTATGGCGGCTTCAAGGCGACGCCCGCAAGCGGCTGGTGCTTTGCCCATCTGCTCGCGACGGGGTCGTCGCACGACCTTGCGGCGGCATATCGCCTCGACCGGTTCGCCACCGGGGAGCTCATCAACGAGAAGGGCGAAGGCGCCCAACCCAATCTTCACTGAGGCGCTGCTCAACGATGCGTATCCACTGCCCATATTGCGGCTCGCGCGATTCAGGCGAATTCGTCTACCGGGGGGACGCAGCGCCGATACGGCCTGCCTCGCTCGATACCGATGCCTTCGTCGATTATGTCTATCTGCGCGACAACATCGCTGGGTTGATCGACGAACACTGGTACCATTTGCACGGCTGCCGCCAATGGCTCGCGGTTCGGCGAGACACCGTCTCGCACGAGATCGACTCGGTCGTCCTCGCGGCCGAGCGCGCCTCATGAGCCGGCTGGCAATTGGCGGGCAGGTCGACAGGTCCCGCGCCCTCGGCTTCTCCTTTGACGGCCGCGACTATTCGGGGCTCGCTGGCGACACGCTGGCTTCGGCGCTGATCGCGAACGGCGTCAAGGTCGTAGGGCGCTCGTTCAAATATCACCGGCCAAGGGGGGTGCTTTCCGCCGGCGCGGAGGAGCCCAATGCGCTGGTGACGCTGCGCACGGGAGCCTATGTCGAGCCGAACACGCGCGCCACGCTTGTCGAACTCTTCGATGGGCTCGCAGCCAGTAGCCAGAATCGCTGGCCAAGCCTGGGTTTCGACGTGCTGGCGCTGAACCAGATCATCGCACCGCTGCTTGTCGCCGGCTTCTACTACAAGACGTTCATGTGGCCGGCCTCCTTCTGGGAGCGGGTCTACGAGCCCCTCATCCGCCGCGCGGCCGGCCTCGGCCACCTCGCGACGCTCCCGGATCCCGACCATTATGATCGCGAACATGGCTTTTGCGATCTGCTCGTGATCGGCGGCGGGCCTGCGGGTCTGGCCACCGCTCTTTCCGCGGGGCGGTCAGGCCTTCGTGTGATCCTTGCAAGCGAGGACTTCCAATTCGGCGGCCGTCTCCTCTCCGAGCGCCATGTCGTCGCTGGCATGCCCGGCGATGCCTGGGCGAAGCAAGCGGCCGAAGAGCTCACATCGATGCCCAATGTGCGGATGCTCAGTCGCACCACGGTCGTCAGCGCCTATGACGGCCGCGAATATGTCGCTGTCGAGCGGGTGACCGACCACCTTGCCCAATCGGCTTCGGGCCGCCCGAGACAGCGGCTGTGGAAGATCGTCGCGCGAGAAGCCGTTATCGCGGCGGGGGCCGTCGAACGACCGCTCGTTTTCGGGGGCAACGATCGGCCCGGTGTGATGCTCGCGTCCGCCGTTTCGACGTACATCAACCGGTTCGCGGCCGTTCCGGGTAAACGCGCCGTGATCTTCACCACGGGCGACAGCGGGTGGCGCACCGCAGCGGACCTGATCGCCGCCGGCGCGGAGGTCGCCGCCTTGGCCGACGCCCGCGACGAGGTTCCGGCCGCGGCAAGGGCGCTCTTGCCCGGGCGAGTGCCGATTTACACGGGCGCGCGCGTCGCCGACGCTCATGGCGCGCCGCTTCGTTCGGTCGATCTCTACGCTGACGGGAAGCGGCATCGCATCCGCGCCGATCTGCTGGCGATGGCCGGCGGCTGGAATCCCGCGATAGGCCTTGGGTCGAACCTGGGAGCGCGTCCGGTCTGGTCGTCAGCGCAGGACACCTTTCTGTTGACGACGCCGCCGCCAGGTCTTCGCGTAGCCGGCGCGGCCAACGGCAAGTTTTCGCTCGGCGACGCTATGCGCGACGGCTGGTCGAGCGGGGCCCAGGTTGCCCAGGCGCTCGGTCACCGCGCTGTCGCCGAGCCGGCCTTCCCGACGAGCGACGATCCGAGCACCGGTCGTGCGCTGTGGCATGTCGACGAACGGCGCGGCAAGGCGTTCGTCGATTATCAGAACGACGTCACCGACAAGGATATCGATCTCGCCGTCCGCGAGGGTTTCAGTTCCGCTGAGCATCTCAAGCGTTACACCACGCTCGGCATGGCGACTGATCAGGGCAAGACCAGCAGCGTCAACGGCCATGCCCTTCTGGCCAGGGCGACGGGCAAGTCGCTGACGGAAACGGGCACCATCCTGTCGCGGCCGCCATGGCAACCGGTCGCGATCGGCGTGCTTGCGGGTCATCACCGTGGCCGCGACTTTCGGCCGGAACGCCTCACCCCGAGTCACGGCTGGGCCACCGAGCGGGGCGCGGTTTTCACGGACGCGGGCCTGTGGAAACGTGCACAATGGTTTCCGCGATCTCCGGACGAGCCGTGGCGCGATGCGGTCGATCGCGAGGTTCGGCTGACCCGGTCCGGCGTCGGCGTGTGCGACGTGTCTACCCTCGGCAAGATCGACGTCCATGGACCGGATGCGGGAACCCTGCTGGATCGGCTCTACACAGGGACATTCTCGTCCCTGGCGGTGGGACGAGCGCGATACGGCATTATGTTGCGCGAGGACGGATTCGTCTTCGATGACGGCACGACCACCCGCTTCGCGGCCGATCGCTATTATCTCACGACGACGACAATGAACGCGAGCCGGGTCATGCAGCATATCGACTATGCGCGGCAGGTCCTTTGGCCGGACCTCGACGTGCAGGCGGTCTCGGTGACCGAACGATGGGCGAGCTTCTCCGTTGCCGGGCCCGCATCCCGTGCCCTGATCGCGGCGCTATTGCCTGGGATCGACCTGTCCAACGCGTCTTTCCCGCCGATGGCCGCCCTGGAAACGCGCTGGGACGGTATGCCGACGCGGCTGTTCCGCTTGTCCTTCTCCGGCGAACTCGCGTTCGAGATCTGCGTGCCGGCCAATGCCGGAGACCGCCTGGTGCGCCAGCTTTTCGCGCTGGGGGCCGATCACGGCATCACGCCCTACGGCACGGAAGCGCTCGGCGTGATGCGGATCGAGAAAGGGCATGTGGCCGGACCCGAACTCAACGGGCAGACCACCGCCGCCGACCTCGGCATGAGCCGGATGGTCTCGACCAAGAAGGACTTCATCGGCCGGGTTCTCGCGGGGCGCCCGGCGCTCGTCGATCCGGGTCGCGGCATGCTGGTCGGGTTGATCCCGGTCGATCACAGCCACCTCCTCAGGGCGGGCGCGCACCTGGTCCGGCCAGGCCGCGCTCCGGTCGCGGCGAACGACGAAGGATATGTCACCTCCGTCGCTTACTCGCCGACGCTCGGTCACGGCATCGCTCTCGCCTTGCTCTCGCGCGGGCGGGATCGTCATGGCGAGCGTATCGTCGCCCACGATCCGGTGCGCGGAAACATTGTCGAGGCGCAGGTCTGCGATCCTGTCTTTTACGACCCTGAAGGAGCACGTGTTCGTGGTTGATAGCGTGCGGATCACGGAACGGTACAACCTCTCGATGGCGTCGATCCTGGCGCGCCGTGGTGTCAGTGCAGCCGTTATCGGCGAAGCGATCTCGGTCGACATGCCGGTTAGCCCAGGCTGGACGGTCCGAGCCCCCCTGATGGTGATTGGAAGCGGGCCGGGAACATGGCTGGCTTGTGGTCACGGGGCTGGTCCCGACTGGTGCGGCGATTTGGCGCGGCGGCTCGCCGGCCTGGCGAGCGTGTCCGATCAGAGTGGCGCCTGGCGTACGTTTCACGTCGAGGGGCCGGGTGCGCGAACCTTGCTCCAGCGCGGGGCCCCGGTCGATCTGGACGACGCGGCGTTTCCGGCAGGCTGCGCTGCCCTGACGGTGATCGGCCATGTGGACGTGATCATTCGCAGTCTGGCGGACGGGCGGAGCTACGAAGTCGCGGTCTATCGCAGTTATGCGGAAAGCTTCCTGCGATGGGTTGAGGCCACCGTTGCCGGGCTCTGAGCGATGACCGCAGCACCGATTGCCGGAAAGGAGGATGAGGACCGATGACGCAGATTGTGCTGGAGAACGCGCGGATCTTCGATGGTGTGTCGGCAGATTGCCTGAGTGGCATGTCCGTCGTGATCGAGGGCGATACGATCCGTGAAGTGACCGATCGGCCAGTCGCCGCGAACGAGGCACGCCGCATCGACCTTGGCGGCAAGGCGCTGATGCCCGGCCTGATCGACCTGCACGTTCATGCCTATTTTTCGGACTTCAATGTGCAGGTCGTCGATCGACGCGACGCGCCGTATCGCACCGCCCATGCGGCCAGGATGCTCGGACACGCGCTTCACTGCGGCTTTACGACTGTTCGTGACGTCGGGGGTGGGGATTTTAGTCTAGCCTCGGCGCTAGCGGATGGCCTGATCCTCGGACCGCGCTTCTTCTACGCCGGCAAGGTATTGTCGATGACCGGCGGTCATGCCGACTTTCGCCTGCCGGGAGATGGCCAGCATACCCACGGTTACTGCTCGTGCGGCGCGACAAATTTTGCCGGCGTGGTCGTGGACGGCGTTGATGAGTGCCTCAAGGCGGCTCGCGGGGAATTGCGTCGCGGCGCGCATTGCATCAAGATTATGGCGTCCGGTGGCGTAATGTCTCCCACCGACCCGATCTGGATGAACCAGTTCTGCGAAGAGGAAATCCGCACCGTTGTAAGAGAATGTGACGAGCGACGCACCTATGTCGCCGCTCATTGTCACCCAGTAAGCGCGATCCGCCGATCGATAGACTGCGGGGTGCGCTGCATCGAGCACGCGACGCTGATTGACGCCTCTACCGCCGAGTATGTTGCATCACACGGTGCCCATGTCGTGCCGACGATGGCTGTAATTTTCGCGACGATGGAGGTCGGCGTTCGGCTCGGTACGCCGCCGGAAAGTTTGAAGAAGTTCGAGGTCGCGCGGGAGATGGCGCTGTCGGGACTTGATCACATGCGCAGTGCCGGCGTGAAGATTGGTTACGGCACCGATCTGATAGGGGCGACATTCGATCAGCAATGCCGCGAATTCGCATTGCGTGCGGAGGTCTTCACGCCGTTGGAAATCCTGCGTCAGGCAACATCCGTAGGTGCCGAGGTCCTGATGCATCAGGGCAAGCTCGGCTGTGTGCAAGCGGGCGCCTATGCCGATCTGATCGTGGTCGACGGAGATCCGCTCACCGACATCGGCTTGCTCGCCGCCAACGGCAGCAAGCTCGACCTCATCATGCGCGGCGGCGACATCGTCAAGCTGCGGAACTGCTGAGCCGGTGGCTTATGCGGAACCACCCGGAGAACGAGCGCAATGCGCCGACCGCACTCGCCGGCGCCTGCCTGACGAGCTTCCCAACGCTCTTTTCGATCGGAGGAAAGAACCGTGATACCGCTTCCCGCCGGCTTGCAAGCGTCCTATCCAGCTGATGTGACTGGCTGCTGACGTGCGGCATGAACCACCTCTTCCGCGCGCGCCGCTGTCGACGGTTTTCGTCGCGGAGTTGAGCGCGCGTTTCGGCGACGATGCACATCTGTCCGAAGGCATGCGCCGCCGATATGGCCAAAGCGAAGCACATTTCGCCGAGGCGCTGCCTGACGCGGTCGTGATCGCACGCACGACGGACGACGTCGTCGATTGCATGAAGCTTTGCGCCGCGCATGCCGTGCCGGTTGTCCCGTTCGGTGCGGGCACCTCGATCGAGGGCAACGCGCTACCCGTATGTGGCGGCGTTTCGATCGACCTGTCGCACATGAACCGGATCATTGCGGTCAACGCGGAGGATTTCGACTGCACCGTCGAAGCAGGTGTCCGCCGCGAAGAGTTGAACGCGTTCTTGCGCGATACGGGCCTTTTCTTTCCGATCGATCCCGGCGCCAACGCCACGATCGGCGGCATGGTCGCCACGCGCGCCAGCGGCACCAATGCGGTCCGCTACGGCACGATGCGCGAAGCGGTGATGTCGCTTACCGTCGTGACCGCCGATGGCAACGTCATCCGCACCGCACGCCGCGCACGCAAGTCCGCGGCGGGCTACGATCTCACCCGTTTATTTGTGGGATCCGAAGGGACGCTCGGCATCATCACGGAGGTGACGATCCGGCTCCACCCCATTCCGGAGACGATCTCGGCCGCAATATGTGGTTTCGCCACGCTGCAGGGCGCTGTCTCGACCGTGGTCCAGTCGATGCAATGCGGCGTGCAGCTTGCGCGTGTCGAGCTTCTGGACGACCGGCAGATCGCTGCGGTCAACGCTTGGTCGAAACTTGAACTGCCCGAGGTCGCCACGCTATTCTTCGAGTTCCATGGCTCTCCCGCCGGTGTGGCCGAGCAGGTTGAAATCGTCGCCCATATCGCGGCAGCGAATGGCGGGGGCGAATTCGCCTTCTCCGAACATCCGGAGGAGCGCGCCCGGCTCTGGAGAGCGCGCCACGAGGCATATTATGCCGCCGTCAACGTCCGGCCGGGCGCTGTCGGATGGTCGACGGACGTGTGCGTGCCGATCAGCCGCCTCCCTGACTGCATCCTGCAGACGCGGGCCGATCTCGACGCGTGCAGCGTGCCGGCGACGATTCTGGGGCATGTCGGCGACGGCAACTTCCACGTCATCTTCTCGATCGACCCCGACGAACCAACCGAATTTGACGAAGTGAAAGCCGTCAACGACCGGCTCGTCGCGCGGGCGCTGGAGATGGATGGCACCTGCACCGGCGAGCATGGAATCGGACTTGGCAAGCGGGACTGGCTCGTGGCCGAACTCGGCAGCGCGGTGGAAATCATGCGGGTGTTGAAGCGCGCCCTCGATCCGCAGAATCTGTTGAATCCAGGCAAGATATTCAACCTGTAGCTGCTGAAAGCGAGTGAGGAAGAACGTGGCAATCTATGACGCGACGCGGGCGCATCTTCTCGCAGCTTCCAAGTACCAGCACTGCCATGTGGCACCGCGCACAAGGTCCAACCCATGGTCTTCGGCCTCGGACGCACGAGTCCACGCGTGACGGCACCCCTTTCCTTCGCCACGGTCGCGAACGTGCGAACAATTGCGCCTGAGGAACGGGAACGGCTTATTGCCGCACCCGGCTTCGGTACCGTCTTCACCGATCATATGGTGACGATCAAATGGACGGGCGATCACGGCTGGCACGATCCGCAGGTGCGGCCCCGTGAGCCCTTCACGCTCGATCCCGCCACTATGGTGCTTCATTACGCGCAGACGATCTTCGAGGGCCTGAAAGCATATCCGGCTGAAGATAACCTGGTGACGCTGTTCCGGCCTGGGGAGAATGCGCGCCGCTTCAACGCGTCCGCCCGGCGGCTGGCGATGCCCGAGTTGCCCGAGCACCTCTTTATCGCCGCGATTGAGCATCTCGTGCGTGCCGATGCGGATTGGATGCCCTCGGGTGGCGGAAGCCTCTACCTTCGCCCCTTTATGTTCGCCGATGAAACCTTCCTGGGTGTCCGACCCGCCCACAGCTATGTGTTTTGCGTTATCGCCTCCCCGGCGGGCAGCTATTTCAAAGGTGGGGAGTGTCCCATCACCGTTTGGGTGTCTGACCGGTACAGTAGGGCGGCAGTCGGCGGAACGGGCGCCGCCAAGTGCGGCGGCAACTATGCGGGCAGCTTGGCGGCGCAAGCCGAGGCATCGCTGCACGGCTGCGACCAGGTGGTCTTTCTCGATGCCGCGCATCATCGTTGGGTCGAAGAGCTGGGCGGAATGAACATCTTTTTCGTGATGTCCGACGGGTCGATTGTCACGCCGCCGCTTGGCACGATCCTGCCCGGTATCACCCGCGCTTCCATCATCAGCCTCGCTCGCGCCGATGGGATGCTGATCGAGGAGAAGCGCTACGCCGCCGACGAGTGGGAGCGCGACGCTGCGAACGGGCGATTGCGCGAGGTGTTCGTCTGCGGCACCGCGGCGACGATCGTACCCGTGGGGAAGGTCTGCAGCCGAGCGGGCAAGTGCCTGATCGGTGACGGCGAGGCGGGGCCGGTCACGCGCGACCTGCGTCACCGGCTACTCGCGATCCAGCGGGGTGAAGCGGAAGATCGGTTCGGATGGAGGCATCCAATCCAGCTCGAATCGCCACAAGAGGCGCGAGCGGAAAGGGCAGGGAGGTGTGAATAGCGATCGGCGAACCCATGGGCTGTGGGAAGCTTCTGCGCCGCCTCCGCTCGCGACGAAGCCGCTCACCGGTGACGTGAACGCCGACATAGTGATCATCGGCGGCGGCTTCACCGGCTGCTCGGCCGCGCTGCATCTGGCGCTGGCAGGCAAGCGCGCGGTCGTGCTTGAGGCGGCAGAGATCGGCTTCGGCGGCTCCGGCCGCAATGTCGGGCTGGTCAATGCCGGCATGTGGGTGATGCCGGAGGAATTGCCGCGGCAACTCGGCGAGGTACATGGCGAGCGGCTGCTCGAGCAGCTGGGAAATGCGCCCAGCCTCGTCTTCGATCTCGTGCGACGCTTTCGCATCGATTGCCAGGTAAAGCAGACCGGGACGCTGCACTGCGCTGTCGGCAGCAAGGGCCTTGTCGAGGTGTCGGAGCGCGCCCGGCAGTGGCGCGCGCGGGGCGCCGATGTCGAACTGCTCGAGGGCGCCCGCGCACACCGGTTGATCGGCAGCGCCGCCTATACCGGGGCGTTGCTCGATCGTCGCGCGGGGACCATCCAGCCACTCGCTTATGTCTATGGCCTCGCCGCCGCGGCCATTGCCGAGGGAGCCGAGATCCATAGCCGGTCCCCCGCACTCCGGCGTGAAGAACTGAGCGCTGGCTGGAAGGTCCACACCGCGCGCGGCAGCGTGACGGCTCCGTGGATCCTGGTCGCGACGGACGCCTATTCAAGCGGCATCTGGTCCCCCCTGAAGGAAGAGCAGGTGATGCTCCCATACTTCAACCTGGCGACACGCCCGCTCGATCCGTTGTTGCGGACGACAATCCTGGACGAGGCGCAGGGTGCGTGGGACACCGCGCAGGTGCTTTCGTCATTCCGGTTGGACGATGCGGGGCGACTGGTGTTCGGCAGCGTCGGCGCGCTGCGCGGCACCGGCGCCGCGATCCATCCCAGCTGGGCGAAACGCGAGATCACCCGGCTGTTCCCGCAGCTCGGCGGCGTCGCATTCGAGCATGAATGGTACGGCATGATCGGCATGACGGGTAACGCCCTGCCGCGTCTGCATAGGCTGGGCCACAACATCTTCTCGATCAGCGCCTATAATGGCCGGGGTATCGCGCCCGGCACCACTTTCGGCCGCGATCTCGCGCGGCTCGCGCTCGGCGAGGTCGTGCCGGCCGATCTCTCGCTGCCGCTCACCCAACTCAGTCGCGCGCCCCTGCGCAGCGCTCGAACTGCCTTCTACGAAGCGGGTGCCCAGGCGCGGCACTTTGTCGGCGCCCGCTTTGATCGCCCTTCAAACCAAGGACTTCCCGCATGACCACCGACCTTCGCGATGAAACTCGATCGCTTCTTGCCAGCCTCGGCGTCGATGCCGCGCTCATGGAGGGCGGCGACCTGGTCGTCACCTCGCCCTGCACCGGTGAGGTAATCGCCGAGGTCCGGTCGACCTCGCGGGAGGATGCGACTGCAATCATCGCGCAGGCGCACCGGGCCTTCCTCGCCTGGCGCGCCGTGCCCGCCCCGCGGCGCGGGGAGTTCGTTCGCCTGCTCGGCGAGGAACTGCGGGTCGCCAAGGACGCGCTCGGCCGACTGGTTTCAATCGAGGTCGGCAAGGTGCTGTCCGAAGGCCTGGGCGAAGTTCAGGAGATGATCGACATCTGCGATTTCGCCACCGGTCTGTCGCGTCAGCTCTATGGCCTGTGCATGCCGTCGGAACGCGGCGCGCATCGCATCACCGAGCAATGGCACCCGATCGGCACCGTCGGCGTGATCTCCGCCTTCAACTTCCCGGTCGCGGTCTGGAGCTGGAACGCGGCGCTCGCCTATGTCTGCGGCGACAGCGTGGTTTGGAAACCGTCGGAAAAGTCGCCCCTGACGGGGCTGGCGGTGAAGGCGCTGTTCGATCGCGTCGCCTCGCGTTTCGACGAAGCGAAATCGCTGCAACTGCTGGGCCTGATCATCGGCCAGCGCGACTTGGGCGAGTTGCTGGTCGACGACACCAGCGTCCCAGTGATTTCCGCCACGGGCTCGACCCGCATGGGGCGCGCGGTGGGCGAGCGCGTCGCGTGCCGCTTCGGCCGTTCTATCCTGGAACTCGGCGGCAACAATGCCTCGATCGTGACGCCATCGGCCGATCTCGACCTGACGCTGCGTGCGGTGGCGTTCGGTGCCATGGGCACGGCAGGCCAGCGCTGTACGACGCTGCGCCGGCTGATCGTGCATGAGAGCATCTATGACCAGCTCGTGCCCAAGCTGGTTGCGGTCTACGGCAAGATCGCCGTCGGCAATCCGCTGACCGGCAATGCACTCGTCGGTCCGCTGATCGATCAGGCTTCCTACGACGCCATGCAAACTGCGCTCGATGCCGCTCGCGTCGCAGGCGGGCGCGTGCACGGCGGCGAGCGCGTCTATGTGAACGGCGAGAAATCCTTCTATGTGCGGCCGGCGCTGGTGGAGATGGACCGCCAGGCCGCCTGCGTCTGCGAGGAGACGTTTGCGCCCATCCTCTATGTTCTCAAGTACGAGGATCTTGCGGATGGCATAGCGCTGCAGAACGGCGTGCCGCAGGGCCTTTCTTCCTCGATCTTCGCCACGGACATGCGTGAGGTCGAGCAATTTCTGTCTGCGGTCGGCTCGGACTGCGGGATCGCCAACGTCAATATGGGGACCTCCGGCGCGGAGATCGGCGGCGCTTTTGGAGGGGAAAAAGCGACCGGCGGCGGCCGCGAGAGCGGGTCGGATTCCTGGAAGGCGTACATGCGCCGTCAGACTAATGCCATCAACTATGGGCGCGGCCTCCCGCTCGCGCAGGGCGTGAAATTCGACGTCGAGGAATAAGGGCCAGCAGCTGCTCCGCGATAGTCGAAGCCTTCGGGTGATAGGTCGGTGAAGGGGCGAATGTGACAGTTACGCGTGCAGCGGTGGTTCAGATGGGCAGTCAATCATCAACGCGAACTGCGCCCGCCCTATTTCGGACGGCCCGCCGGGCTCAGGGATCGGACCGCCCAAGCGAAAGCCACGGGAACGCTTCCCTTCTCAAAGCGGATACGCATCCGTTGGATTGCCTCATTCCTGTAACTTATGCTCTACGCACAGAACGAATTTGACGCAGCGGGGGCACGCTGGCGGGCCCATCGCCCGCGTTTTATCAAGTTGGCCCGGTGTGGGCTGTGCAGCGCGCCCGCTGCATCACGCTGGAAAGTGTCGCCCAGTTGAGCGATGATCCGCTCGTCACGCTGCCAGCCATGGCCGCTTGATCAATCCGGCCAAAGCCGAAGATCGTCGTGCCCTCGCCGGCGAAGCTACACCACTCAGTGGGATGCGACCTTGCGACGCGCCTCGGCAATCTTGGGATATAGCGGCGCCTCATTCCTCGGGTGACACTTCGGGGCCGCTGAAAGCCTGCTTCGGGGGGACCCCGGAAACGCCGGTTACGCCCAGCGATGCCGGAACGTAGGGTTTTAACGCAAAACGAAATTGTAAAGTTTCGTTTTTTGACTTGCGCGTCCCCATTATTACAATAACATCGCGGAAAGGGATGGAAATCGAAACATAAAGGGGGAATCATGAAACTTTCGCTTCGCAGCGCTCTTGTCGGGACGAGTGCCTTGGCGTCTTGCGGCATCGCCGCACCTGCCACAGCGCAGCAGGGCCCCACCGATCCAGCGCCGGTGGTGCAGGGTCAAGCAGCCCACGGGGAGAGCTCGCCCGAAGCGACAGACGATATTCTCGTGGTCGGCGTGCGCAGGGCTTTGCGGACTGCTTCGGAGCGCAAGCGCAATGCCGACACCTTCGTGGACTCGATCACCGCGACCGACATCGGCGCTTTCCCCGACAAGTCTGTCGCCGAGGCGTTGCAACGCGTGCCTGGCGTGACGGTGGCACGCACCAGCCAGGGCGATGCAACGCATTACCCCGCCGAGCCCTCCGCGGTCATCATCCGCGGCCTGACCCAGGTCCGGTCCGAGATCAACGGCCGCGATTCCTTCTCTGCCTCTTCGGGCAACGGCCTCAACTTCGCCGACGTGTCGCCCGACCTGCTGGCGGCGATCGACGTCTACAAGAACCAGTCGGCGGACATGATCGAGGGCGGCATCGCTGGCACGGTCGATCTGCGCACGCGCCTGCCGTTCGACCAGGCCGGCACGCAGTTTTCGCTCTCGGCCGACGGCAATTACGGCACCCTCAGCAAGAAGGTTCAGCCCGACGTGTCGGGGCTGGTCTCGACCCGGTTCGAAACGCCGCTCGGCGAGTTCGGCATCATGGCGAGCGGCGCCTATTCGAAGGTCGATACGATTTCGCAGGGCGCGATGCTGACGCGCTACGTGCCGTTCGCGGCCGGCGTGTTCGGGCCCGAGCAGACTTATATCCCCAACGGTTTCCTCGAGACGCGCACGCGCTATTCGCGCGAGCGCAAGGGCGCGTCGGCCGCGTTCCAGTGGGAGAGCCCGGACAAGACGCTGCTGTTCACGACGCAATATAATCGCTCGGACTATGACAATATCGCCAACGAGAACAGCTTCACCAGCTATTGGGGCTATGTTCCGCAGACCACGCCGCAGACCACATTGTTCACCGATCCCTATTTCATCGCTCCGCCGGCCGGCGGCGCGCCGTTCGTGTTCGGCTCCAACGGCCAGTTCCAGAGCGGGGTGATCACCAGCTCGCTCGGCGCGGGCGGCTATGGCTCGACCGACGCCAACGGCAATTACATCCCGACCTCGACCAACATCTTCGGCGTGCTGCCCAACGGACAGCCCTACATCCAGCCGTGCAACTATACGACCAACGGCAATGTGCCGTGCCGGCTCGGCGTGCCGATCAACACGACGACGCGCTATATCGGCGACAAGCAGCGCATTTCCGATCTGTCGTTCAGCCTGAAATGGTCGCCGACCGAGCGGCTGACGGTGAAGATCGATTATCAGCATGTCGCTGCCAGCTCGCGCACAGACGACACGACCTTCAACCTGCGCACCTTCGCCAATATCGCGCTCAACACGACGGGTACCTATCCGTCGGTCAAGCTGCTCGCCCCGTCGGGCTACAACACCTATGGCGCCGATCCGCTGTCCAATTCGGCCAATTACGCGCCGGATTCGATCATGGATCACATCACCGATAGCCATGGCAAACTCGACGCTTTTCGGGCGGACGCGAGCTACAAGATCGGTTCGCCCTGGCTCGACGAGATCCTGGTAGGCGGGCGCTATGCCAATCGTCGGCAGGAGCATAACTGGTCCGCGTATAACTGGCAGTCGATCTCCTCCGATTGGGGCGTGAACCCGGGCGCAAGCAGCTTTGTCGATTCGGGTCCGACCTATGCGCCCGACGGCACGATCATCTTCCAAGGGTATGAGCCGGGCTGGTACGAGACCAAATCGTTCGGCCAGAACATCCTGGGCGGCGGCATCATCGACCACAGCCAGTTCATCTTCCCTACCGACGCTGTGACCTCAAACATCGCCGAACTCGCCAAGCGCTTCAGCGTCGCCGGGCAGACCGACCAGGGCGGCGTCGCCTCGTCGAACTGGATCCCGATCTGTGACCGGCCGCAGAACGTGCCCGGAACGTGCTTCACGCCAGGCGAAATGCTCAATGTCAGCGAGCGGACCAAATCGGCCTATGCGATGGTCAAGTTCGGCGGACCCGACGCGCATCTGTTCGGCGACACGACGCTGCGCGGCAATATCGGGCTGCGCTGGGTCGAGATGACCGTCCGCAGCGGCGGCGCGACGACCTTCGCCCAGCCGTTCGACGACGCTTCGGTGAACTGCCTGCCGCTTAATGCCGCGCAGGCGGCGGCGCTGGCGGCCAATCCGTACCTGATCACGCCGGCCTGTCTTGCAGCGGCGTCGGCGAGCGACCGAGCGTATTCGAGTGGTGGCGTCGTCACCTCGACCATCACGTCGAAGCACACCAATTTCCTGCCGAGCCTGAACCTGCGGCTGGATCTGAGCCCGCATTGGCTGATCCGCTTCGCCGCGTCGCGCGCACTGTCCAACCCCGATATCGGGCTGTTGAAGAATTTCACGATCATCCAGCGCGATTCGCTGACCCAGGCCGATATCGTGCCCGGCAACCCCAACCTGGTGCTCGATGCGCAGGGGCGCCCGGTCAGTTACAATTTCGGCTATTCGGCACAGATCACCAATCCGCGGCTCAAGCCGATCACCGCCAACCAGATCGATCTCGGATTCGAATTCTATTCGGCCAAGGCGGGCAGCTTCAGCATCGATCTCTTCTACAAGAAGTTCTTCGATTATATCCAGAACGGCGTCTTCTCAGTGCCGATCACCAATAATGGCGTAACGCGCACGATCGTCGCGACCGGGCCGGTGAACGGCAGCGGCGCCTCGCTCAAGGGGTTCGAGATCGCCTATCAGCGTTTCTTCAATTTCCTGCCGGCGCCGTTCGACGGGCTGGGCGTGCAGCTCAATTATACGCGCGTCGAAAATTCCGGCGTGAAGAATACCAACCTCATCATCGACACCAACCCCGATGGCGGCGGCACCGCGACGGCCTTGTCGGCGCAACCCGGGCGGATCAACCCCGGCAGCCTCGAGCAATTGTCAAAGAACGCGTTCAATGCCGTGCTGCTGTACGAGAAGGGCAAGGTCGGTTTCCGCGCGGCGTATAACTGGCGGTCGCGCTATCTCGACTCGGTCAACGATTGCTGTCTCGGCTTCCCGGTATGGCATACGGCGGAAGGGTTCCTCGATTCCTCGGTCCGCTTTGCCTTCACCAAATATCTGGAGTTCAACGTCCAGGGCTCCAACTTGCTCGGGACGAAGATCCGGACCGAGGCGGAGGTGCTGGGCCCAACGGATACCGACCCCAATCATAAGCCGCTGTTCCTGCCGGGCAGCGTGTTCGAGACGGATCGCCGGATCCAGGTCGGCGCGCGTCTCAAGTTCTGAGAGGTGGATGACGGCGGAGGCGAGGTACGCGGGCGCATGACCGACCAACCGTTCCGTCGCTTCGTGATCGTGGGCGGCGGCACCTCCGGATGGATGGTCGCCGCCGCGCTCGGCAAGGCGCTCGGCCGCAACGCGTTGGTCGTCCTGGTCGAATCCGAGGCGATCGGGACGATCGGCGTCGGCGAAGCGACGATCCCGGCGATCGATACATTCCACCGGATCCTCGGGCTGACACCGCTCGATATCGTCCGCAACACCGGCGCCACCTTCAAGCTCGGCATCGCGTTCGACGACTGGCAGCGGATCGGCAGTTCATATTTCCATCCGTTCGGTAAATACGGGGTCGATCATGCCGGGAGCAGCTTCATGCGGCATTGGCTTCGGTTGCGGGCCGAAGGCGAGGCGCTCGATCATGGCCGCTACAATCTCGAGACGATGGCGGCGCGCGCCGGCAGGTTCACGCTGCAACCACCGGCCGCGCCGGACAGCCCGTCGATCAACCACGCCTACCAGTTCGATGCAACCTTGTACGCGGCAATGTTGCGGCGCTTTGCGGAGGCCCAAGGCGTCGAGCGCATCGAGGGGCGCATCGTGCAGGTGCGGCAGGATGGCGAAAACGGCGATGTAACCGGCGTTGTGATCGACGGTGAGCGCGAGGTCGCTGGCGACATCTTCATCGACTGTTCGGGGTTTCGCGGGCTGCTGATCGAGCAGACGCTCGCCGCGGGATATGTCGACTGGAGCCAGTGGCTGCCGTGCGATCGCGCCTGGGCGGTACCGACCGCAGTGATGAACCCGATCCCGCCCTTCACCCGCGCCACGGCGCGCTCGGCGGGGTGGCAGTGGCGCATTCCGCTCCAGCACCGGACCGGGAACGGCTATGTCTTTTCGTCCGCTTTCCAGAGCGACGAGGCTGCGCAGGACGAACTGCTGCGCACGCTGCCGGGGGCGGCCGCGGCCGAGCCCCGCTTGCTGCGCTTCACCACAGGCCACCGCAAGGTCTTCTGGCAGAACAACGTCATTGCGATCGGGCTTGCCGGCGGCTTCATCGAGCCGCTCGAATCGACGGCAATTCATCTGGTGCAGACGGCGATCACCAAGCTGATGGCGTACTTTCCGGGCGACCCGATCAGTCCACGGCTGGCCGATCGGTTCAACCGCGCGATGGAGCGGGAATATCGCAACGTCCGCGATTTCATCGTCGCGCATTACACGCTCACCGAACGCGACGACACGCCGTTCTGGCGCCATTGCCGGACGCAGGCCCGGCCCGACAGCCTGAACGAGCGGCTGCTGCTGTTCGAGGAGGATGGTCTGATCGACGAGCAACCCGACGATCTGTTCAAGGAAGCGAGCTGGCACGCGGTGCTGCTCGGCCAGGGGCTTCTGCCCAGGCGATTTCCCGCGCTCGCCGCGATGACCGGTCGAGGCGAGGCGATCGAGTTGGCGGCTCGCGTCAGTGCCGCGATCGACGCGCGCGTCGCTGGATTTCCGACGCACGACGCTTTTGTCGCATCGTGTGTCGCAGGAAGAGGATTGAGGGTATGACGGCAGAGACCTGGCGCTTCGGAGTGATGGCGGCGGCGCTTTGCCTGTGCGGCAATGGTGCTCCGCGCGCCACCACGACCTTTCAGCCAACCCACGAGGATTTCGCCAATCCGGAGCGTGGCTTCTACAAGCCGATCGGTACCGACCTCGCCAATCTCACCGAGCACGAGGTGAGCGAGGCCTATGCGCACGGCTATCGTCTGCTGTACGCCCAGATCAACCTCGAGGCGTACCGCGACTCCGACATTCCCGACGCCGTGCTCGCCGAGCTCGACGCGGCGTTCGCGCTGGCCCGGCGCGGCGGGGTCAAGCTGATCGTGCGCGCAGTATATAACAATCCGCATGGCGAGACCGATTATCGAGATGCCAAGGATGCGCCGCTGCCGCGGGTGCTGCTTCATCTCGCACAGTTGAAGCCGGTCTGGGCCCGCAATGTCGATGTGATAGCCTTTGTCCAGGCCGGGTTCGTCGGGGCGTGGGGCGAGTGGCACACCTCGTCCAACGATCTCGCGTCACCCGGCAATCGCGATCAGATCATGCGTGGCTTGCTCGATGCAGCGCCCGCCAGCCGCTTCGTTCAGTTCCGGGACCCGCGCTATATCCAGGGCTGGGTGCCGGTGGCGCCGCTTCCGCCGGCGGCGCTGTCGACCAATTTCCGGATCGGCTTCCACAACGATTGTTTCATGGCCAGCGCGACCGATGTCGGGACCTTCGACACGGACCCGAAAGCGCGCGCGGCGCAACAGCATTACGTCGATCTGCTCGGCGACGTGGCGCCGGTCGGCGGCGAAACCTGCAATGCGTCGGACGAGCAAGGCGCTGCCCCGCGCACCAGTTGCGCTGCGATCCGCAATGAGGGCAGGCGCTATAACCTGACCTATTTGAACGACAGCTATTATCGCCAGGCATTCCACGAACGGTGGATCGCCGAGGGCTGCATGGCCGAGGTCCGGCAGAAGATGGGCTATCGGATCGAACTGGTTCGCGCGACTCACCCTGCGCATTCGGTGCCCGGCGCGCGGATGACGCTCGATATGGTGGTTCGCAACACCGGCTGGGCGCGAATCTTCAATCGCCGCGCGGTCGAAATCCTGCTGCGCGACCCCGCATCGGGGCGCGTTCGCCGGATCAGCGCGAGCGGCGCCGATCCACGCAGCTGGACTCCGGGGCGCGATAGCGCCGCCTCGCTGGCATTGGCGCTGCCAGACGACCTCGCCGCTGGCACCTATGAACTGTGGTTCGCGTTGCCCGACCCGGACCGGCGGCTGGCGGGCGATCCTCGCTACGCCATCCGCGTCGCGAACGCGGACGATCAGGCACACGGGCAACGCTGGGATGCCGTGCTCGGCGCGTTCGATCTGGGCACGACCGTCGCCATCAGGTGACGGTCGCGGCCCGAGCGTCGGGCGAAGGTCAGAGCCGCGCGCGAACGCCGAAGAAGAAGGCGCGCCCGGTATATTCGTAGAAGGCCGGGACGTTGCTGTAGGTCGAGTAGCGCCGCGTTGCCGAATCGAGCAGGTTTGCCCCCTGCGCATAGACGGTCAATTGCGGCAGGATGTCGTACGAGACGCTCGCGGCGAGCTCGTGATACGGATCCTGCTTGATCGCGAGGCTGTCGATATAGCTGTATTGCGACGACACGAAGCGCGACTGGTACTGGTACGAAACCGACGCGCTGATCCCGTGCTTCTCGTAGAAGATCTTCGCATTTGCCGAGAAGGGCACCGCGTCCGCCAGATCGGTGGTCGGCCGACCCTCGCGCGTGGCGCTCGAATGGTTGTAAGTGGCGTTCGCCTGGAAGCCGAAGCCGTTCTCGAAGAAATACTGGCCACCGACTTCGACCCCGTACACCTTGGCGCTGTCGCCGTTGACATAGGCGAGCTCGGTGAATGGGAAGCTCGTGGGCTCCCCGGCGATCTGGTTGGTCGGCACGAGGGTGAACTGTACCGCCTGCGTCGTGACGAAATTGGTGATGTGCTTGTAGAAAGCGGCGGCGGTCAGCGCGAGGCGCCGGGTCGGATAATATTCGATCGAGATGTCGGCCTGGTCGGCCGAGACCGGCTTGAGGTTGGGGTTGCCTGCATCGGTGATGACGGGTGTGTTCGACTGGGCGGCGGAATAATCCTTGGCTGACGACAATTGCCCGAAGGTCGGGCGCGAGATCGCCTGCGAGGCGGCAAGCCGCACCCGCAGGCCGTCCGCCAGATCATAGGCGAAGTTTGCCGAGGGAAGCAGGCGGGTATAATCGCCGCCGCCGGTGATCGGTTCGATCGGGTTGAACACGACGTTCGCCGTCCCGGCGCCGATGACCTGATAGCTGCGCACAGACGCGCCATAGCCCAGCGAGTTGACCGAGGTGTTGACGAAGCGGAGCCCGATATCGCCGCGCCAGCGCTTGCCCTCGAGGTTCATCTGGAAATAGGCGTTCCAGGTGCGCTCCTTGATCAGATACGACGCGAGCTGGTCGGGCACGATCTGCTGGGCGGCATAGCCGGTGGGGTAGGGCAAGCCGGTGGCCGGGTTGAGCACGTTCGGGTTGTTCTCCGCCTTGACCAGCGAGGCGAGATAGGTGTTGATGTCGAATGCTGGGAAGGTGCGCGGGAAATTGCCCGACAAGGTCGGCAGAATGTTCGATACCTGGGGCGCCTGCACCACGTTTGCACCGATATCGGCGAAGGTGAAGGGATAGCCAGCGAAGTTTTCTGCCGTGGTGTACTGGTTGTCGATCACCTCGACGTCTTTCTTTCGGTCGGTAAAGGCACCGCCGAACGCGAGCGACTTCAGCAGGCCGTTATCGACCTCGTACAGCAAGTCGAGTTTCGCGCTCTTGCTCGTATCCGAGATGTTCTGCCCTTGAATGCCGATATAATGTGCGCGCAGGTCGCCATTGCCGGCGCTGGACAGCTGGCGATTGGTCAGCGTGCCATCGGCGTTGGGAATGGTCAGCACGAGATCGGGGAGGCCATTGTCGCGCGTCGAGACCACGGCCTTCGACCCGGGGATGCCGGCGACGACGAAGCGATCCTGCCCGCCAGTGTCATTAGTCGCCCTGCCGTAGGAGAGGTCCAGCGCGACCTTCAGGGCGTCGAGCGGCTTCCAGTCGATATGGCCGCCGAGCTGATAGGTGATCGAGTTGCGCGGCTCGTCGGTCGACAGGATATCGATCGTCGCATTGTTGACCGTATAATTGGTCGCGACCTTGTTCTGGTCGATCTGGACGCTGTTGAGATCCCACCGCACATTGCCATCGTCGTCGAGCGGGGTCAGCCCGACCGAGACGCGGTGGTTGTGCTCGGTGTCCGTATAATTGCTGTAGATGCCATCGAGCCGAAGCTCGAAGCGGTCGGACGGCTTCCACTGATAGGCGGCCGATCCGCCCCAGCGCTGGCGCTCGCCGAGCACATAGCCGACGCTGTAGAAATAGGGGACGATGACGCCCCCGTTCGGCACTTGCTCGATGCTGCGCGCGCCGCCCGGGGCGGTCGCGATGTCGAACGTGTCGGTGCTCGAATATTCGCCGAGATTGTCGGTGCGGAACTTGTACTTGCTGTAGGTGCCCGACACGAGGATGCCCATCGTGTCGTTGGCGAAGGTCGTGCTGACGACGCCCGAGGCCTTGATGCCGCCCTTTTTCGCGAACTGGTTATACTGCCCCTCGACCGACCCGGCGGCGTGGAAACCCTTGTGATCGAAAGGACGCGCGGTGCGCAGGTCGATGATGCCGCCGATGCTGCCCTCGAGCTGCGTCGCCTGCGCGGCCTTCTGAATCTCGGCGCCGGAGATGACTTCGGAGGGAAGTACGTCGAACGCGAACGAGCGGTCGGGACCGTCCGTCGGTAGGATGCGGCCGTTGAGGGTGGTCAGCGCGAAATCTTCGCCGAGCCCGCGGACAGTCACGCTGCGACCCTCGCCGCGACCGTCGCGGCCGACGGTCACGCCGGGGATGTTCGACAGCGCCTCAGCGACGTTGCGGTTGGGGAATTTGCCGAGTTCCTCGGCCGAGATCGCATCGACGATCGTGGAGGCGTCGCGCTTGGTATCGATCGAGCGCAACAGGCTGCCGCGTGTGCCGCGAACGATGATGTCGGGGCCGCCATCGTCGCCGGTGGATACGCCGCTCAGGCCCGGACCCGACTGGATCGTTGAGCCCGGGTTGGGCTGCTCGGTCGGCGAGACCGCGGTTTGGGCAGGCGCCTGCGCGCCGGCGAGAAGGGCGGGGAAGCTGACGCCCGCGTAAACGGCAATCCGCAACCGATTCACTTTGGCCATGATAGGTCCCTCCTCTGAAGAGCGCCCGATAACCCGGGGGAGGCGTAAGCGCTTTGTTGCGCTTTGTTAGCTTGGCCGCGTTTTGATTGTCAAACGCTTAGAAACGAAACTGTAACCTGTGATATTTTTGCACATCTGCGGCTGGCAAATCGCGCGCTTGCCCCGGGTTCAGGCATATCTGGTTCTCCGCTTCGTCCAGACCGCGATCCAGGAGAACGGGTTTAGCAGGCATCCGATCGGCCCGCTTTCGATTCGCTTCGTTTGATTGCAGCCAATGGATTTCATAGTAGCTCCAGCGCTATCGACTGGTCGGACGGCGGCACCAGGCGGGAGGAATTCGATTTGCGGATGACCGGCCTTGCGCCGCGGCGAACCGCGCAGGCTTTTGCTGCGAGCGGCACTGCCGAGCGGCGCTGCTTCTCTCCCCGTGGGTCTCAGGCGAAGGCCGATTCGCGCCGATATCGACGAGGCGAAGCTCCGCGCCGTTGCCAGGGCGATGGTCGATACCGGCTCTGGGTCCGCGGTTATCACTTCGATCGACGTCGCTGTACCGTCTGGGAAGAGCGTGGAATTGGTTGCGGTGACCCCGAATGGTACGGTGCGCCCGCTTTTGATTCCCTTGGGCGATGCGAAGTTCCTGTGTTGAGGGCGGGCGAGCCGGGAGATAACGAAACGTAAGTTTGATTGATGAGAGCGGGCGGCGCTGATACCGCAACCACAGGCGGCAAGGGAAATGACGCGATGATCCGAGACACGAGTGAGCGACGGCAACGGATCAGCGCGTTGGTGCGCGAGCGCGGCAGCGTCCAGGTCGCACCGCTGGCCGAGAGCTTCGGCGTATCGATGCAGACGATCCGCAAGGACCTGCGCTTCCTTGCGATGCGCGGGGTGATGGAGCGCTCCTATGGCGGAGGGATTAGTGCCGACGCGGTCAACGTCACCGCCGAGCCGCCGGTCGAGGTCAAGCGCTCGAGCCATGCCGACGAGAAGACGCGGATCGGCAAGCTCGCCGCGGCAATGGTGTCGCCCGGCGAGTCGATCGTGCTCGATTCCGGTACGACGACGCTGCAGATCGCGCGCTTTCTGCCCGATGACGAGGACATCACCGTCCTCACCAACGATCTGGATATCCTGTCGGTGCTGGCGGCCAAGGAACGGCTCAACATCGTGATGCTGGGCGGCATGCTCCGCCGCAAGAACCGGGCCTTTTACGGGGCCCAGACCGTCGCGGCGCTGGAGAATCTGCGAGTCGACAAGCTGTTTCTGGGCGTCGACGGGTTCGACATCGAATGCGGCATCACCACGCACTACGAGCCGGAGGCGATGCTCAACCGCAAGATGGTCGAGGCGGCCCGCGACGTGATCGCGGTGACCGACGCTTCGAAGTTCGGGCGCGTCTGCCTGCACCGCATCGTCACCGTAGAAAACATCCAGCACCTCGTCACCGATAGCGCGGTGCCGGGCGATATTCGCTCGGCCTCGGAGCGCCTTGGGTTCAAGATCCACGAGGCGTGAAGCATCCGCGACGGGCACCCCGGCCCAGTGCCGGGGGGGGGGCACTGTCGCGGAAGCTGTCCGGCCGCAGGATGTGCGGCACGGTGGCCCCCGGGAGAAGCCCGGGTGACGAGGAATTGTCTCATCCCTTCAAATGGAAGAACCGCCGCGCGTTGGTGTAATAGATCTTGTCGATGACGGCGCGCGGTAGCGCCAACCCGGGTGTATCCGCCTTGATCGCGGCGACCGGCTGCGACAGCGGCGTGGCGAGATAGCGCCAATCAGAGCGCCACGCGTCATCCGCTTCCTTCTTGAAATTGCCGGTCGCGGGCGGGTTCTGCGCGCGGGCATTGGGATCGGGCGGGCTGTCGGTCAGATCGGTACCGTACATCAGCCGGTCCTGATATTTGAGGAAGAAGCCGCGCACCTTGGCCATATTGGCGTTGGACTGGACCTGCACCTGCGTCATTCGCGCGGCGAGATCTACCACCGCGTTGGGATAGCGATCCAGGAAGCGCGCGAGTTCGTCGACGCTCCATTCGAGGCTCGCCATATGCGCACCGTCGAAAGCGAGATCGGGGTGGCGCGCCACGAACCGGTCGCGGATCGCCATCAGCCGCTCGTAGCTCGGCTCCTCGGGGTGTTTGAACATGTAATATTCGGGATGCTCGCTGAAATAGCTGCGGTCGTTCTCGGTCGTCATCTGGTCGAGCGGGAGCCAGCAATTCTTGGGCTCGCCCTGATGCGCGATGAGCGGCACGCCGCGCGCCCGGATGTGCGCGATGATCGGATCGAAGCGGGGGTCGTCGAGAAAGACGCGCTTGCCGGCGGAATCCTTGGCGATCATCCCGATATTCTTCCACACCTTCACCGCGACGGCGCCATGCGCGAAGCCGGCATCGACGGCGCGCTGCGCCTGGGCTGTCCAGCCTTTGGCACCGAAGCTCTGCATCGAGAAGGTCGTGGCGAAGTGGAAATGCTCCGGGTCGGCGGCGTGCATCTTATATGCGATCGCGGCCTGCCGCGCGAGCGGGGGGAAATCGGGATAATCGACGTTGATCGACAGCAGTTCGAACCCGTCCTTGCGCGCGATCTCGGGAAACTCAGTGCTGTCGCGGTTGGCGTGGACGTGCGCGTCGAGTTTCGCCACCTTCGCAAAATCGGCTTCGCTGTAGGTCGCGGGGGCGGGCGCCGCACCGATCAGCGCAAGCGTCGCGGTCGCTGCGACCAGGGCATGAATTTTGCGCATCATTCTCTCCAAAGGAAACGTAACGAAATTGATCTTATGTTGCGTTTTGGATTGCGCAAGCGATAACGATCGTGCACATCTTGCGCCGCGCTGCCCCTTGGCTCATCAAGTGGCCGAGTTTAGGGGAGACTGAACTGCCCAACTTCATCATGTCCCGCCGCCGCGCTATCGCCCGGCTTTCGGCTACGGCTGCGACCCTCATCGTGGCTCCGCGCGTGATCGCCGGAGTGGCGGCGAAGAGCGCGCCGGCGGTGCGGCTGAGCGACGGCGTTCTCACGCTCGAATTCGACTCCGCCCTGCACTCGCGCATATCGCATCGCGATGATGTGCTGACCGCGATGGAGCCTGGCGAGGCGATCCGGCTGGGCGATCGAGTGGTGGATCGTTTCCTGCTGCTCGACCAGACGCGCGAGACCGTCTCGGGCGTGCATGGCCCGGGGCGCGTGCACCATTTGCGTGGCACCGCCGGGGGCCGGATCGAGAAGCGCCTGTCGGTCACCTTTCTCGACCGCTACCCCGGTCTCGCCTTGCTGGACATCCGCTATCGCAACACCGGCAACGTACCGCTTTCTGTCACTGGTTGGCAGGCCGCGACGCATGATCTGCTGTCGCACCCCGGCGGCGCCTGGAGCTTTTCGGGCGCATCCTATCCCGACCGGCGCGACTGGGTGCAGCCCATCGTGCCTGGCTTCGGACAGCGCAACTTCATGGGGATGAACGCCTCGGATTATGGCGGCGGGACGCCGGTTGCGGTCGTGTGGCGGCGCGATGCCGGGCTGTCTGTCGGCCATATCGACACCGTGCCGCGGCTCGTGTCGCTACCGGTGGCGGGACAGCCGACGGGCACGCGCATTGCGATCGCGGGCGACCAACCAGCCACGCTCGCGCCGCGAGCCGCGCTCGATTTGCCGCCGGTGTTCGTGATGGTCCATCAGGGCGATCATTTCCGTCCACTCGACGCCTATCGGCGGCTCATGGCCGAGCGCGGCCTCAAGGCGCCCGTCATCCCCGAACCGAGCTATGCACCGGTCTGGTGCGCCTGGGGCTATGGGCGAGATTTCACCACTACCGAAGTGCTCACCGCGATGGGCAAGGCCAAGGAGATCGGCCTCGAATGGGCCGTGCTCGACGATGGCTGGCAGACGTCGGAGGGCGACTGGAAGCTCAACCTGAAGAAATTCCCGCGCGGCGATGCCGACATGAAGGCATTCGCCGGCCGGATCAAAGCCGGCGGGATGCGCCCCAGGTTGTGGCTGGCGCCGCTCGCGGCCGACCCGGGGACCGATCTGCTGCGCGATCATCCCGACATGCTGCTGCTCGACAAGACCGGCGCAGCGCAGAATGTCAGCTTCTGGGATGCCTTCACCTTGTGCCCGGCCTATCCGCCGGTGGTCGACTATTTCCGCGGCCAGGTGCGGCGCATTATCGGCGATTGGGGGTTCGAGGGGCTCAAGCTCGATGGGCAGCATCTCAACGGCGTCGCGCCATGCTATAATCCGGCGCATAACCACGCACGCCCTGAGGAATCCTACGAGAAACTGCAGGATTTCTGGAAGGCGCTGTACCAGGAGGCGATGGCGATCAACCCGGATGCGGTGATCGAGATCTGCCCGTGCGGCGATTCCTTTGCGTTCCACAACATTGCCGGCATGAACCACACGCCCGCATCCGACCCGACCTCGTCGTGGCAGATCCGATTGAAGGGGAAGACCTTCAAAGCGATGATGGGCCCGTCGGCACCGTTCGCGGGCGACCATGTCGAATTGAGCGACCGGCATAATGATTTCGCCACGCATTACGGGATCGGCGCGATCCTCTCGACCAAATTCACCTGGCCGCATGATCCGGTCAATACCATCGACCCGCTGCCCCCCGGCGGCATCGCGTTGACGCCCGAGCGTGAAGTGCTGTGGCGCAAATGGATCGCATTGTATCGCGCCAACATGCTCCCCAAGGGCGAGTATCTCGGCGGGCTGTATGACATTGGCTTCGACAAGCCCGAGGGCCATGCGATCCGCGCCGGCGGGCAGATGCATTATGCCTTCTATGCCGACACATGGTCGGGCGCCGTAATCCTGCGCGGGCTTGGGTCCGGGCGACATCGTCTGACCGACAGCTTCACCGGCCAATCGCTCGGCACTGTCAGCGGTCCCGTCGCCACCATCCCGGCGCGCTTCGAGCATTTTCTCGTCATCGCGGCTACGCCTGTTCAGGAAGAGACTGCCGCATGAGCGCAAGCACGATGCCCAATAGCCGCGTATGGCTGTTGAATGCCTTGGCGACGGTGGTCCTGTGGGGAATCTGGGGCGCTTTTTCGGGGCTTTCCCCACAGCACGGTTTTCCCGAGACCCTGGTCTATTGCGTCTGGGCGCTGACGATGATCCCGCCGGCGCTGATCGTCCTCGCGCAGGCGAAGTGGAAGCTCGACACCGACCCGCGCGCAATCGCCTATGGCCTCGCCGTCGGGTTGCTCGGCGCCGGCGGGCAGATGGTGCTGTTCTACGCCGTCACGCGCGGGCCGGCCTATCTGATCTTCCCGGTCATCTCGTTGTCGCCGGTGGTTACGATCGCCTTGTCGTTCCTCTTGATGGGCGAGCGGACCGGTCGATTGGGCGCGGCCGGCATCGTGCTGGCGCTGCTTGCGCTGCCGACCTTCGATTTCGCGCCTGGCGGCGATGCTGCGGGCGGCAGCTGGTTGTGGATGGCACTGATCGTCATGGGGTGCTGGGGCTTGCAGGCCTATTTCATGAAGTCCGCCAACCATATCATGTCGGGCGAAAGCATCTTTTTTTACATGACGGTGACGGGCCTCGCCCTGGTGCCCGTCGCGCTGGCGCTGACGGATTTCAGCCACCCGATCAATTATGGTGCGGACGGCCCATGGCTGGCGGCGGGGATTCAGCTGCTAAACGCGATTGGCGCGCTGACGTTGGTGTTCGCATTTCGCTACGGCAAGGCGATCATCGTCGCGCCGCTGACCAATGCCGGCGCGCCGCTTGCCACCGCGATCATCTCGCTGATCGCACTCGGCGTGATGCCGGGGTCGATCAAGCTGGTCGGAATCGGCCTCGCGCTCGCCGCTTCTCTGATGCTCGCATTCGAGCCCGATACCGTCGATGAAGAAGAAGTGGCAGCCGGGGCATTCGCGACGAAATAGATTTCGTTTTGCTTCGATTCGTTGCGAAATCTAAAGCGCTCCGCTAGAGAGCTGCGAAAGGAGAAGTCGATGGAGCTGATTCGAAACATCGTCGCGCGGCACAAGCAGGGCGAGGTGATCGGCGTGACCTCTGTCTGCTCGGCCCATCCGCTGGTGATCGAAGCCACCTTCGTCCACGCGCTGCGGCACGATGCGCCGATCGTGCTGATCGAGGCGACGTCGAATCAGGTCAATCAGGACGGTGGCTATACCGGCATGGTACCCGCCGACTTTCGCCGCTTCGTCGAGGGGATCGCCAATCGCCTGGGCTTCCCGCTGGCGCGGCTTGCGCTCGGCGGCGATCATCTCGGTCCCAATGCCTGGACCAGCCTGCCGGCCGCAGACGCAATGACAAAAGCCGAGATCATGGTCGCCGATTATATCCGCGCGGGCTTTTCGAAGATCCACCTCGACTGCTCGATGTCATGTGCCGACGACCCCACGCCGCTGCCCGAGCAGCTGATCGCCGAGCGCGCGGCGCGCCTGTGTCGTGCAGCCGAGGACGCCTATGCAGGTCATCCGGCCGACGCGCCGGTCTATGTGATCGGCACCGAAGTCCCCGTGCCTGGCGGCGCGGCGGAGGATCTCGACGCGCTCACGCCCACCACATCCGAGGCGGCGTTGGCGACGCTCGACATGCACCGCACCTTGTTCGCCGAGAGCGGGCTGGCGCGCGCGTGGGACCGTGTAATCGCCACCGTCGTCCAGCCCGGTGTCGAGTTCGACCACATGAAGGTGGTCGATTATCGTCCCGAAGCCGCGGTGGCGCTCAGCGCCGCGATCGTGCCGGTCGATCATGTCGTGTTTGAGGCGCATTCGACCGACTATCAGACGGCCACCGCGTTGCGTGCGCTCGTGCGCGACCATTTCGCGATCCTCAAGGTCGGTCCCGGCGTCACCTTCGCGCTGCGCGAGGCGCTATGGGCGCTCGACGCGATCGAGCGCGAGACGGTCGCGCCAACCGAGCGCGCCAACCTCCGCGAGGTGGCGATCGCGCGGATGAAAGCCGAGCCCGGCAACTGGCGCAAATATTATCACGAAACCGGTGCCGCGCTCGATCTCCAGCTGCAGTACAGCCTGAGCGACCGGATCCGCTATTACTGGCCTGACCCGGTGATCGCCGTCGCGCAGGCCAAGCTGTTCGAGAACCTGCGCACGCATGTGCCGCCGTTGCCGCTGCTCAGCCAATATCTTCCCGTCGCTTATGACGCTGTCCGCGCCGGTACTGCGACGCTCGATCCCGCTGATCTGATCGTCGCGCGGATCGGCGCGACGCTCGATGCCTATCATGGAGCCTGCAATCCCGATGCCTAAGACCCTTGTTGCGCCCGACCGGCACACGACCAGCGACGACAGCTGGACGCGGCGCGAAATCCTGCAACAGCCTGCGACGCTGCGCGCCACGCAGGCGGTGCTCGAAGCGAAGCGCGGCGAGATCGAGGCTTTTCTCGCGCCGCTGCTTGAGAAGCGCGATCTTCGCATCATGCTTTGCGGCGCGGGCACGTCCGCATTCATCGGCGAATGCCTCGCACCCTGGCTGACTGCGACGCTCGGCCGCCCGGTCGAGGCGGTGTCCACCACCGACATCGTCGGGGCGCCGGAGTTCTATCTCGATGCGAAGCGACCGACGCTGATGGTGTCGTTCGGGCGCTCGGGGAACAGCCCCGAGAGCGTCGCTGCAGTCGAGCTCGCGAATGCACGCCTCTCGGTGCATCACCTCGTCATCACTTGCAACGCCGAGGGCGCGCTCGCGCGGCAGGCAGCGGCGAGCGGTCATGTCGTACTGTTACCCGAGGAGACGCACGACCAATGTGCGGCGCCTCTTTCCGAACTTCGTCGAGGTCGAAAAGGCCTACTTTGCCAAGACAAACATCTTCCCTATCATG